>CAYTLI010000069.1:0-10274 GCA_964438455.1 uncultured Pseudohongiella sp.
CACGTCGACCAACAGGTTATAGACCCCTTCTTCCTCAACGGTGAAGCTGGCGCGATAGACACCGTCTTCCTCGATATCCCATTCCATCGGTGTATCGGTAATCTGATCGAGCGGACCGGTGGTCTGCATATAAAGAGAAGCGTTGTTATCCGCCTCGTAACTATCATCCAATACCGTCGCGGTGATATTGACCTCGTCACCGACATTGTAGAACTCGCGATCGAATTCAATGGTAATCCGTTCAGGTGCCGAAACCGCCAACCAGCGCAGCATCTGTCGCCACAAGGTCTCCTGGGACTGATCATCGAATGGCATCATCATCTGCCAACGCCAGCTGCTGGCCGTGGTCATCACTGCGCTGCGGCCACTGCCATAGCGTTGCGTGGCCAGTACCGGCAAGGCCTGGTTCTGGTATTGCAGCAATGGATGCTCCATCAGCACGGTGGCACCTGGTTTTATGCGTCCGGTGACATAGATGCCTTGCAGTTCGGGCAATTGCCGCCACAAGGTATCGTTCTCAGCATCGTCGCTGGCAAGGCGCAACAGGGGAGAAAAGCGGCCGTTGTTGGTCAGCCGGGGGAAATACAACTCACCGGTCGCATGATTGCCTCTGCGTATGCCGCCGCGAAGATGTCCAGGGAGAAAATTTTCTTCAACCAGGGTAACGGGAAGAATATCAGCGATAGGAGTGTTGATGAATTCCTCGTCGATCATGCCGCTCATGAAGAATCCGCCGCCGCGCTCGGCAACGAAATCCTCGATCATCTGCAGTTGATCGGCGTTGAAGAAGCTCTCTTCGATATCACCTAGAATCAATGCCTCATACTGATAGAGGGATTCCTTGTCTCTGGGAAAGCCTTCACTCAGCTCGGTTGGTGAATTTATACCCTGGCGATAGTATTTTTCCGGGCCAGTTTGCAGATAGGTAGCAAGCCGAATGGAAGTGTCTTCCTCTACGGCACGTCGAATAAACTTGTATTCGTTTCTCGGATGGCCTTCGATATAAAGAATGTCAAGTGGCTCTTTCTCAGTATTGTCCACAAGGAAGCTGTAAACATTGTTTTGCTCAATGATCTCGCCGCTCTGCAATTCCACTTCCAGGTCATAGACAATCGCCTCGGGACGTTCCGGGGTTAATTCCAGCTCATAACGACGGGTGATGCCTTCGGGGCCGAGTGTTACTACCTGTGACTCGACTACGGTATCGCCGTCCCGGACTGAAAGTTCAACCTCCTGACCTTCATAGCCCTGGTGATTGAGACCAACCGAGATGTTGAACACTGAACCTTCCAGCACAGTTTCAGCCGCACTCACATCGACAATGCCGATATCCTGGGGAATAGCTTCCTGGCCAACGCCGACCGTGAAAACCGGCACCTGCTTGTTACCAAACTCAGCGGCCTTGATGCCCGGATCAACTTCGCTGTTGTCAGCTCCATCGGTTACCAGCACGATGCCACCCAGGGGCAAGCCATTGAGTTGAGCGTCAACAAATTCCAGCGCTTCGGCAATTGAGGAAGCAGTACCAGATTCAGACAGTCCTTCTGGCCCGGCTATGCGCTCTGCCTGCTTGTCGAAGCGGAAATTACGCAACTGAAAAGATTCAGCCAGATCTTCCAGCACTCCACCCTCAACCAGCACATCATTAACGACTTCGCGACGGGTAGCGGAACCACCCATATCAGCAATAGCCATACTCTGTGAGTCATCGAAGATCACACCCAGATAAGTTTCCTGGGGGGATACCTGCAGCGTGGTGATAACCGGCCGCAACAGGCAGAACAACAAAAGCACCAACACAGAAGATCGTGTAACAACAAAGAACGTCTTCCAGCCCCTGCTCAAAGGCCTGGTGGTTTTAAGATAGGTAAGCCAGACTGCTGCTACGATCAGGACGACCAGCAACAGGAAGAAAAGTGGGCTGATGCCGTAGGCGAAGCTTAGATCGCCCTCTGCTAATGCCGTAAAGAGGTTGGGTTCCGTGTATTGCATCTGCTACTGGGTCTAATTGGTAGACCCCTGACTTTCTGACAATACGCGATAGTATTGCTCGACGAGTTCCCGATACTCCTCGGGAATTTCTTCATCTGCTGCGGCATAAAGCTTGTTGTTGATTTCGTCCAACTCAGCCTGGGCGCGCAGTGCACCTTCCAATTCGAGTATTGGCTGCAGCAATCGTTGAAACAGCTCGGGCTGATTGAGGAAGTCCTCAATGTCCTGCTGGGTAAGTTGCTGGCGAATCGAACGCGCGTTACCCCAGGGCAGACTATTGCCATCGGTAGTTACCCTGCCGCCTATGCCGGTGCGATCCTGGGGATTGCCGCCACGGGCGCCACCTATCTGCTGACGACCGCCAGCATTCGCCTGACCCTGCTGACCGCCCTGCTGTTGGCCGCCCGATTGCTGACCGCCTTGTTGCTGACCACCCTGTTGCTGACCGCCCTGCTGCTGACCTCCACCCGCCTGACCCTGCTGGGCCTGTTGTTCCTGCATCTGTTGCTGCAGTTGCTGCGCCAGCTGCTGGGAACGCTGCAATTGCTCCCGCATCTCGCGCAAGCTGGGAACGCCGCTGCCGGGTTGCTGACCAGCCTCGTTGAATGCCAGGGCCTGCTCCTGTAACTCTTCTATTTGTTCGCGCAGGGCTTCAGCATCATTCGCCGCCTGCTGAATCTGGTCGGAAGGTGAGCCAGTATTGGAAGGATCCAGTGCCGCAAGCGACTGCACCAGCTCCTGCAACTGATCCTCGATTTCTTCTTCGATATCTACCGCCAGATTAACCATGCCATTGCGCAACACCCGATTACTGGTTTGCATCTCTTCCTGGATCGGGCGCAATTCTCGCGAAGCAGACTGCGCCTGGGACATCAGGCGCTGATCTTCGTTACTGCCCCGGGCAATAATTGCACGCAACATATCATCGATCTCTTCCAGGTCGCGCTGCTGCTGTTGTTGTGCCTCGATCAATTCCTGCAAGCGCTCATCATTGCGCACTGACTGCCTGGTCTGACCCAGACCTTGCTGCCGCGAAGTCTCGGCAATCTGCTCCTGCAGTTGTCGTTGCTGATCAAGCAGTTGCTGTCCACGACGGGACAGGTTTTGTGCCAGTTGATTGACCGAACGCTCACCCTGCTCGCTCAATTCTCTTTGTTGCTCGCGCAGGTTTTCCAGTGCTTTTTGACTTCTGGCTGCGGCGATAGAAGGTGAATCACTCTCTGCCGCTTCCTGCATCTGCTGGGCAGCGCGTTGCAAAGCGGTCTGCTGTTGCTGCTGTTGTCCGCCAGACTGGCCACTGGAAGATGAAGACTGTGATTGGGATTGAGACTGGGATTGCGAACCACTCTGGGATGATTGCTGGGAGCTTTGCTGACTGCGCGACAACTGTTGTGCAAGTTGTGCAACCTCGCGACTGAGTTGTTCCTGTTGGCGCATCAGGCGTTCCAGCTCACGACGCTTCTGCTCTTCAGTGAGTTGTTCCTCACGGCGGGCAAGATTGCGTTGCGCCCTGGTCAGGGCTTCCTGTCGTCTGGCAAGCTCTTCAAGCTTGTTAACTTCTTCCTGATTTTCCCGCGACCCACCGCCTGCGCTACTGGGATTCTCATAGCGGTTTTCCAACTGGCCCATCTCCATCTCGAACAGTTCGCGCAGATCCTCGCGCTCTTGCTGGGCACCACCGCCGCCACCACCGCCACCACCCTGCTGCATGCTGATGTTGGTGCGATTGATGCTGGCTTCCGCCTTGAGAATGTATTGCAGGGCAAGCTGTTCTGGTTGCAATGCGCTGGTGATTTGCTCCAGTTCAAGCTCGCTGGCCGCCTGGTTCATCTGATCGATAGCAAGGGACAGGTTTTCAACAGCGGCATCATAGCTGTCATCAGAGAAATTCAGCCGCTCCGCCAGGCGGTCTATGGACATGCGCGCGCGCCCGGTTGCTTCCCGCTGGGATTCGGCGATGATCTCTGCATCAGAACTGAATTCTTCCGGCGACGCATCCCCCTGACGGTTACGTAATTTCCAGGTGGCCGCAATGATGTCTTTCTGGATCGAAACCAGCGCGCTGCTGTCGCCGCCCTGGCCTCCACCACCGCCACCACCGCCGCCCTGCATACCTGGGTTGCGACGGAATTCCTGGTCGGTAGGAATTACCTGCAGAAAATAGATATCGGAAATGACTTCATTGGGACCTTCCAGCCCATTGTTGTCCGCCAGGGTAAGGAAATAGCTGACAAAATCTCCTGGCTCGACGCCCAGGTCTTCCAGGTAGATCAGCTCATTGCCCGACACACTGCGCACATCCGGTTGCGGCAGAAAATCCACCTGCACTTCATCTGCGCCGACGACGCTGTAGTTCAAAGTGAATTCGCTGAGCCCATAATCATCAGTGGCATCCATCTCCAGCACTACTTCTTCCAGCGGCATCACATCCTGGTCACGACCCGGTCGTTTCAGCGCCAGCTCGGGTGGATTGTCTTCGATCGAACGAATGAAGTAATCCAGTGGATTCTGGCTCTGCAAACCAGTTCGGTCGGTTGCTGAAATGCGATAGACGCCATCCTGGTTCACGGTAAATGTCGCTGTACCAACATTGCCATCAATCGCCAGCTGCAGATCGTCATATGGCGCAGGCAAGGCCGCTGCCTCTTCTTCGTCTGCAGGAATTCGCTCGTCAAACTCGACAAGAGCCGTGTCGATCGCCTTGTTGAAGGTGACATTCAGATTCACCACCGTGCCTTCCGGTACGATCATGTCGCCGCTATCTTCTTCCAGCAGGTCTTCGATGCCGGTGTAATCCGGATAATCGAATGCCAGGTCGATCTGCTCGATCTGGGGCAGGTCAAAGAGATTGATGCGATATTGCTGGGAGCTCTGCTCGCCCCGCTCGATGAAGCTGATGTAATAGGTAGTGTCTTCCTGCAGAGACGGAATGAAGTAACTGTATGATGCACTATCGCTTCCCGTGCCATCTCTGGTCATGGGCACGTCACGCCAGTTCACATTGTCATCCTGCAGGCGCAGGTTAACCATTTCCGGAGTCGCGTTATTGACTGTGGCAATGATGGTGATGCTTTCGCCACGCTGCATTTCAACATCGCCAGGCTCTACATTGATCTCTATATCCGGCGGAATCTCCACGATGATAATTGGCTCTTCGATCGCGAACGGCCAGGCCAGGCGAGAGCCGGCATTCAGCAGGGCTTCGGAGCTGAGGAAGGCAACGGTGATAACGCCGATGACCCCCAGGGCCGAGGCAAATGAAATCCAGGAATCGCGCACCGGGGTGACAGCTTCAACCTGCCGTTGTTGCCGCTGCACATGAACCTGTGCATCTTCCCAAAGCTGCTTGATGAACTGTGACGAAACGCCAGCCTTGCCGTGCTTGAGATCGTCTTCGGTAAATTCGAGTGAGGTGAGCAGTCGCTGTTCGAAGTCCGGAATATGGTCTTCAACGTAGTGTGCCAGCGCCCGGTCATCGGTGTGCCGACGATTGAGCAGGTAATAGAAGCGATAAAGAATTACGCCACAACCAATAACACCCAGAACAAATAACAGCAGCGAACCTGCCTTGGCTGGCTCCAGCCATACGCCAAGCAGACTGATCGCGAGAACCACGCAGGCAAGGGAGATGACATGGAGACTGCCCTGCTTGAGCAGGAAAAGCTGGCTACGACGTCGCCGTAGCTGTTGTAAGGTTTCGCGAAGATTTTCAAATGTGGGTGTTGGCATGAGGTCTCTTCTAACCAGGTGTGGGTTTCAGCAGAATCGGGTCTGCATTGGTCAAATATTAACCAAGCGCCTGACTCCTTCCAGTGACCAGAACCGGGATCGTGCCATCCCTCGTCCGGCGCCATGACTAGCCTGCCATTTCAGGCTTTTTGCGAGCTCCAGCCAAGGCTGAAAGTGTCACCGTAACGGTCTTAACTATCCCACTATCCCGCCCCGAAAAGCAAGGATTTGCGCCGTCTGCAGCCCGGAAAACAACGGCGTCTGCCATTGATCGGCAATTTGCCTCGGTTTGCCCCGAAAACCCCTGTTCGCGGTCACATTTTCCGCACATTAACAGGAGGATTTGGCCTGCCGGTTGACCTCGTTTTCAGAGGCAACCCATCTCTTCTGGTCGGTAATATGGAGAATCTTCCGGGAACACCCGAATGTCACTTGCAGTCACTGCAGCCTCCAGCGCATCCAGGGAATCAAATACTGCAATATCGGTCAGGGTGACCCGGGTTGGCTGCGGCAGGATCAGGGTCTCGTTAGCAGCCTCCGCCAGGGCCTGGGCCGGAGTAAGCCACCTGAAGTCGAGGATCTCATCGTTGTCCACAGTGACATCAACGGGCTCGCGTAACGGGCAAACGAAGAACCAGGTACAAAAACGTCGCGGCAGCCTGGGCGGCGTGGTCCAGTGTGCGGTGTGAATAAGCTGCTCCGGACTGATTTCTATACCAGACTCTTCCCTGGTCTCGCGCACCGCCGCGTGCTGCGCTGCCGGAAACTCCAACTCACTCTCCGCAGCGAGGAAATCTTCTGCATCAATGCGACCGCCAGGAAATACCCAATGACCGCCATGAAAAACCAGCTTCGAATTGCGTCGCAGCAACAGGATCTCGATGCCATCATTTGAACTATCGTCCCGGGCCAGCACAACAGTGGCAGCAGGTACTGGCTCCTGATGTGTCATGACGATCGATACCGGCAGTTGAAGAATTTTCTATCCATGCTGACTCCGATAATAGCCAATTCGCGCAGAACTCTCAGCATCACAGTGCAACCGGTCCGGCACCGGCTCAGTTCATTGCAGGGTTTCCGCTGGCAGCTTAGAATGCGCCGACTCTGGATAAAGTCACCAGGTGAGCTTCGTCAGCAAATTCAGTCTCAGGAGTGTCAGGAGAAATTATGAGTATCAGTTTTGAAGATCGCGTTGCCATTGTCACCGGCGCGGGCGGTGGACTCGGCAAGCAACACGCATTGGAATTGGGTCGCCGAGGCGCCAGGGTCGTGGTCAATGACCTGGGTGGTTCAGTGGATGGAACCGGTGGTTCGGCTAGTGCAGCCGAACAAGTAGTGGAAGAAATCAGGGCTGCCGGCGGCACCGCCATGGCCAATGACGCTTCCGTCACCGACCTGGAAGCGGTACAGAAGATGGTTGCCGACACGATGGCGGAATGGGGCAGAATTGATATCGTCGTCAATAACGCAGGCATTCTGCGTGACAAGACATTCGCGAAGATGGAACTGGAAAACTGGCATGCGGTAATTGACGTGCACCTCACTGGCAGCGTCAATGTCACCAAATCGGTCTGGCCGATCATGGTTGAACAGAACTACGGTCGCCTGGTGATGACCACCTCCACCTCCGGTTTGTTCGGAAATTTTGGACAGAGTAATTACGGAGCCGCAAAACTGGGACTGGTTGGCTTCATGAATACCCTCCGACTGGAAGGCGCCAAGTATAATATTTTCACCAACTGTATTGCGCCAATTGCCGCAACGCGTATGACAGAGAACCTGCCCGGCTTCGAAGACAGCGCCGAGCGTCTGGCACCAGAACTGGTCACTCCGGCAGTGGTTTTCCTCTGCGCCGAAGAAGCGCCGAACGGACGCATCATTCAGGCCATGGGTGGACGCTATTATTCAGCGGACGTGCGTGAGAATGTGGGTGTCGATCTGGGCAGCGACGCCACTGCGGACGATATTGCCGCCAATATCGAAACGATCCTGGATATGAGCGAGAACAAGGGCGTGCTCGAGCGCAGCCATCACCGGTAGACCGGTATTCAGAAACTCACTTTGAACGCGCCTTCAGGCCTGGTCCGCGAGGGCGCGTTTTACCGACTCCCGCTCACCCATCAGCTCCAGCAGCTGGCGCACTTTATCGAACTCACCATAAGTGTCCCATCCACATGCCTTTTTCGAGACGATGGTGGCCAGACCCACAGCGAAGCGGAAAAAGAAATCAGCATAGGTAAGTTCGGAACCGGCAATAAAGGGATCGAATTTCGCCAGTCGATGCAGGGAGGCAAAGCCTTTCTGCAGTTGCTCCCGCACCTCGGCCTTTAGTTCATCACTGGCTGGACGGCCGAAGAACACATCCCCATAGAGACGCCGAGCCGGTAATTCAATATACAACTCCATGTTGTGTATCAACTCTTCAACCTTGGCTCGCTCGAAGGGATCCGCCGGGTAGAAACTGGGGCCTTCGCCCAGTGCATCGATGTAATTGATGATCACCGTCGTCTCGGACAGAAATCCCTGCTCGGTTTCGATACAGGGGACTTTTCCCATTGGACTCTTGCTCAGGTAATCAGCTTCCTGATTTGGTTTTACCAGAACTTCTTCGAATGCCATCCCCTTCTCTATCAACACACACTTGATCATGTTGTAGTAGTTACTTAGTGGCATGCCATACAATTTAATCATCAGATTCGTTACCTTTACGCCCGGGAAGTTAAGATTTTCCGAGACCAAAGCTAACCCTTTCTACCAGCAGAAGCAAAACCCGATTTTAATCAATGAGTAAATCCGTACTGTTACTTTCAGCTTACGACGCAGTCAGTCATCGCCTGTGGCGGGACCGACTCTGCGCGAGTTTTCCCGACTGGCAATGGACCTGCCTTGGCCTGCCACCCCGGCACTTCGCCTGGCGAATTCGCAGTAACGGCATGCAATGGGCCTACCAGGAGCGGAAAGTACTGGAGCGTCACTACGACCTGCTGATCGCCACCTCCATGGTTGACCTGGCCACGCTTCGCGGCCTGTGTCCAAAGCTTGCCGGCATACCAAGCATTGTTTATTTCCATGAGAATCAGTTTGCCTATCCTGCCGGCCGTCAACGACCGGACAATCTGGAACCGCTGCTGGTTCCGATTTATTCCGCGCTTTGCGCCGACAAGATTGTATTCAATTCCGCATACAATCGGCGCAGCTTTTTGCGGGGAGTTGACTCACTCTCCCGTTCCTTGCCGGAACCGTTTCCTCCCCAGGCCCGGGAGCAACTGGAAGCCGCCGAGGTAATTCCGGTTGCCCTGCCGGCAATGCCCGTAGCAGCAAGGAACTCGAATAAATCAGCATGGCTTGGTGTTTTGTGGAACCACCGTTGGGAGTACGACAAGGGTCCAGCGCTACTGTTGGCAGTGATTCGAGCCTGCATGGAACAACAGTTGCGAATACGCTTTCACATTGTTGGCCAACAGTTTCGCAATCAGCCCTCTGAGTTCAACGAGATCGATAAACTGCTGGCGCAGTATTGCCAACAGCAGAATATACCCCGCGGCCAGTTCGGATTTTTGCCGGAAGAGGAGTATCGGGCGTTGCTTTTTGAGAGTGATGTGGTGTTGTCCACGGCGCTGCACGACTTTCAGGGCCTGGCAATACAGGAAGCCTGCCAGGCTGGTTGCACGCCGCTGGCCCCGAACGACCTTGCCTATCCCGAATACCTGGCTGAGGAATTCCTCTACCAGAGGAATGAGGATGATGACAGCACTGCCGCCAGCGTCGCGAAAAAACTTGCGCAGCTTGGCCGACAGAAACAGGGTCGGCACGAGCTGCCGACAGTCAATCTGGCTGCTTATGGCCAGGATGAAGTAAAAGTGAGGTACGAATCCCTGTTCGGGGATATGGCAGTGATCTGACTGGCCGGCCTATTCGACCTGCTCCAACAACGGAAAGATAATTTCCTGGCCGATCTGGATGCGGTTGAAGTCTAGTCCAGGATTGTACTGGCGCAGCAGCCAAATGGGTGTCGAATATCTTTCGCGAGCGATGCCACCGATGTTGTCGCCACGACTGATTCGGTAAGTATCTACATCCTGGATGCGATAATTGGCAAAGAACTCCTGCTGCAGGGTGGAGTGAAACTCGCGTCGCGCGCGTTCAAATTCCGCGATATTCACCCGTGAAAAATCAAGTCGCAATCGTTCGCCGATAATCACCGGATCCCGATACGCCATGCCGTTTAAGCGCCTGATGTCCCAGGCGCGAATACCCAGCCACTCGGCATAATGACCCAGGGTTTCAGACGCCTGAATCTCGATGGTGTTGTTGCTGGCCACGGTGTAGTCGGAAGGGTCGGCAGCAAGATCTTCTACCAGTTGTTCATTGCTCTCCGCGACATCCAGGGTCGGGTCTATGGCCTCGGCTTCCTGCTCTTCAAGGCTGACCTCGTTATCCAATTCCTGGTTGTCTGGCAGCACGGCCGCCGGTGGTAACAAATCCTCCACCAGGGCGAGCTGCTCTGCTTCCACAACTTCTGCCTCCGCAACTTCTGCCTCCACAACTTCTGC
>CAYTLI010000069.1:10374-12557 GCA_964438455.1 uncultured Pseudohongiella sp.
CAACTTCTGCCTCCACAACTTCTGCTTCCGCAATTACAGGCAACTCTTCCGTCTCTTCCTCTATCATAGGTGGTGGCGCCGGCTTTTCTTCCTCGGTCTCGGGAACGGACTCACTACCGATGACGACACCATCAGAATACTGCACCTGGGTAGGCGGCGCCGGCCTCAGGTTTGCATCAATAACGGCTAGCTGTGTTTCTTCGCTCCCGAATCCGGGTAATCGAATCTGTTGCCCCGGATAGATGCGATTGCGATCGGCGATGCCATTGGCTGAAAGCAGATCACTCTCGGTGACACCGTAACGTGCCGCAATCAACGAAACCGTATCGCCGCGACGCACCGTATAGAGTCCATCTTGTGGAACGGTGTCGGCAATCAACAGGTCTCCGCCTCCTGGCTCCTGGGGTAGCAGCAGGCGCTGTCCGATGGATATCCGATCCCTGCTGCGCAACTGATTCAGCGCGACAAGCTGGGAAACGGTGGTGTTAAAACGACGCGCAATCACCGAGAGGCTATCGCCACGAACTACCGTATAGGCTACATCGGGGGTTTGTACGGCAAACTTGTAATCATTGGGAATGGAAGCGAGCAAGTCACCGCTGCTCACCACTTCTTCGCGAACCTTGATCGGAAAACCGCTGGGGATACGCTTGTTTCCCTCCCAGACTGCCGGTCGCAGGGCCGGATTATCGTCACGCAGCTGTGCCAGGCTGATACCTATAGATTGGGCGAATACCTCGGCATCGATAAAGGCATCTGTTTCCACGATGCGAAAATTCGGCGCTGGCTGCAGGCGTACATCGCCGAAATACTGCCGCGCATTGTTCTCCACATCGAGCACCGCCAGGAACTGGGCATAGAAATTACGCGAGGCAAAGCCAAATGCACGACCGCGGTAATTAGCCACGATGGTTTCTATATCACTGGTACCGGTTTCCCTCACTGCACGGGCAATACCCCCAGCCCCATGATTGTAAGCAGTTAATGCCAATGGCCAGGTACCCAGAACCGAATAGTTGTATTCCAGCAGGCTCATCGCCGCATTGGTGGCGATATAGGGATCCATCCTTTCATCGACGATGTGGTCGATGCGCATGAAACGCCTGCCGGTTGCGCGGCCGAATTGCCACATACCCGCGGCGGCGGCACTGGAGTAGGCGTTAGGATTGAATGAGGATTCAACGTGGGGCAACACCGCCAGTTCGATGGGAAGATTCTTTTCCCGTATAACCTGGTTGATATGGGCACGATAAGCACCGGATCGCTGCAATCCACCGAGAAAGCGATCCGACTGACCCAATTGCCAGCGCACATTTGAGGCGGCGGCACGCAGGGTTTCATTGCTGACGCCTGCCGGCCAGAGATCGAGAATTTCCTGCTGCGAGCTGGTCAGGTTGCTGCGCTTGCCGCCAGCGAGAACCTGCAGGTCCTGCCTGATGCGGTTGCGCCTGCTTTCAATTTGCTGGCGATCCAGCGGCAAACGCGCATAAACCACAGACAGGTTTTGTGAGTCGTGCAGAAAACCACTGCGGGTATCGACCTCGGTATAGACCCGGGTCCAGAATCTCACCGCCGGTTCCAGCTCGGGAGGGCGTGGAAACAATTCGGATGATTGCGCACTGGCGAGCGCCGAACCGAGCAACAGACACAGCAACATTGCCCGATTCGCAACCGCGCGCAGAAAATTGATATGAAGGGTCTGAAAAATCAAAGGATTTCAGCCTCTTAACCTGTGCCTTTGGAACGGGCTAAACCATAGCAGCAAAGGGCCACATCGCCAAGTCCGCGATGGCCTGGACCGGGACAGAAAATCTGTTAGTTATATCGGCAGTTTGGGGCCACGAATAACAGGCCTGGGAGGTCTATGGCATGCCGTCCAGCTCTGCACCCTCTTTCACCGGTATCATCAGATCTTCACGGGTGACGTTCATGTAGAGAATGACGTTGGATGCAATATAGATAGAGGAATATGTACCAACGACCACACCGATGATCAGCGCTTCGGCGAAGCCCTGGGTGGCGTCGCCGCCGATGATCAGCACTGAAAACAGTACCAGCAGGGTAGTAAAGGAAGTGATCAGGGTACGGCTGAGAGTCTGGTTGAGTGAGGTGTTGACCATCTCTTCCGGGCTTCCCTTGCGCATGCGACGAAAATTTTCCCGAATGCGGTCGGACACCACGAT
>CAYTLI010000070.1:0-12524 GCA_964438455.1 uncultured Pseudohongiella sp.
AGCCATCCGAAAGCCCTGTGTGGTGGGGCACTACCATTGCAAGCTTTGTTATGTGCCGTTCACTCAGTGTTCGTAATTGAGGAGTCACATGATTTCCTGAATTCATTGAATGCTGAAGAAACTCTAGTTTCTAGCCTCGGTGCTACATGTTCATAAAATGCAGGTGGCCTGGCAACGCAGATCTGTCCCCTAAATCTCTCCCACTGAGATTCTTCAAGGTTGCCGGCAGCCCACTGAATATAGGCTCTTTCATAAATCTGATATAAAGCCACGTTCATATCGGTTCTAATTCTTCGTTGTCTTGGAGTGAGCGAATCATTGCCCTCAGTTAAGACAATAAAATTCATTTCTGAGACTTCGTTGTCCGTTGCATTTAGAATTGTCCATTCTGATGTAGCAGCTACCAGAGAGTCATAAGAGGCAATTTTAACTGCTTGGGTATTGTTGCGAATTTCGAGAATTACTATAAATAGTGAGAAAATCACTGCGATACTTGCAACGATTTCGGCTACTTTCGCGAACTCATTCAATCCCCATTTCATACTAGAATTCTTCCATTATTGGAGGCTGCGCATAAGGTAGAGAGGCACATAACGCCGCTTTTAATGAGGAGGGTTCGCGAGCACGGTGGGCGGATAGAATGGCGCAGCCATTCGCCCACCGCGCGGAGTGAGGCCTTCTCATTGAAAGCTTTGTTATGTTTCGGTGGCGCAGGAGTACGGGCCTGGGTGGCCAACTGCGCACAAGTTAGTCGGGCTTCTCTGAGCCCTCCAGATGGGGTCGCAAGCATTGAGCTTGACTCCGGTTCTTCTTGTTATTGTGTAGAGATATAGGTACCAAGGATGACCATTAAGATCAACGCTTTTGCCGAATATCGCTGTAATTCCTGAATTTCTACCCTATTCATAAAACTCTCCGGTTTCTCCATGGATCGCAGAATAGGGCAGGAGTGATCAAGTTTATATGGGTTGATGAAACCATATAAGTCTGGGGGCTAGCTGTCTTATCAACTGTCACGGGCCCAGAAGGCCTGTGGATTTCAGGAGTCTTGCTTATGGCCGCGAGGCCATTGGTGACGCGGAGAGAAACATAACATTTGTATAAAGTGACCCTCACTATTTCCGCGAGGGTTAGTTTCAAGTGTATTTGGTAAGATCTTGAATTGGAACAGTAATTCTGTCATTCGCTTCATATAGGTAGATCTCGATACTAAGGGGGTCTCGCTTTTCCATATTTTGGCTCAGTTACAAGTGAGCCATGCGCAGCTAATTTGCTGAATTTGGGTGATATTTCACCGGGGCCCATAAATACTCTGCATAGATTGTGAGTCTGCATGATGGCTGAGCAGTCGCCAAGTCCTCCAATTTGGTCCGCTGATAGCCTCGTTCTTATGGCAATTGGGTTCTTGTTAACAATACTGGCCCAGATCGCTGTTCTTGAAGAACTCGGTATCCAGGCTCAGCCACCATTGGCTCTACGTGGCAGGCTGAGCAGCCAGCTTGCTGCTGAAATCCTTCTCTTTTATTGGCCAGTGCAATAGGGCAGCAATGAGACCCAATACAATCCCCGCCATCCAGATACCATCGTAGTTACCAAAGCGTTCGTACATCCATCCGCCAAGCCAAACACCAGAGAAACTGCCCAGTTGATGGCTGAGAAAAACAATGCCGTAAAGGAAAGACATGTAGCGGGTGCCAAAAAAGCAGGCGACCAGTCCAGAGGTGGGTGGAACGGTAGCAAGCCAGAGAAAACCCATCGCGGCGCTGAACATGAGAATGCTCGGCAGCGTCACCGGCAATATGAGAAACAGGCTGATGGCTACAACTCTGCCCAGGTAGATAAACGTGAGTATCTTGCGCATGGGTCGCTTGCCGCTCAATACGCCCGCGTAAAATGCACCGAACACATTACACAGTCCTATCAGGCTAATACTCCAGGCACCAACTTCGGCAGCGAAACCCAGGTCAACCACGTAGCCAGGCATGTGAACGGTAATAAACGCGACATGGAAGCCGCAGACGAAAAAGCCGAAGATCAGTAATCTGTAAGAGGGCACCGCGAACGCTCGCCTGGCAATCTCCCATAAACTGAGTGTGATGGTTTCTTCTGTTTTCTGTTCACTGGCGCCGCCATATTTTGCCAGCGGCAGGCAAAACACCGCCATACAGAACGCAGAGATGCCCAGAATCTGCAGCGCCTGTTGCCAGCCCACGGCGTCAACAACTACCTGCACGACTGGTACGACCAGGAATTGGCCGAAGCTGCCTGCTGCGGTGCCGATGCCCATGGCCCAACCCCTGCGCTCCTCTGGCACCGCTCGCGCAATGGAAGGCAGGACGATACCGAACGAAGTGCCCGCAACACCTGCGCCGACCAATAAGCCGGCTGTGCTGACAATAGCCAATTCGGAACTCGAGATCGCCATTAAACTCATGCCGATGCCGTAGAGGAATACACCGGTGAGCAGTACTTTCAGATTACCGAAGCGATCCGCGATTCCCCCTGCGATGATCGCGCAGATGCCCCAGGACAGATTCTGCACAGCCAACGCCAGCGCCAGCACATCCCGGCCCCAGCCTCTGGCTTCAGACATGGGTACCATGAACAGGCCGAAGCCAGCTCGATAGCCGAATGAAAGCACCAACAACAGGCAAGCGCTGATCAGCACTGGCATGTAGGCTTTGGGGGAGATGGTGGTGTCAGACAAAATAGTAGTCCAATTCGCTCCTATGGCAGAGCTGCCGGGTTCTCAAGCGGGTTAAGGCACAAGCCTGCATACTAGCCGAAGATGAACCGGAGGCCAATTGACAGCGTTTTGCTTTTTATCACGCGCACATCCTGCTATTTTTGCGCATCGGAAAAATCACCATGGAGTCGATCTTTGCATGACCAAGATACTTTTCATCGAGCATGATGGCACTGAACATCCAGTTGAAGTAGAGCCGGGTGGATCGGTGATGCTTGCCGCAGTCACCAATGGAGTACCGGGTATAGACGCCGATTGTGGCGGGGCATGTTCCTGTGCAACCTGTCACGTCTACGTGAATGAAGAGTGGCTGGACAAGCTGGAGCCAATCGATGCCATGGAAGAGGCCATGTTGAGCCTGAGCAGTGATCGCAAGGAAAACTCACGCCTGTCCTGCCAGATCAAGGTGAGCGAGGAACTTGATGGGCTTGTGGTAACAACGCCAGAGTTCCAGTTCTAGTTAGCAATGAACAATTCAAGTACGGGTGAGACCAGAGAATCATGAGTGAGCTAGAGAGCGCGGACAGAAGCAAGGACGCGAGTAACCAGAGCAAGTGGAGCATGGTTGGTCGCGATCCCTACCAGATGCCATTGGAAGAGATCGATCTTTCCCACCCGGGAATCTGGCAGGCCAATGAGTATCTGCCGTTTCTGAAACGCCTGCGCGCAGAAGATCCCGTGCACTACTGCCCGGAGTCAGCAGTAGGGCCCTACTGGTCGGTGATGAAATACAAAGACATCATGACCGTGGACACTTCCCATGACATCTATTCTTCGGAACCCACTATTGGCATCGTGGACATGTTCGAAGAATTTACCCTGCCCATGTTCATCGCCATGGATCCGCCAAAACACGATGAGCAGCGACGCATCGCGCAACCGGTTGTTGCGCCGGCCAACCTGAAGAACCTGGAAGGTCTGATTCGTGAGCGGGTCTGCAATATCCTGGATAGTTTGCCCACGGATGAAGAGTTCGACTGGGTGGAACGGGTGTCTATCGAACTGACTACCCAGATGCTGGCCACACTGTTCGACTTTCCTTTCGAAGAGCGCTACAAGCTGACTTACTGGTCCGATGTTGCCACTGCTATTCCTGGTGCCGGTGTGGTAGATACCTATGAAGAACGTTGGACTGCCATGCAGGAATGCCTCGCGTATTTTGTCGAGCTGCGCAACCAGCGTGTGAATCAGCCGCCTGCCAATGACCTGGTTTCCATGCTCGCCCATGGTGAAGCCACCCGCAACATGCCACCCATGGAGTACCTGGGTAATATCATGCTGTTGATTGTCGGTGGCAATGACACCACGAGAAACTCAATTTCCGGCGGAGTGCTGGCGCTCAACGAAAACCCTGCCGAATATGACAAGCTACGTGCGGATCACTCGCTGATACCAAATATGGTGTCGGAAATTATTCGCTGGCAGACGCCGCTGGCCTATATGCGTCGCACCGCCGTGGTTGATACTGAACTCGGTGGCAAGCAGATCAAGGCAGGAGACAAGGTGGTGATGTGGTATATCTCCGGCAATCGTGATGAAGAAGCCATCGAGCGCGCCGATGAGTTCCTGATCGACAGGCCCAAGGCACGACAGCACCTGTCATTCGGCTTCGGTCTCCATCGCTGTATGGGCAATCGTCTGGCAGAGATGCAGCTCAGGATTCTCTGGGAAGAGATACTGCAGCGCTTCCACCAGGTAGAGGTGGTAGGTGAGCCGAAGCGGGTTTATTCCAGCTTCGTGAAGGGATTTACCGAACTGCCGGTGCGGGTCCACCCCCGCTAAACCAGAGCACTGTTCCTGCGCTAGAATCAGGGCTCGGGGCCCTGACTTCCTGTTGACGCAAGTCAAATGGCTGCATTTGGCCTCTGTTACTGTGTAAGAATAATAATGGTTAAATCGCCAACGGAAGATCAACATGTTTGAAGCCGCAGAACTGGGTCGTAGCATCAGTAAAGCCGAGTTCGATGAACTCGAGCCGGAAATCCACGCCAAATTTCTTCAGTTACAGCAACGACTACGTCAATCCGACAAGTCCCTGATCATTATTGTTTCCGGTGTAGAAGGCGCCGGTAAAGGTGAGATAGTCGATCGCCTCAATCGCTGGTTTGATACCAGGGATGTGCAGACTCATGCCTACTGGGATATGAGCGATGATGAGAAGCAACGACCCTGGATGTGGAAGTACTGGCGCGATATGCCTGCGCGGGGCAGCACCAGCGTCATGTTCGGTTCCTGGTACACCCGTCCGCTGGTGGACGCGGCTTTTGAAAAAATCACCGAGGCCCAGCTTGACCAGACCTTGAGCGATATACAGGAGCTGGAAAGATCTCTCACCGAGAATGGCACTATCATCATCAAGCTCTGGTTTCATCTGTCAAAAGAGGAACAGCTGGCAAGGCTGGAAAATGATGCCAAGGTTAAAAAGTTCAAGAAGTCTCCCTTGCTGGAGGACTTCTCTGCCAACTACGACCGCTTCGCCGTGGTCTGTGAACATGCATTGCGACACACGGATAGCGGATTCGCGCCCTGGCACATCATCGAAGCGACTAACTATCGCTATCGGGATATCGCAACCGGGGATGCCATTATCCATCAGCTCTCGACAGCGCTGGATAATGGGCTTGAACGGCATGATCTTAGCGAGGACACGTCAGAGATTGCGATCACTGACGCGAGCGGTGCCCACCTCACAGTGCTCGACAAGGTTGATGTCAGTCAGACCCTTACCGACGAGGAATACTCGACCAAACTGACAGCCTTGCAGGAAGAGGTTTATGAGTTGGCGTGGGAGATGTACCGCCAGAAACGCAATGCGGTGATCATGTTCGAAGGCTGGGATGCTGGTGGCAAAGGTAGTGCTATCCGCCGGATCACCTCGGCAATAGATGCCAGGCTGTATCGGGTAATTCCCATTGCGGCACCTACCGACGAAGAAAAAGCTCATCACTACCTGTGGCGCTTCTGGCGACATATCCCGCGCGCGGGAAGAATTACCATCTATGACCGCTCCTGGTATGGCAGGGTGCTGGTTGAAAGAGTGGAAGGGTTTGCCAGCGAGTACGAATGGCGCCGGGCGTACCAGGAAATAAATAACTTCGAAGACCAGTTGCTGGATCATGGCATCGTGCTGTGCAAGTTCTGGTTACACATCAGCAAGGATGAGCAGTTGCGGCGCTTCAAGGAGCGCGAGGTTGATGAGCGCAAACAGCACAAGATCACCGACGAGGACTGGCGCAACCGGGATAACTGGGATGCCTACACCCTGGCAGTGAACGACATGGTTGCTCACACCAGTACAGCGCGAGCGCCATGGACCCTGGTGGCAGGCAATGACAAGAAGTTCGCCCGCATCCAGATTCTGGATACCATATGCTCAAGCATCAAGGCGGCGCTGGACGAGGGAAGCGACTCGAATTAGTCGGCGTTGACCAGGTAAAACAAACAATCCTTGCGAGCAATTTCAGGATTGGTGGTGACCATAAACAGCTTCAGTCTGTGTTTCGCGTAGAGCGCGCCATCGATTAACTGGAAGTAATCGGAAGCTGGCGAATCTCCCAATGGGTTTTTGACGACAAGGTTCTGTTCCAGAGATCCGGAGACGAATCCCAGCCGATCACTCTCATCAACATAACCGAAATTGTGGTTCTCGATATCGGGCAGCAGGGTTACGCCATCATCCATCAGGCAATGATCGCCGAATGCGATATCGCTGCCCTCGTTGAGTTCCAGGCGCAGGGGGTTGTGGAAGAACTCCAGTTCCATGTCGGTGTTGCTCTGGGCAAGCACATTGTCCATGGTCAGGTAACGGGTTAGCCCTTCGGTTGCCAGCAGATGAGATTCATGGTCCTGTGAACCTCCACACTCAATGGTGACGGTTGGCATCATGCTCTCGCTGATCTCCATCAGCGCTCCCAGCTTGATGTCTGTCACTATCATGCGATGGGTAAACAGGGATACCAGTGCGTCGTGTTGCTGATCCATGAAGGTGGTGACGCCGAATGACGGACTGGAACCAGACGTATTGTGGATGTCGATGACGCATTCGGGCTGGTAGTGCTCGAGCTTGTGCAGAATCTCCTGGGCGAGGGCGTCCTGTTCCGAATCATCATAGGGTGGCAGGAAGCAGCGATTGAGATCCTTCTGATGCGGCAACATTCTATAGATAAAGCCAGGTGCCTGCTTTGCTGCATCGACACTGGGAATCAGAATATGTGCATCGACGATTGGTTTCAGGCCACTCTGTAAAATGTGGAATACCGCATGTAAGCCCGAAGGTTCATTGCCGTGCAGTAATGTTGTTGCGAATCTGCACCTGGAGCTGTCGTTGCCAGTCAGGTGAATATGGGTGGGTCCCTTTAAAAGTTTCAGGAACTCAAAGACAGTTTCCCCGATATCAGACGTATTGGGATCTTTCCAGTAAGCGAATCGTTCGTTGGTGTCAGGTGGTGGTGTGTCGTCTACTGCTATTTCCATTGGGCCACCGGGATGTTCTGAGCGCTATTTTTCTGGTACTCCAAAAGCATGGCGATCAGTGCTTCACGTTTGTGCAGGTCCTTGCGCAGCTCTGCCACTCTCCTCAGTTGCCATTGCGAGCCAGTCTGTCGAGTCTCCAGTCGCTCTTCTGCGATCTTCAGCAGAGGCATGAAATCACTTTCTATAAAACCCATTTCCAGCAGTTTGCCTGGCACCTCGGGCAGCAGCTTGCGCAGGATGTCTGGAACGGCGAAATACTCCGGTTGGGTTTGCTGCAGTGATGGCCAGAACAACTCCGCGTCCAGGCCTTTCTGTGCAGCACGATAGAAATTGGCAATACAGTATGTGAAGGGAATAGCTGGAATCAGGTTCTTGATCTTGTCCTGCATCACTCTTGCCAGGCCAATGGCAAGCGCGGCATTGGCCAGCATGTCGGGGATGCTGGGGCCGGCAGGAAAGGCACGCAGCTCGATACGCAGATGTCCGCCGTCGGCGGGGTCATACACCGGTCGATTCCACAGCCAGATAGAGCCCTGGTGCAGCCGCAGTTCATGGAGCGCTGGCGTACCGCCGCTGTCGACAACAGCTTCCGGATCTTCATCTCCGCTCGCTGGCAGGATAGGCCTGTACAAGAGCGCCGCTTCTGAAAACAACTCGAAGGCACCATCCCGAATCCAGTTATTACCGAAATTTACCCGCGCGGGCATGGGATGCAGTGAATCTTTTGGTCGGCAGTCGATGGATTGCTTGAACAAGGGTATGCGGGTTTCCTGCCATAGTCGGTGACCAAAAAGGGTTGGCGAGTTTGCGGCCATGGCCACCACCAGTGGTGTCACCAGTTGCACAGCATTGTAAAAATCTGCGAACTCATTGGGTGGCACACGCAGGTGTATCTGGAATGAGGTATTGGCACCTTCCAGCGTCACATCGTCCATGGCTAGTTGCAGGGTATCTTCACCTTCTATAGCAATGGTAAATGGCCCGCCCCTGATTTCTGTGAGTTCGTTGGTCAGCGCCTCGTAACGATCGAGTGGCGTCATGGCATGATAGCCGGTGTCCGATTGCTGCAGGGTGGGCAGGATGCCGATGGGCACAATCGATCCACCCAGATCTCCGGCTACCGAGTTGATTCGCGTCAGCGCCTGTTCGGCTTCTTCCTGTGTGTGCCGAAAACATCCGTCTGCTACAAGAGAAGGGCTGAAGTTATATTCCAGGTTATAGCGATTCAGCTCGAGAGTGAGCAGGGGGTCATCGAGGCGTCTCTGGATTTCCTGGTTTACGTGCAGCGGTTTTGCTTCGTGATCGATAATGTAGAGTTCCAACTCCGCGCCGAACGAGAGTGGGCCTTCGCCAAATCCTGGTCTGGCCAGCAGTTTATTCAGCGCTCTGAGGTTGGCTTGCAGGCGATCACGGAAGCGAACAAAATCTTCGGCACTAAATTCCGTGTGTTCAATTTCTAATCCCATCTAGCAGACTGCCCTCCAGGCCCGTTAAAGCAGGCCTAGAGTAGCAGTATTGATTTCGGCGGGTAAAGCTTCGCTTCCAGCTGGTTTTGCTACAGCTTTGCCGCTGCCTAGCGCAGATCGTCCTGGGTGGGGGACAATTCTCCGTAGATGTTCATGGTGGGCAGGTCGGGTTTGAAATCGATATGACAGGACTCGCAGATCTCAACGATTTCATCCCCGGCTCTGCCTATCAGTTCCACATCCCGGCTACGGGCCGCATTCACCGCACGACCAGCGGCAGCTGACAGAGCGAGAGAATATTCGCCCCATTCCTCGCGGCCGGTCCACTGCATATCGACGGGCCCTGTACCAGGGATCGTCAACAAAGCGCCCCCGACCTGCAGCTGGCGCGAGAGGTGCTCCAGTTCCCGCCAGTCGCTGTCAGTTTGCGGATTACGCCATGCCGCGATCCAGATCGGGTCTGCAGAGTGGTTGATCAGTGACGCCATTACTTCATTGATGCTGATCGGTAGCCTGAACGGTTCTGTCTCCTGCGGCTCGGGAATACAAGCGGTTAGTACAGATGC
The DNA here is from genome assembly GCA_964438455.1 of uncultured Pseudohongiella sp. GTDB lineage: Bacteria > Pseudomonadota > Gammaproteobacteria > Pseudomonadales > Pseudohongiellaceae > UBA9145. Next base: position 9,252 of record CAYTLI010000070.1, read on the forward strand.
AAAGCCGGCGGCAATCACGGCCGTCAGCACTGTTCGATAGTTGAATTTGGCCTTCATCAGAACCCTCACTAAAAGAATTATTTACCCCTCCAGTGTCCGCCAAGGGGGAGGCAAGCTCAATGAATTAGCGTGGTTCTATTGATGCAAGTCAATGGCCTACTGGCCAAAGATATTTTCCTTACCAGTGCGCAGGAATCGCGTGTTGTCGTTTCGTCGGGTAAAACCGACCGAGTCAAAATATTCGAGAATCTCGATACAGAGATTGCGTCCAATACCGGAGGCATCGCGAAACTGGATGACAGAGAAACCGCTATCAGCTGAGGACTTGTTTGCCAGTTGTTCAGTAAACGCCGCCAGCTCTGCAATGGTTTCTGGCAGATAGAAACGATTTTCGGCTACCCGCACTACCATGCCGGAACGTGCACATTGCTTGAGTATGCGTTCCAGCGCCTTCAAGGGAATGCCAGTCATCTCCACCAGCTCCCTGGTGCGGGGAGGAACCTTGCCGTGTTGCTCGAGCAGCGGATGGATTTTTTCAAGAAACTCTTTCTCTTCCTTGCCCAGACTCGCCTGGTGATTCGGCAAGTGCAGCAGTGTTCCCGAGCGCCGCACATCACCGCTTGCAATGAGCAGACCGAGGATGCCGCTGAGTAACAGGTGTGACTTGTTAAAATCAAGATCCTGGCTGAGCCTGGATTCGGCAATGCCCTGTAGCTGGGGATTCTGTGAATGAAAATCGCTGATGCATTGCACTACAGACTTGCTGATTGCCTGGTAGTGGTCCCTGTGCAACAGCCAGGGCAAATCCTGTTCTTCCAGCTCGATACTGACGCATGAGTCACGGGTTTCTGCGAGTAAACTTTCGACCGCTGCGGCGGACAGGTTGTAGTTGCTTTTAAAAGACTGCAGATCGATTCCTGTTGGTGATTGTTGCAACAGCTGGGGCAGGGCAAGAGAGTGAACCTGCTTCTTGATCTGCAGCTCTTCGAGCCGTTCGGCGCTGGCTCGGCCTCGTCTGGGTACATGAATGTCGAGAACCTGTCCGCCACCCAGTGTTGTGCTTGCCGCAGGGTCGCGCACGATAAATCGATCACCATGACAGGTATGCAGCGCATCGCTGCTCCTGAGCTGATACAAGGATCGCGACTCGCATAACAGGCGAATATTGGCGACATGGTCGGCAGCGCCAAGATAGAGATGGTACTCGGCATTGGGTTTGATAGCAGGGGAGTTATCCAGCCACTGCAATTCCGCATCAAAGCGATGGCAAGGGTGATAGTTCTCAGTGGCAAGCAACCAGTCGCCGCGGGAAATAGTATCCAGTTCAGCAGTGATATTGACTGCCGCCCGCTGTCCCGCTGCAACACGCGACAGTTCCCTTTGATCGAGCCTGATGCCACGTATGCGAACTGCTGCCCCGGTGCTGGATAGCAACAGGGTATCCCCCACAGCAATCTGACCGGATCGTACCGTGCCGGTAACAACAGTCCCGATGCCTTTAACGGTGAAGCTGCGATCGATAAGAAAGCGTGCGGCGAAGTCATGTATCGTGTTTTCGTTGGTCAGCGCCTGAATTGCCTGTTGTTCCAGGTGCGACTTCAACTCATCGATGCCTTCTCCGGAAAGATTATTGACCGGGAAAAATCCGACTTCGCCTTCCCATTCGGAGAGTAACGATTGCCGGATTTCCGTCTGCAACTGTTCTATTCGCTCAGCAGGGCAGCGATCAATCTTGCTCAGGGCAATAGTGAGGTTGGCGATATTGAGTAGCCGGATGATGGCAATATGCTCGCGGGTTTGCGGCATGATGCCGTCGTCGCAGGCGATAACAAGCAGGGCATGGTTGACGCTGCCAACCCCTGCCAGCATGTTGTGGATGAAATCCGCATGTCCGGGTACGTCGACAAAGCCGAGGGTGATGGGTGATGAATCAGCTTCGTCGGTAAAATGGTGGTAGGCGAAACCGGGATTGATGGTCAATCCGCGTTTCTTTTCTTCTGCCAGGGTGTCGGTGTCAACGCCGGTAAGGTGTTTGATCAGGGAAGTTTTGCCGTGATCCACATGCCCCGCTGTGGCGACTATGAGTTGTCGCGACAGTCCGGGGTTAGCTGTGATTGTTTCATCCACCATCTACTGCTTCGGTCAGGATAGTCTGCTTTCGAGTATCAGCCAGAGTCGGCACGATTGAACTTGATGATGTGATAGATCATGGTGCCGAGCACCAGCAAGACCACGATCGATCCCGCATTGATGATGCCAGAGCTGGCATTGACGATGGCATAACCGATCGCGCCAGTGGTCAGCGCGTAATAGAAGAACGGTAACAGCGTCTTGCGGATAACCGAGCCTTCCTTGCCGACAAGACCGGCAACGGCTGATGCGGCAACCACATTGTGTACACAAATAATATTGCCGGATGCGCCGCCAACTGCCTGCAAGGCAACGATCCAGGTGGGGTCGGCAAGAATGCGCTCGGCGACGCCAAATTGAAAGAGCGAGAACATCATGTTGCTCACCGTATTACTGCCGGCAACAAACGCGCCCAGTCCGCCGATGAATGTGGAGAAGAATGGCCATGCGGAACCAGCCAGGTTGGCAACACCTTCTGCCAGGGCGATAGGCATCTGCTCGTACCCTGCCGCACCGCCGCTGGAATTAATAAACACCTGCACCATGGGCACGGTAAATACCAGTGCGGTAGAGGCTGGTAACAAAGTTTTCAGCGAGCTGTCGAATGCCGCCCGATAGCTGCCTTTCTTCATGCTGTGCAGCACAATGGTTATCAGCGAGACGATGATGAAGATGGTACCGGGCGACCACAGTGGCTGAAACGATGCCGAGATGTCGCTGCCAAAGATTTGTGACCAGCTCAATGTAATCGGGAATATGCCCGCGGTCAGGATCGGTTGCATCCACAGGCGAGTGATCACCAGCAAACCGGCAACAACAAGATAGGGAGACCAGGCCTTGACCAGACTCATGGTTGCAGGAGCGTGATCGTTTGAGTCCTGTTGCAGGACGCCGGTCCATTCTTCATCCCATTTGGATCTGTCATCAAAATCCCACAGTTCATTTTCCTGTGGCATCAGGAAACCCTGACGCGCAGCGGTGACCACGATGGCAAGGCCGATAAGGCCGCCAAACATGGATGGAAATTCAGGACCGAGGAAATAGGCGACCAGGAAATAGGGGATGGTCATTGAAAATGCTGCGAACAGGGCGAACTTCCATACCTTGAAGCCATCGACGAAGCTGCGATTCTTGCCAAAGAAC
>CAYTLI010000071.1:0-12308 GCA_964438455.1 uncultured Pseudohongiella sp.
GGCTCACGATGCACGTATTCATATACTTGGTGAGATGAACAAGGTCATTGCTGAGCCTCGCGCGGAAGTTTCCGAGAATGCACCAGCGATGGCGATGCTTAAAATCGATCCTGACAAGATTCGTGATGTTATCGGTAAGGGTGGCGCAGTTATTAGAGGCATCACCGAAGACACTGGTGCATCGGTAGACATCGACGACGATGGCAATGTACGCATCTACGGTGAAGACGCTGATTCCCGCGATGCTGCGGTCGCCATGGTAAATGCCATCACTGCGGAAGCCGAAGTCGGCAAGATCTACAGTGGCAAAGTTGCTCGCATCGTCGATTTCGGTGCCTTCGTCACAATCCTGCCTGGAAAGGATGGTCTGGTGCATATTTCCCAGATCTCCCAGGAGCGGGTGGAGAACGTGAACGAATATCTGGAAGAGGGCCAGGAGGTGCTGGTGAAGTGCCTGGATCTGGATGCCCGTGGTCGAATCAAGCTCAGCATCAAGGAAATTACTGATGAAGAGCGTGCGGCCTTTGCCGGATAGTTTTGGGGCGGTTAATCGCGGAGAGTCCTGAGCGGAAACGCCAGAACGCTGGCGGATTTCGAAATCAGGCTTTAGTCGCCTGTGGAAATCGGCAATAATCCGGACTCTTCGCGATCGCCAAACACAATTTAGTTTGCCCGAATCAAGAGACTCGATGATTCAGTTGAAGGGGGAATCAGAGAACATGAGCAATCTAGTTATTCAGAAGCCGCGCCTGGGCGCTGCGCTGATCCTGGCAACCGCTTTGCTGTCCCAGCTGAGCTTTGCCCAGACCTACACCCGAGGCCAGCATGTGGAGCCGGCATTTGAAGGATGGCGTCCCAATGATGACGGCACTTTCAACATGATGTTTGGTTACATGAATGAGAACTGGGAAGAGACGCCAGACGTGCCTGTGGGCGATGACAACAATTTCTCACCTGGCGAGGCCGATCGCGGTCAGCCTACTCATTTCCTGCCGCGACGCAATCGTTTCACTTTCGAAGTCACCGTCCCTGCGGACTGGGGTGACAAGGAGCTGGTGTGGACGCTGCGAGTGAATGGTGTGGAGCGTAAAGCCTATGCAACCCTGCGTCAGGACTACCTGGTAGACAACATGGTAATCGCCTCGGAGACCGGGTCTCTGGGAGCAGGAACCAGTAGTCCCGAATCCCGTGCCAACGTACCACCTGTAGCCGAAGTGATAGGCGACAACATTCGAACAGTGCGTGCCGGGCAGCCAATTACCATACAGACCCAGGTAACCGATGACGGATTGCCGGAGCCCACCGACCCGGTCGAGGAAGCCCGACAATTCGCTGAGTTTGCCGGTGGTGGTCTGGCAGCAGCGCTGGTAACCCCGGAAGCGGTAATGCAACGTCGACTGATGTCGCCTCCAATCAAGGTGACGGTTAACAAGGTTAACGGGTTGTACTATTCCTGGAACAAGTATCGTGGCCCCGGCAACGTGACCTTCGATCCTCCACAAGTAAAAGTTTGGGAAGATACGCGAACCAGTGCCAACTCGCCCTGGGGCGCCCTGTGGCTGCCACCACCGATGCCTGAGGATGGTATCTACGAGGTGACCATGTCATTCGATGAGCCAGGCGAATATATTCTCTGGGGCAGGGCGGATGATGGTGGTCTCTACCATGACGCCTACGTCACCGTGAACGTCACCGAGTAAGAAAAGATGCTGACCAGGCTGATCCCGATGCCCATAAAGAATAATGCCCTGTTGTTGCTGGCGCTGCTTTGTCTTGTGGTGCCAGCTCAGGCACAGCAGCAGCATGCCATGCATAACATGGCGATGGACAGTGATGTCAGCCTGGAAACCATGCCTGCCAACGATGCTGTGCTGGTGAATCAGCCCGAGATGTTGATGCTACATTTCGGTTCAATGGTTCGCCTGGTGAAATTGGCGGTAAAGACGCCTGGTGGTGATTTGGTTGATATCGGTTTCCGCTATCGTCCAGTGGCCGGGCATGAGTTCATGCAATCACTGCCCTCTTTGCCCGAAGAAGACTATTACACAGTTGAGTGGGCGATGCTCGATGAGAATGATGCGCTGGTTAAAGGCAGTTTCTACTTCGCTTTCGGCGCCGAGGCGCGACCTCCATCCTACTACCTGGATCAGATGGAACAGATGCGCCACATCATGGCGCCTGATTATCGGCTGCTCAGCCCGGCGCTCAATTAATATCCAGCCACAGGCTGATCTATCCACTTGAATCTGGGCTCGTATAGCCTGAAAATGGGACTTTCGAGTAGGCTCTGGCGCTCGTGGCAAGCACGGCCGTCAGGGTAAATAAGACAACAATAAGCAGCGCACTTTCCTGAGGAGGGTCACTTGAAAATCACCAATCCCCTGAGTTTATTGCTTCTTCTATCGGCGCTGGCGACCCCCGTCGCACTAAATGCCCAATCAGATCAGGTGACCTTTCACCGGGACATCGAACCGATTTTGCAGCGCAGTTGCCAGAATTGTCACCGGGAAGGTGGTGTCGCGCCGATGCCGCTGGTGACTTATGAGCAGGTTGCTCCGTTCGCCGGATTAATCGAATACAAGACCCAGTTGCGTGATCGTGCCGGTGCCATGCCTCCGTGGTATATGGAGAAGAACGTTGGCATTCAGCAATTCAAGAATGATCCCTCTCTCAATGACGAGGAGCTGGAAAAAATTTCTGTCTGGGCCCGAACCGGGGCAGCGCAGGGAGATCCGGCTGATGCGCCTGAGGCACTTGTTTTCGACGACAGTGTGAAATGGACTCTTGGCGAGCCTGACCTGGTGGTGACTACCAGTGACTTCTTCAAGGAAGCAGGTTCACCAGACTGGTGGGGTGACCTGCCGCGTGTGCCGACTGGCCTGACCGAAGACCGCTACGTGAAGTCGGTCGAGATCGTCGAGGTGAATGATGTACCTAACGCAGGTACAGGTCGGGAAACGGTTGGTGGTCGCTATATTTTCCACCACATGATCTGGCGTACCGAAGTCCATGATGAAGACGGTAACGTGGTTGAAGACAGTGAGACCGGTTGGCCGGTCCACGAGGTAGGGCGCAACCCGGATATCTTTGATCCTGAAGGTGGTCGCCTGCTGCGAGCCGGTTCGGTATTCGCAACCGACTCGGTGCACATGCACTCCAATGGCCGGGATACCACAGGCCACCTGGAAATTGGTTTCAGCTTTCACGAGCGCGGTTACGAGCCCAAGTATGAGCGTGTCACTCTGGGACTGGGCAATGGCGTAGATATCAGTATTACTGGTAACGAGAAAGACCAGGAACTGCATGCCTATACCGTGCTGGAACAACACACAAAGATTATTACCTTCGAACCACACCTGCATGCTCCCGGTGAACGCATGTGCCTGGAGGCAATCTGGGGTTATACCATTGAGACGCTGTCCTGTGTGGGGTATGACCACAACTGGGTGCGTGGATATCCCTATGATGATGACCATGCGCCGTTACTACCCAAGGGCACCATTCTTCATATCGTTGGTTATATGAATAACACAGAGTCCAATCCCAATGTGCCGGATCCCCGTAACTGGCAGGGCTCAGGTAACCGTTCGGTAACCAATATGTTTATCGATCTCGGTATTCGCGTGGCGATGACGGACGAACAGTTCCACGAGGCGATGGCCGAGCGACGCGAAAAGCTGGGTCTGGGTCCTAATGACCATGTCATCGGCTGCCCGCTGTGCGGTGCACCGCTGGTGCAACCCATGGTTTCCGGCGACCCGGCAGGGTCGGGACAATCGGCCAGTGATGACTGATTCGTTTCCTTAGCAGCAAACTGGAGAAAGGAGCGGTAGCAGTATTGCTTCTTTTTCTGTCTGCTCTCGATATTGAGGCAGTCAGCGATTATCTAACTATCGCTACATGGTGCGGCGATACTGGCCACCAACCTCAAAGAAAGTCTGTGTGATCTGACCGAGAGAGCAGTAGCGAACAGCATTCATCAATTCGGCAAATACGTTTTCATTCTTCATTGCAGCATCGCGCAACCGGGCCAGTGCCGCTTCACATTCCTCAGGATGTCGCGCCTTGAAAGCGGCGAGACGTTCGAGCTGGCTTTGTTTTTCTTCGTCTGTGGATCGGGCCAGGGCCAATGTCGTTTCTGGTTCAGGTTCTTCGCCGAGGAAGGTATTGACTCCAACTATTGGCAGGCTGCCATCGTGTTTGCGATGCTCGTAGAGCATTGACTCATCCTGAATCTTGCCCCGCTGATACCCTGTCTCCATGGCGCCCAGGACACCGCCGCGTTCCGATATCCTCTCGAACTCCAGTAGCACTGCCTCTTCGACCAGGTCGGTTAGTTCCTCAATTATGAAAGAGCCCTGGTTGGCATTTTCATTCATCGCCAGCCCCCACTCCTTATTGATGACCAGCTGGATAGCCATGGCACGGCGCACCGATTCTTCGGTCGGTGTGGTGACCGCCTCGTCGTAGGCGTTGGTATGGAGACTGTTACAGTTGTCATAAACGGCGATCAGTGCCTGCAGGGTGGTGCGGATATCATTGAACGCCATCTCCTGGGCGTGCAGGGACCGTCCGGAAGTCTGAATGTGATACTTGAGTTTCTGGCTGCGCTCGTTGCCACCGTAACGAAATCGCATGGCGGTGGCCCAGATGCGGCGCGCGACCCTGCCCAGAACCGCATACTCGGGGTCCATCCCGTTGGAAAAGAAGAAGGAAAGATTTGGCGCAAATTCATCGATGTGCATGCCGCGAGCCAGGTAAGCCTCAACGTAGGTGAAGCCATTGGCAAGAGTAAACGCCAGCTGCGAGATTGGATTCGCGCCTGCTTCGGCAATGTGATAGCCAGAGATACTAACGGAATAAAAATTTCTCACCCTGTGCTGGGTGAAGTATTCCTGGATGTCGCCCATCAGCTTGAGACTGAATTCCGTGGAGAAGATGCAGGTATTTTGTCCCTGGTCTTCCTTGAGAATGTCCGCCTGTACCGTGCCACGCACGCTTTCCAGGGTCGTTCGCCTCAGCTCCGCCAGCTCTGTCTCGTCTGGTTCCCTTTTTTCCCTGGTTCTGAATTTTTCTACTTGTTGCTCGATCGCTGCATTCAGGTACATGGCGAGAATGGTCGGTGCCGGCCCATTGATGGTCATGGACACCGAAGTCGATGGATCGCACAGATCAAAGCCATCATAGAGAGCTTTCATGTCGTCCAGGGTTGCGATCGATACACCCGAGTTGCCAACCTTGCCGTAAATATCCGGCTGTGGATCGGGATCGAATCCATACAGCGTTACCGAGTCGAACGCGGTAGAGAGCCGCTTCGCTGATGAATGTTCGCTCAATTGTTTGAATCGCTTGTTGGTGCGGAAGGCATCCCCCTCTCCGGCGAACATGCGGGTTGGATCTTCATTGTCACGCTTAAACTGGAAGGTGCCGCCGGTGAATGGAAACCTGCCCGGGACATTCTCCAGCAGCAACCATTTCAGCAGTTGGCCATGGTCTTCATAGGCGGGTAGAGCGACCCTTGGAATCTTTGTGCCAGAGAGTGACTCGCGGTTGAGGTTGGTTTCCAGTTCATTGCCGCGAATGGAAACCACGAAGCTGTCGCTGGAATACTTTTCCTGCACAGTGGGCCAGCTTTCCAGCAGCTTCTTTGCCCGTGTGTCCATGGCACTGTCTTTCTCTGCAATAAGCGCGTCAAGCTGGCCACCGTCCTGGTTTGAAGCTGCGAGCATGGCCTTGCTGGCCGAGAGCTGTTGTCGCTCACGCGCAAGCTGTGACTGGTCGGTAACCTGTTGATGATACCCGCGCACTTCCTCAGCTATCTCAGCCAGATAGCGTTGTCTCGATTCCGGAATGATGAGGGTTCGTTCACTGGAAACCCTGGTGTCCACGTGAGCGAGGCGGGATTGGTACTGCTTGAGGCCATGTTGTCTGAGTTCGGCCAGTAAGGCCTGGTACAGGGCCGTGATGCCGTCGTCATTGAAGCGTGAGGCGATGGTCCCGAATACCGGCATCTGCTCCGGAGTCTTGTCGAATGCCGAACGATTTCTCTGTACCTGCTTCGAAACATCTCGCAGAGCATCTTCGCTACCCTTGCGATCAAATTTGTTGATCGCGAAGACATCGGCGTAATCCAGCATATCAATCTTCTCGAGCTGGCTGGCAGCACCGAACTCCGGCGTCATCACATAGAGCGAGGTGTCAACGAAAGGGACGATACCCGCATCGCCCTGGCCAATGCCTGGAGTCTCGACGATGATCAGGTCAAATCCTGCGACCCGGACTGCCATCAGGATTTCATCGAGACGCTCCGGAATTTCTACTGCAGCGGCGCGGGTAGCGAGGGAGCGCATGAAGACATTGGGACTATCGATCGCATTCATACGAATCCGGTCCCCCAATAAGGCGCCACCTGTCTTTTTACGTGTTGGGTCAATCGCCAGAATGGCGATGCGCAAGTCATCGTCGCTGTCCTGGCGGAAGCGCCTGACTATCTCATCAGTAGAGGAAGACTTCCCGGCTCCCCCGGTGCCTGTGATGCCGAGAACCGGTGTATGATGTGCTTCACCAGCAAGTGCTCTCAGGGTGCTCAGCGCTTCCTCGTCGTAGATGCCATTCTCAATGCCGCTGATAACCCTGGTCAGGGAAGTGTTGTCACTGTTTTTGAGTTCTGTAATCGGGCAGAGGGGTTTGTCGATGTTGCTGGTTCGTTTCAGCATATCGTCGATCATACCCTGCAGGCCGAGAGACTGACCGTCCGCTGGCGAGTAGATTCTGCTGACACCGTAGCTGTGCAGTTCCTCGATTTCCTCGGGGATGATGACGCCACCTCCGCCACCGAAAACCCTGATGTGATTCGCGCCGCGTTCCCGAAGACGATCGATCAGGTACTTGAAGTACTCTATGTGTCCGCCCTGGTAGGAGCTGATGGCGATAGCGTCTACATCTTCCTGGATTGCAGCCTCGACAATTTCCTGTACCGAGCGATTGTGGGCCAGGTGGATGACCTCGGCGCCACTGGCCTGCAACATGCGGCGCATGATGTTAATAGCCGCGTCGTGACCGTCGAAGAGGCTGGCAGCGGTGAGGAAGCGCACAAAACCGCGCTCCGCAGAATCTGCGGCGCGATCAGACTTCGCCTGTTGAATATCAACGACAGACAATGTTCCCCCCGAACTGTTGATCGTCAGTGATCAACGAGGGAATAGTGTAGCGCAAAATGCCCTACAGCGGGTGGCTTTGCAGGAAGCTAATGATTGCAGCTGCGGTGTCGCGGGGCTTTTCCAGCCCGATCGCATGGCCCGTGTCAGGAATGATGACCAGTTCCAGACGATCACCATGTTCGGCTTTCATCAGGTGACCGTTTTCTACCGGTGCCGTGAGGTCGTCTTCCCCCATCACCATCAGCAGGGGGCCAGTGCCGCCAGCCGCCCATTCTTCCACCGGCGTGTTGCGATTTGCCTGTTGCTGGGCGCGACGACCATCCGGCCAGTATTGCAGGCTGCTCGCGTAGTCCTGCAACAAGGCTTCATCAGTGGCGGGAGAGAACAGGGTGCGTCGCGCCAGCCTGATCTTTTCCTGCTCCGGGAGACCGGGCTCGCCAAGCAGCCTGCCCAACTCACCGGGCTCGGTCAGTGCCGGTACCAGACCGCCTGCCGCAATCAGGGTCACGCTGGCGACCCGTTGCGGATAGTCTGTTGCCAGCATCCGTGATGTGCGATTACCAAAAGCCCAGCCCATCATGTGAAATCGTTGTGCTGACAACGAGTCTGCGATGGCGATGACATCGTCGGCCAGGTCGTGGAGCGTCAGGTCTTCCAGATTACCACTGCTGCCCATGATACCTCTCTGGTTGATGACTATCGTGTGATAACCAGCATCGGCAAGAAGGGGCGCGATTAATTTGTAGCGTGAGTAATCACCGCCACTGCCTGGCAGGGCAAGAATCAGTTCGCCATTGGCTGATTCGGGTAACCATTCGGCTACATTCAGCCGGGCATGGCCGATGTCAATGAATCTGAATACAGGCTCTGCGTTCTGCGCTGCGCAGCCTAGCGAAAACGTCAACAAGCCGGCGTAGAGAAGTTGCTGGATGCTCTTCATTGTGGTTTTCCTTTATTGAGCACGGCTCTATCCTACATTGAATCCCTTGTGCAGCTCCAGTCGGTTCAGCTCGCGTGCTTTGTGGGGCGCGGCAAAGCCAGTATAGTGAGGCGATGGAAACATGGATCGTCTTTACCCTGCTCGCAGTGGTCATGCAATCGATTCGCACCGCGGGGCAGAAACAGATAGCCAGGAGGCTGTCTGTAGAAGCGACCACCCTGGTGCGCTTTCTGTTCGGCTTACCGTTTGCGGCGCTCTATTTCTACTTGCTCTATTCACAGGATGAGGCGCCGCTGCGACTACAGGGCCAGTTCTTCCTCTCCGCATCTCTGGCCGGCGTCGCCCAGATAGGTGCCACCCTCTGCCTGGTCAAGGCTTTAACCATTCGAAATTTCGCCGTCGGCACAGCGCTGGCAAAGACCGAAGCGATCATGACGGCTTTACTGGGTAGCCTCTTCTTTTCGGCGACCCTGTCTTTGCTCGGTTATGTGTCCGTCGTTGTTGGTGTTGCCGGTTTGTTGGCTGCCAGCAACTGGCGATTCAGCTGGCAGGATTTGTTTCATAACGAGAGCATCAAGTATGGGCTTGGGGCTGGCCTGGGATTTGCGCTCGCTTCCTTGTGGATACGGGACGCTTCCCTGTCTCTGCAGGCGCCGCTTATTCTAAGCGCCGCGGCGGTGCTGATCTACATGGTGGCATTGCAGGCTCTGCTTTGCCTGTTGTGGGTGTTGCTCACCGATCGCAAGCAATTCTCACTGGTTATGGCAAACCTGCCTGCGTCAGTGTTTATCGGATTCAGCAGTGTTGCGGGATCTATTGGCTGGTTCACCGCCATGAGTCTGCAGGAGGCTGCGCTGGTGAAGACGCTGGGGCAACTGGAATTTGTGGTGACCCTGCTGATCACCTATCTCTACTTTGGTGAGCGCATCAATGCCAGGGAGTACCTGGGCATCGTTCTAGTGGCGATCAGTATTATTCTGTTGCTTCTGGCGACCTGATCGGTAACGATCAGTCCTGTAATAATGTGGTCTGGTAGCCTAGCTCGCTCAGTTTTTGCTGAATCTCCTGGCTCTGCCTGGCATCTCGTGTTTCGACGGTGAGGTAGAGATCGGCATCTTTCACCGGCACATTGGAGAACATGCGTTGATGGGAGACTTCGAGAATGTTGCCTCCCAGATCTCCAACTATCTCGGTGATGTCCGATAGCGTGCCCGGCAGATCCTCGATGCGAATCCTGAATCGCACGATGCGGCCTTTGCGAATCAGTCGGCGCATGAGTACTGCTGCGAGTATTCTTGAATCGATGTTGGCGCCACAGAGAAGCACGCCCACTTTCTTATCCCTGAACAGATCAGGGTGACTTGTGACCGCTGCCAGGCTGGCTGCACCGGCGCCCTCGGTGACGGTTTTTTCGATGGTCAGGAGTTGATTGATGGCTTCCTCGATTGATTCTTCGCTGACCAGCACAATGTCATCAACCAGTTCATCGATGATTGGCATGGTAAGGCTGCCCGGTTGCTTTACTGCGATGCCTTCGGCGATTGTCGATCCGCCTATCGGTGAGCTCTTGTTATGGCGCTTGTTGTAGGCACTGGCATAGCCTGCCACTTCCACACCAATAATTTGAATGTCCGGCTTCAGCGCCTTGGCAGCAATGGCATTACCTGAAATCAATCCACCGCCGCCGATTGGTATGACCAGCACTTCCAGCCCCGGCTCAGTTGCCAGCATCTCCAGGGCAATGGTGCCTTGCCCGGCGATCACTTCCGGGTCGTCATAAGGGTGGATGAAGCAGAGGTTTTCTTCACTCGCCAGTTGGCGGGTGAATCCTGCAGCATCATCCAGTGACTTGCCCTGCAACATTACCCTGGCGCCGAATCGCTCAGTGTCTTCGATCTTTACATTGGGCGTGCCGATGGGCATGACGATGGTGGCAGGAATACCCAGCCTTCTGGCGTGATAGGCAACAGCTTTGGCATGGTTGCCTGCAGACATGGCGATCACGCCCCTTTGCTTTTCTTCATAGGAGAGTTGCAGCAGTTTATTGAGAGCGCCTCTTTCCTTGAACGAGGAAGTGAACTGCAGGTTTTCAAACTTGAGCCAGATCTCGGCACCGAGGATCTCGGAGAGGGTTCTGGACTGGTCACAGTTGGTGTTGGCAACATCGTTGCGGATGCGTTCGGCTGCTTCCTCGATGTCTTGCAAAGTTATCGTGTCTGTCATTACTGCTAGTCTTCCAGTTTCCGATACAGTGAGCGAGTACTTATTCCGAGCACCCTGGCTGCCTGCTCTTTATTATTGCCATGGGCGGACATGACTCGATCGATATATTGTCGTTCGGCGCTCTTCAGGTCAGTCCATTCTTCATTCGCTGCTGCAGCGACTGTATGGGCTCCCCCGGGGTTATCCTCAATCGCCGCCGCAATCACCTGGTCATCGATAACATTGGTGTCTGCAAGAACCAGTGCGCGGCTCAACAGATTGCGCAGCTCCCTGATATTGCCCCGATAGTGATAAGCCTCCAGTAGCGAGATTGCAGAGGCAGTCAGTCGTGCTTTCCTGGTGTGATCCAGTCGCTCCAGCAATGCCTTGGCGAGTAATGGAATGTCTTCTATACGTTCGGCCAGGGAGGGAAGCTGGATGGGAAACACGTTGATTCGATAGTACAGGTCGCTGCGAAATTCTTCATCTTTCACCATCTGGTACAGATCTTTGTGGGTTGCGCAGATCAGGCGGAAATCTGATGTGCGCACTTCCGAACTGCCCAGGGGGCGGAATGTACCGGTTTCCAGCAGACGCAATAATTTCACCTGCATGGGAAGGGGAATGTCGCCAAGTTCATCAAGGAACAAGGTGCCGCCGTGGGCCTCTTCTGCCAGGCCTTTCTTGTTGCTGAGAGCACCAGTAAAAGCGCCTTTCACATGCCCGAACAATTCACTCTCAAAAAGGGCATCACTCAGACCAGCACACTCCAGGGTGACCAGTGGCTTGTCATTCCTCGAGCTGGCCATGTGAATGGCTCTCGCGGCAAGCTCCTTGCCAGTGCCTGACTCACCCAGCAAGAGTACCGAGGCTTCGGTTTTTCCCACCCGCGCGATTTTCGCCAGCATGGCTTTAAACGCTGCACTCTCGCCAACCAGTTCCTTATCCGAAACTACGCCGCTGGCCAGGGGCACCGGACGTAACAGCTCGACAAAATAAGCCAGCTTACCTTCATTGTCGTGGATGGGGAGCATCTCAACATCCACATGCTCAGGTCCTCGAGGCGTCTGGTGAATATGCAGTACGCGTTCCTTGTGGCCGGATGCGAGCGCTGCGCCGAGGGGGCAATCTTCCCCGGCCTGGTCGCAGGGCACATGGTAGCCATGCGAAATCTCGAAGCACCGGTTATGACGCTGGAAATCGATTGAGCCGAAGGCTTTTTCGTAATTCTTGTTGGTTGCCAGGATTTCGTATTCTGCAGATACCAGGATCGCTGGGCAGTCAAAACCCTCTAGCATTTCCCCCATGGGGGCGGCGCGATCGCTGGTAATCAAGGACATGGCACTGACATAAATGACAAAAATAGCCTGACAAATATGACAATTTATCGCGCTTGATGCAAGTGATTCTTCTGGGCTCACAAATATATCTGTTTAATAACAACAAGTTACAAACTTTACGGAAATTGGCACGGTACCTGCAATTATCAGAGTAATGAAACTATTTACCGCCGGAACTAACATCCGGCCCCTGATGAGGACTTAGCAATGATTACTGTACGCCATATGTTCTGGTTGATGACTACTCCACTGTTGACCGCAGCAGTCTGCTGGATGATCTGGTCACTGCTCGTATAGCCGCTTGAATTGATCGCGCACTGACAGGAGGAACCCGAGATGGGCGCATATAACACCGCTGAAAAAATTGGTTTGTTGAAACCAAAGGTCACACCTTTTTTTGAGGAGAAGACCAATACCTTCTCCTACGTTGTGCAGGATCCCACTTCCACTGCCTGCGCTATCATCGATTCTGTGCTGGATTTCGATATGGATTCCGGCAACGTGGATCATCGCAGCGCACAGGAAATAATCCGCTATGTGGAAGAGAAAAAACTGGACGTGCAGTGGATCATCGAAACCCATGTCCATGCCGACCATCTATCTGCCGCACCCTATCTGAAGGACTACCTTGGTGGCAAGATTGCCATCGGGGAACACGTCACCACG
>CAYTLI010000072.1:0-12064 GCA_964438455.1 uncultured Pseudohongiella sp.
CGCCATTGGAGAAGAAATAGGTTCCCTGACCGTGTAACTGGTCATCGCGGAAGCCACCGTCGAATCGGTTGCCATTAATGTAGTAGAAGGTTCCCTGGCCATTCATGGCGTCGTTTTGCCATTGTCCTTCATAACGATCGCCATTCGCCCAGTACTTGGTGCCCTGTCCGTGCTGTTGACCATTTCTCCACTGGCCTTCGTAGCGATTGTCATTGGTCCAGAAGAATGTACCGCGGCCGCTACGCTGGTTTTCACGAAACTCGCCTTCATAGCGATTACCATTGGCCCAATAAAAAGTGCCCTGGCCATCTTGCATGCCCTCGGCCCAATTGCCATCGTAGCGATCGCCATTATTGAAATAGTAAGTGCCCTGGCCGTGAAACTGGTCAGCCTGCCAGTTGCCTTCGTATCGATCCCCGTTAATAAAATAATAGGAACCTCGGCCTGACTTCTGATCATTACGGTAGTTACCGATGTAGCGTTCGCCGTTGGCGCGGTAAAGGGTGCCGCGGCCGTTGCGCTGACCGTTGCGGAACTGACCTTCAAACCGGTCGCCATTGCTGAAGAAGTAGGTGCCAGTACCATTCTTTTGATCGTTGCTGAAACTGCCTTCGTAGCGATCGCCGTTGTTCAGGAACAAGGTGCCACGACCCTGGAAGAAGTTATTGACGCAGTCACCTTCGTAACGATTGCCGTCAGTCCAGCGATAGACTCCAGTACCACTGGCGCAACTACCGCGCAACCAACCGTTGTCCGCAGCTTGTGCCGTCTGGAATGCTGCGAGCAGCAGTGCGGGCAGCAAGAGGCTGAATAATCTGGTGGAATGGTTTTGCATATTGAGTGGGTTCGAGCTCGGTCAACTGATGCAATTATAGCGAACGTAGAGAATTAGTAAGGTACTGGGTCGCAAAAATCAACATAATCGCCGATTTGGCTTGCCGGGGCGGCGCCGCAGAGTAGGCGCCGGGCGCGGTTTTACGATAGGCTAGTCCCGCTGGACTCATAGGTCACACTCCAGGTGCTATGGATGAACAGAATTCCCGCAGGCTTCGCAGTCTTTGAATTTCGATTAAATCCCGTCGAAATCCTAGTATTTGTGCTGCTACTGTTTTGTTCAGTTCCACTCTATGGTCAGGCATCTTCGGAATCCAACCGCTTACTCATTCTGCACGACTCTACTGACCTCGGCATCTGGCGTGACCAGTTCGACGCGGCATTCAGAGACTATGTGTCTGAAAACAGCAGTCCGGACACGCCCTTGCGGGTATCGGTGCAGTATTCGGGGATGAACCTGTACACGGATGAGGTGCCCACATCCCTGATAACATTGCTTCAGGACCAACATCGTATCGATCCAGCGAGCTTGGTCATTGCTGTGTTGCCAAACTCAATTCAGTTCATGGAAGAGTATGGCGACCTGATATATCCGGACATACCCAGACTCTATGTAATTCCTGACCGCGCGCAGACGGAGACGATTGTGCGCGATGCCAACAACGTCGTGCTGACCAACGAGAATGCCGCCATGGCGGTCAACAATACACTCCGTCTCATTGGGCGATTAAATCCTGGTCTCACTGATATTTATATCTTTTCCGGTGTCGACAACTACGGTCCGTTCCAGCGGCAACAGGTCAGCGACGGGCTTGATGAAATCCTGCCGAATATCAACGCGCATTTCTTCAGCGGTATCCCGATGGGCTCGCTTGTCTCCGCACTCGGGTCTGTGCCAGAGCAATCGGCTGGATACTTGCTCAGTTACGAAGTGGACACTCTGGGCAACATGTTTACCACGCTCGATGTGTTACAGGAGCTAACAGAGAACACCGAGCTGCCAATATTCGGTAGTTTTGATTCACTGTTCGGCAACGGTATTGTCGGTGGCAACATGGATTTTGCCTCGACCAGGGGAGCGGATGCGGCGCGAGTAGCAGTCGATCTTGTGAACGGCAGGAATACATCTGGTTCAGACTCCGCGGCACAGAACATTTTCGACGCCCGCATGCTGGATCGCTACGGTTTCGATCGATCATTGTTGCCGCCAGGCAGCACCATCGAGTTTGAGACTTTCTCTCTTTGGGACGAGTACCGCCCCCAGCTTATTGGCGCCATCATACTAGTAGCGATTCAATCTGCGTTAATTGCGTTGTTATTGTTGTCATTGCGCCGCCGGCGTACTGCAGAACAAAAATCTGCACTTCACGTCAGGGAGCTTGCTATCCAGAAGAATTTGTTTGAGTCGGTGATCAACAGTATTCCTGATGCGATTCTGATTACCCACGCGGACCGAACAATTTATGCCGCTAACAAGAGCTCGACAAACGTGTTTGGGCTCGATGTGGATCAGCTCATCGGCAAATCGATGATGAGTCTCATAGATTTCCGCGATGAAGAGGAGCATGCGGCCGAGCAGGCTATGTTCGACGATAAGAAGAACAATCTACGGCCATTGATTCTCAATTTTAAGCGAGTCGACGGCAGCAAGTTTGCCGGTGAGACGCTGGGTACGAAAATTATCAGTTCAGACGGGGAAGTGCTGGGCTATTTTTCACTGGTTCGTGACGTGACCAGGCGCTTGCATGACGAAAAGCAACAACAGCAAAGCCAGAAGATGGAAGCTTTGGGCAACCTGGTGGGAGGCATCGCTCACGACTTCAATAACGTGCTGGGCGTAATTACAGCCTATGCTGAGATCAACAGTCTTACGGAAACGTCAGTGCAGAGTAAATCAAACCTCGACAAGATCGTGAGTGCTACCAAGCGAGGCGCCGAACTGTGTCACCAGATACTGGCATTCAGCAAGGATATGAGTGTCGAGCAAAGCATGGTTGATTGTGCACACATTGTTACGGAAACTTTTGAGCTACTGCGGGCCAGTGTGCCTGGCCGAATCAAGCTGGAGCTGGAAACACAAGGTGAAGATTTCTCCATCCAGGCCAATTCGACCCAGTTGCAACAGGTTATCCTCAACCTGGCCACCAACGCCAGTCATGCAATTGGCGAGAACGAGGGCGGGTTAATCAAGATTGGCCTGTACCAGAGGGATGTTACCGAAGCAGCCTCAGTATCTGATGGGATCCTGGAGCCGGGTAGTTATGTGTTGTTGAAGATTAGCGATAACGGTTGTGGCATTTCGGAGAACGATATCCGCCAGGTGTTCGAACCTTTCTATACTACAAGAGCGGGTGAAGGTACCGGTATTGGTCTGGCTATTGTCTACAAGATTGTGCGTAGCCATGGTGGCGTAATGAATCTACACTCAGTCGAAGGCGAAGGCACTGAGTTTGAGATTTACTTCAAGTCGCATCAGGGCGTGGCCGTCGAAGCGGAAGCGAATCGGGGAGAGGAACTGGTTTGCGGAAGTGGAGAGAAGATATTGCTGGTCGACGATGAAGAAGAACTGCTTGAATCTCTTACCCAGTTACTTTCGACCATTGGTTACAGCGTGACTGCATTTACTGATTCCTCGGAAGCATTGCAATATTTCAGAGATCACCCAGATGCAATCGACCTGTTGATCTCCGATCAGGTCATGCCAGGGCTGGAAGGAACAAGGTTATTGCAATCAATTCGTGAAGTAAGACAAGACCTGCCTGCAATAATATGCACGGGGCATAGCGAGTTGCTGGAAGGCAAGATAGAACAGGATATCCACATCGATTCGGTGCTGAAGAAGCCATTCACCGCATCCGAGGTTTCTCGCAATATCGGCAGCATTCTGGGTGCGCGTGCGAAGGATCGAGGCGCTGCCAATACCGTCAGCCTGTCTTGAACCAGAACTCAATTCCCGCAGTATCTTCGGTAAATTCAGCGGCATGTTCCTGGCCTTCTGGCACGTGATACCACTCGCCAGCACCAAATTGCTCGGTCTTCCCGTCCATGGTCAGGAGCAGGTTCCCCCGGGTAATTACCCCGACATTTTCCGTGTCATGACTATGGGGATCGATGACCGTGCCAGCGGGGTAACTGGAGAGGAGTACGTCGCAATTATTTGCCGATAGCTGAAAGGCATCAAACTGGCCTTCGAAACGCGGCAGGTTCTGGATCAATTGCGGAAAATAGTTGCTGAGACTCATCAGTATGCCCTCGTGAATAGGTAGATCTGTCGAAACCACAAGGATAATCGCCGAGACCGCAGAGAGCCACTACCGTTGGAGGCGAGACAATTTGTCACTCACCAAAAGTGCCCGAAAATGCTATTCTTGCGCCTCAAAATATTGGCCGGATCGCCGAATTAACAATGCTCCGGACCTGAAATTAAAGTAACCATTGATCTGTACACAGCCAGAGAAGCCGGGCAGATCAGCAGTTTGGGAGAGGGTTACAGTGACTGGAATCGTTACCAGACGAGAATTTCTGAATTTACTCGCTGCGACCGGTGGTACGGCTGCAGCACTGAAGGCAGGTACCGCCCTGGGACTATTGCCCGGTTCGGCCTCGGCCGCCACGCTCGATCTATTCAATATTCCTGGAGAGCAACGCAAGGTCGCCATCCTTGGCGGCGGCATCTCCGGTCTCACAGTGGCTTATGAACTTTCCAGGGTTGGCTACGATTGCACCATTCTCGAGGCTTCTCATCGCTGTGGCGGACGCATCTTCACTGTTCGGCATGGGGACCTCATCGACGAGATAGGCAATCGGCAGTACTGTGAGTTCGACGATGAGCCGCACATGTATTTCAACGCAGGTGCAGCACGTATTCCCAGCACCCATCGCAACTTGCTTGCCTACTGCAAAGAGCTGGGAGTTGAGCTGGAAGTCTTCATCAACGAGAACAAGACGTCCTATGTGCAAGACGACAGGATGTTGGGTGGCAAGCCGATTCGTAACATCGACTACACCACGAATATGAAAGGCTTTATGGCCGAGCTGATGGCCAAGGCCATGTCCAACGAGGAGCTCAGTTCGCCCTTCAGCGACAGCGAAGCTGAAACGCTGCTTGGCATGATCCGTTCCTTCGGTGATCTCAGCGAAGGCGATCTTTACCGGGGCAGCTTCCGTGCTGGATATGCGTCAGGAGGGTTCCTGAAGCATGGCGTGCAGAAAGATATCATTGCCTTTCGTGATTTATTGAAAACACGGCTGGGCAGACAATTGCTCGACGCCAATGAAGGTGACACAGGTCCCATTTTAATGCAGCCCGTGGGAGGCATGGACAAGATCATCCATGGCTACCTGAATCACGTGGGTGACAAGGTGCGCTATCGTGCCATGGTCGCCGGGGTCCAGGTCAGTGACAGCGGCGTGGAAGTCGCGTACGACCAGGATGGTGTGCGTCACACCATGCAGGCAGATTACTGTTTCAACTGCATCCCTACCCACCTGATGGTAGGTATCGACCATAATTTCCCTAATGATTATGTGCGTGCGATGAAGTATGTGCGCCGAGGTGAAGCATATAAGGCGGCATTCCAGGCCAAGCGCAGATTCTGGGAAGAAGACGACATCTATGGTGGCATCTCGTGGATGAGTAACCCGAGTCGCCAGGTCTGGTACCCCAATCACGGTATCCACAAGGAAAAGGGCGTTGTCCTCGGCGCCTATGATTACGGAGGTGGCATGTTCCATACCGTAATGACCCAGCAAGAACGCATCGAGGCTCATCTCAGTGACGGCGAAAAGTTGCACCCTAACTACCGCGAGCTGGTGGAGAAACCGATCACCATTGCCTGGCATCGCATGAACCATATGCTCGGCTGTTCGGCTCGCTGGTCGCGCAATTTCCGGAATGGCTGGACCCACGAAGAGGAAGAGCTGTATCACACCCTGCAGGCGCCGGTGAATGGACGCCACTATTTCATCGGCGACCAGATCAGCATGCATTCTGCCTGGCAGGAAAGTGCAATCCTCTCGGCCCAGTGGGCCATGACAGATCTCGACCAGCGTGTGAGAGCTGAGGCGGCCTGATTGTTTCGGGCCAGTCAGTAATTCAGTAGAGCAGTAAGCGGAGTCAGAATTGAACCAGTGCAGTATTTCGAGGATCCAATTCATCCTCACCGTTCTAATTTCCATCACCACATCCATGCAGATTCTGGCGGCAGAGTCGGAAAGAGAACCCTTCAATGACCGCTACTGCACCACCTGTCATGGTACCGATGGCAAAGGTAATGAGGGTGTACAGGCGCCACGCCTGGCCGGCATGGAAGCCTGGTATCTGACCCGGCAGCTGGAGAATTTTCGCGCCGGAATTCGCGGCACACATCCACGTGATATCGAAGGCATTGCCATGCAGCCCATGGCCGCGAAACTCACCGATGACAGCATAGTCGATATCGTCGACTGGATTGCGGCTTGGTCCTACACGCCAGCAGAGATCACCATTTCAGGTGATGATGCGGCCGGTCGGCAGCTCTACGCCACCTGCGCCACCTGTCATGGCGATCGCGCACAGGGCAATGAAAGTCTGGGAGCGCCCGCACTGGCTGGGCAAAATGACTGGTATCTGGTCACGCAACTGAAGAATTTCATGGCTGGCTACCGCGGCCATCATCCGGACGATACTTATGGCCAGCAGATGCGGGCCATGGCTCAGGGACTGGGCGGTGAAGCGGGTATCCGCAACGTAGTGAGCTACATTAATACCCTGGCAGATCGTTAACACGAGAGCGTTTTGCATCAAGCCCAGGCCACGCCTGGTCTTACTCTTGGTCTTGCTCTTGGTCTTCCCGGGGAGGGTAGATATACTCCCAACCGAGACTAGCCAGCACCATTCTGCAGAACTCTAGTTAAATCAGATAATTAACAATAGCCTGGCCGCAGCTAGAACGTTGGCAAGCGAAAAAATCAGGCAAACCCGGCCCTGCGCTGAGGAGCTCTATCATGTCTATGTACGCCATTATTAATCTGGTCCTGTTTGCTGCCCTGCTCAGTTTTCTTTACCAGCTCACCAAGATGAACCTCAGTCTCTCCCGCCGCGTGCTCGCGGGACTGGTGGTAGGGTCGCTGTTTGGATTCTACTTGCAGTTAGTCTTCGGCTATTCGTCAGAAGTGGCGACGCAGACCCTGGAATGGACCAATGTGGTCGCCAACGGCTATGTAAGTCTACTGCGTATGATCATTACACCTTTGGTGCTGATCACCATGGTGGCGTCCGTATTGAAGGTCGAAGAAATCAAGGTCCTGGGCAAGATCGGTGGTTCGGTCGTTGGCCTTCTTATAGCTACGACGATGATCGCCGCACTGATTGGCATAGTGATGGCCAGTGTTTTCGGGCTTAACGCGGGCGAGCTTGCCAGCGGTGCACGTGAACTTGCTCGCGCTGAAGTTCTCGAGTCCCGCATTGCTACTGACCGCGGTATTTCACAAATGCTGTTGAACTCCGTTCCACGCAATATATTCGCCGATCTTGCCGAGGCACGACCCACTTCTATTATTGCAGTAGCGATCTTCGGTATGCTCATCGGAGTTGCTGCCCTGCTTGTGAGTGAAGAGAACGAAGAGCACGCGGGCCGAATTAAATCTTTTGTCGATACCACCCAGACCGTAATTATGCGCCTGGTCAAGATGGTTATCGGTTTGACTCCCTATGGAGTGCTCGCACTAATGACCAGAGTGATCGCGGGTTCCGACGGCGGTGCGATAGTCACCTTGATCGGTTTTGTCATCGCTTCCTATATTGGAATCGCCTTGATGTTCTGCGTACATGGCTTGATGATCGCCATGACAGGTGCAAACGTGAAAACCTATTTCCAGAAAGTCTGGCCAGTGCTGACTTTCGCATTCGCCACGCGCAGCTCTGCCGCTACCATCCCACTGACCATTCGTGCACAGGTCGAAGAATTGAATGTCCCCCCACCGATAGCCAATATTTCCGCTTCCTTCGGTGCAACCATAGGTCAGAATGGATGTGCCGGTCTTTATCCCGCCATGCTGGTAATGATGGTTGCGCCAACCATGGGCGTTGATATCAACATCGGCTTCATCATGAGCCTGTTGTTAGTCATTGCCATCGGTTCCTTCGGTATCGCCGGTGTAGGTGGTGGAGCGACCAATGCTGCACTGGTAGTACTCCCTGCGATGGGATTCCCGGTTACCGTGGCTGCGTTGCTGATTTCAATTGAGCCTCTCATCGATATGGCGCGAACTGCGTTGAACGTCAATGGTGCGATTACTACTGGCTTGCTGACGAATCGCTTCCTGGGAGAATCTGCGGGAGAGGATTTACCAGAATCAGTGCAGGCGGAACTGCAAAAAACCAATTAACAATTAACTTTCAAAATAAAATTCGGGAGAGAAGTAACAACAATGAATGTTTTGAAATCTGGAAAAGTAAAAGTAGCGGCATTTTTGCTGGTTGCCCTGTCCGGGCTTGCTGCACTGGTGCATGCTGCTGAAATTACGCGTTATAACGAAGGTAATTATTTCTATACGTCAATCACCATTCCACCTGGCGCCGAGACCATGTATCTGTCTGGCTCGGGAGCACGGCCGATGGCTGATGGTTCCTGGGGTGATATGGAACAGCAGACAGTGAACACGTTCTCACGCTTTAAGGAGACGCTGGAATCCCAGGGTTGGTCCATGAGTGATATCGTGCAGGTTCGTGCTTTCGCTGTCGCAGGTGAGGACGGGCTGGACTTCGCTGGATTCAATGCAGGCTATTCACAGTTTTTTGGCACTGCTGATAATCCGAACAAGCCTGTCAGATCCTTCGTTGAGATCGCTGACCTGGTTGTCGATGGCTGGCTGGTAGAGATAGAGATTCGCGCAGCCAGAATGCCTGACTAATATCACGCATTCGAAGTCAGATCATGAAGACCGGTTTGTGAAAGACAGACCGGTCTTTTTTTTGCCCACACAAGAGTGCAAGAAGTAGAAGCGAATTATGGTGAAGCCGCTGATCGGAAAAGCACTATGAACAAGTCGAGAAAGCGTAAACCTTTCTCTGAGCGACGCAGCAAGCACAAGGCATTAGGCGAACACGCACCGAAATTCAATTTCGCTGTGGGCCCGCAATTCAGCAAGCAGCAGCAATTGGCCTTGGTGTTTCCATTTCGTCGCTCGAAAATCGGCATTGTCGTGAGCGGGCTTTTTCTGGTCGCGTTTTCCTATCCACTGATTGGAGTGCTTGGAGATGTTATCGGAGACCGGGATGACAGCCTGTTTTCCCTGGTCGCCACCCTGTTTGCGTTCTTCTGGGGGCTGGGTTGGTCCGTGGGAGTTTTTATACTGGCCGCTGTGTTTCTGGCGCTCAGTTTCGGACGTGAAACCCTGGAAATCAGAAACTCGGAACTAGTGTTGAGAGTGGGCATTCCCTTGCTGGGAATTGGTGCAAGATACCCGGCCGACTATATCCGAAACTTTCGTCGCCAGGCGCCGGATGTGGTAATGGGCACCAGCTGGCGCGGCGAACACCTTGCCTTCGACTTTGCCGGCGACGAGGTCGGGTTTGGATCTGCTGTTGATCCAGAGCAGGCGAAAGAAATCATCACTCGCCTTTGTGAACTGTTTCCGCAACAAGGCAAGCCGCCACTGCCACTTCCGAAGATACCAGAGCAAGAACATATTGAAGAGCTTAAGCCTGAAGCGATTGAGCAGTTGCCTTCGGCAGAGCCGCTGCATTGGCGTTCTGTTTCCAGTCTGGCATTGATCGGTGCCAACCTGATTCCATTGCTCGGCGTGTTCTTGTTGGACTGGAATGTTGGCGAGATCATGTTGCTGTTCTGGGCAGAGAGTGCCGTTATCGGCTTCTACAATCTATTGAAGATGATAAAGATAGGGGGTTGGGCAACGCTTATGTACGGGCCATTCTTCGTCGGCCACTATGGCGGATTCATGGCCGGGCACCTGTTGTTCATCTATGGGCTGTTTGGTGACAATTTTGCCAACAGCAGCGATCCGGGAATCGCGCAGCTTCTTAGCGACTTCGTTTCCCTCAGCCCGGCACTCCTGGCGTTCGTTGTCAGTCATGGCATTTCCTATTACAGTAATTTTCTCGGCCGCAAGGAATATCTCGGCCGCGAAATAGCTGCCCAGATGGGGCAGCCGTACAAACGAATCATCATCATGCATATGACAATCATCTTTGGTGGTTTTCTGGTGATGATGTTTGAATCTGCATTACCGGCATTGTTACTGCTGTTGCTTCTCAAGATCGCCACTGACCTGGGAAGCCACCTGCGGGAACACAGGAGCAAACCGGTTAGTCCAGCCTAGAGATTGAGGATCAATTCTTATGCCCAGGTTTATCTGTTTTCTGTTTGCTATCGTTTTGTCATCGGCCCCTGCCGCGCAGCCTGCATTTAACGTTTTCGAATCAGGTATCGCGGACATGCAGGAAGCATTGGAGAGCGGCCGGGTGAGTTCCGTTGAATTGGTGGAACAATACCTGGCACGGATAGCGGCCTATGACCAGCAGGGCCCAGCGCTGAACAGCATCGTGCGTATCAATCCTGCTGCGCGCGACATAGCCGAAGCACTGGACGCAGAAAGAGCAGAGCGGGGTGCGCGCAGCGCACTGCACGGCATTCCTATCCTGGTAAAGGACAACTACAACACCAGCACGATGCCGACTACTGGTGGCTCGGTTGCGCTGGCAAACTTCGTCCCAAATGCGAATGCCACCCAGGTACAAAAATTAATTGATGCTGGCGCCATCATCCTGGCCAAGACCAATCTTCACGAATACGCCTATGGTATTACCACCGTGGGTTCATTGTTTGGTCAAACACGCAATCCTTATGATCTGCGCAGAGTGCCGGGCGGTTCCAGTGGTGGTACCGGCGCTGCGGTGGCCGCCAACTTCGGAGCCATTGGTCTGGGCTCCGACACCTGTGGCTCGATTCGTATCCCGTCATCTTTTAACAATCTGATTGGCCTGCGTCCGAGCAAGGGCCTGTCCAGTATCTACGGGGTGATGCCGCTGTCTCACACCCAGGATGTAGCAGGGCCGTTGGCGCGGAGCGCCGAAGACCTGGCGATCCTGTTGGATGTGGTGGTGGGATTTGATCAACGGGACCCGGCCACTGCCATGATGCGAGAAAGGGCGGCTCCTGGCTTTGTTGATGCACTGGATACGAGCGATGTATCAGCACTGCGGGTGGGCAAACTGAACATCTACTTCGATGATGCCAGCGGTGTTGTCGTGCAGAAACTTGAGCAGGCGCTGGGTTGGTATGAAGAGCAGGGCGCGGAGATAGTTGAAATTGAAATCGCAGACCTGGGTGAGATGCTCTCAGCATCCACTTTGATCAACCAGGAGTTCCAGGTCGACCTGAATGCTTACCTGGATGAATTTGGTAGCAATGACATGCCAGACCTGGGCTCAATAGTTGCCAATGGTCTCTATCATCAGGCTATTGCTGGCGTGCTGCAACGCAGTGCTGCGGTAGAGCGGGATGAGTCAGAGTATGAATCGCGGGTCGCTGCCAGGAATGTATTGCGACAGGCAGTGCTGGCGATTATGGCGGACCAGCAACTTGACGCGATCGTCTATCCGACGATTGCCCAGCTGCCCGTTCAGATCGGTGATCCGCAGACTGGCAGTCACTGCAGCCTGTCCGCCAACTCTGGGTTGCCAGCAATATCAATGCCCGTTGGATTCTCCGAAGCCGGATTGCCGGTTGGCATGGAATTGCTCGGTGGTGAGATGGCAGATACAGATCTGCTGGCCATGGCCTATGCTTATGAACAAGCCAACAGTCCGAGAATGCCGCCATCAGTGACGCCTCCGCTGATTGATGGCATTGCGCCGCAGGCGGAGATCCGCGCACTCTCAATTGCTGAACAGGGAATTGCCCTGGAAGCGATTTTTGAATATCGGGCTGTAAGCAATGAACTGACATACACCATAGTGAGTGATCCTGCTGCCAGCGCGAGGCTGACAGCCGTAACTCTGGCAATCACCGAACAGGATGATGCTGCGAATGGGGTTAGCGTACACAACCTGCTGGCGCCAGAACTGTCGCAGAGTAGTGGCAGTTACTTTATGACGCCACAGTTTCGTGAAGCCTTCGCCGAAGGCAGGGTCACCGTGCGCGTGTTCGCAGAGGGCCTTCCAGTCACTGGCTTGTCCAGGCGCCTGTAGTCTGTAACACGCGAGTCAGTTGAGGCGCGCAAATTTATG
>CAYTLI010000073.1:0-11791 GCA_964438455.1 uncultured Pseudohongiella sp.
GGTTACGGCCCTGCAAATCAGTGTCGCCGAATTGGATGGCAACACGCTCAGCGCGCAGGTGCTGAAGCTTTGGTCGTTCGCTCAGTTGGTTCGGACAGTCACCGGTTTCCCCACACGGGCATGATGACTCCGCAGGGTTCCAACTGGGCTGACATTCCCGTAATCGCGGTTTCCAATCCTGATGCTGATCATCTGCGCCGTTTACACGAAGGCGGCAATGCAATTCGGCTGGATATCCATTCATCTGCGGGTTGGCAGGGTGAAAGTACCAGTGGCAATGTTGTGCTCGATCTTATTGGTCGAGAGAAACCCGAGGAGGTCGTTCTGATTGGTGCGCATCTCGATAGTTGGGACCTTGGAACAGGTGCAGTGGATGACGGTGCCGGAGTAGCCATCACTACTGCCGCAGCTGCACTGATAGCACAGTTACCCCAGCGGCCGCGCCGTACTATTCGAGTCGTCATGTTTGGCGCAGAAGAGGTTGGTCTGTTGGGTGGGCAGGACTATGCCATGAGCCATACCGCTGAACTTGCCAATCACCAGGTAGCAACAGAGTCCGATTTTGGTGCTGGCAGCATCTGGCAGCTAGCCTCCAATGTCTCAGAAGCAGGCACCCCGGTTATTGATGCGATAGGTAAAATCATAGCGCCCCTGGGTATCATCCGCGGCGGTAGTGATGTGCCTGGCGGCGGACCAGATATTGGGCCTATGGCTGCGCGTGGCGTGCCCACTATCAATTTGCGACAGAATGGAACGGACTATTTTGATTTGCACCACACGCCAGATGACACCCTGGACAAGATCGATCCTGATCAGTTGGCTCAGAACGTGGCAGCTTATGTAGTTTTTGCTTACCTCGCAGCTGAGGTGGAAGTCGACTTCAGAGATTAAATTTTAGTCGGCGTGATTGATCAAAAGGGTCAGAGTACATTGGCCTACCACAGTACTTGCTATATCAAATTACTCTGACCCCTTTGATTCATTTATAACAGGCGATTTAATTTGACTCTTCCCGATTCAATTTCAGGGCGTGGTAGATGGAAGGCACATTCGCCCGCCAGCGCGGGGAAACGATGGTGATGGAAATGGCTTCGATATTGGTCAGGGTGATAACAACCAGGGCTGCGCTGAGTGGCCAAATGGCGTAGTTCAGAAATATCGCAATTACGGCCAGGGTACTGATTAACCATGAAGTCTTGGCGGCGCGAGTGTGGTAGCTGGGCCAGCGGCCGTACTTCCAGAAACCGGCAGCGGTGGAGAATACGTAGCTGCCAACGGTAAGAGTCAGTAAGGGTAATTCCTGAAGCAGGATATCCCGGTACATAGTCAGCAGGCCAAACAGTAGCGAGGCAAATAGTGATGCATCCGCCCAGCTATCCAGGCGGGCGCCGATGATAGTGCGTTGGTTCAGCAAGATTGCCAACTTGCCATCGAACCAGTCAGTCATTGCCAGGAACAGGAAGAGCCACAGAAACAATTCGTTGTAACCGCCCCAGGCGATAAACAACAAAACAAAAGCGCCGCCAAGGCGCATAAAACACAGCACATTGGGCACCGTCCACACGCGGTCAGAAATATCGTGACTGCCCGGAGGGGGCACGTCGGTTCCGTGCCCCGTCACGCCAGCCACCAGCGCAGGAAACAAACGTAGACCGGTGCCGTCATGGTGAGACTGTCAATGCGATCAATCACTCCACCAATACCGGGTAAGAGATTGCTGCTGTCCTTTACGCCCGCGTCACGCTTGATACCGGACATGTTGATGTCACCGAAAAAACCAGCGGCGGAGATCAGCAAAGCTATTAGCAGCGGGGCCAAAAGCGAGTCTGTCGAAGTGCCTGCGCTATTGCCCTCGAGCTGAATGAGAAGTGGCGCGAGCACCAGGCTGAGCAACAGGATGACAAGCAGCCCGCCCATAAAGCCCTCCCAGGTCTTATTGGGTGAGATCACCGGGGCGATTGGATGCTTTTTATGTGCGCCGAAGGCGCGACCGGTAATGGCCTGAAAGATGTCATCGCATTCTGTGAGGATCACGATAAACAGGAACCAGCCAGCCGCCCCCATGGGTCCAACTGCGGTCATGGGCAGGCTCATGAGCAGCGCGGCATGGGATAGCCCGTAGCCGACAAACATCATGCCCCATAACAATGTGCCAGTGGAGCGGATATAACCCTGCGGTTTGTCCTGCATCAGCAGCAATATGGCAAACACTATGGGTGCCACCAGGGGCAGGAATACGGCATGCAGCGAAATCGCGCCGACCAGGATTAGTACGTAGTTGATTGCGATCAGTAAATAGCCGGCGTGGATGGCGAATCGATCTTGCGGTCGGAGGCCAGCCATGCGGGTGAGTTCATACCAGCCGATGCAGCTGGCGACAGTTAGCAGCAGACAGACGCCAGTGCGACCTGCCAACAAGGCGCCGCTGACCAGGATTGCCAGCAACCACCAGCTACGCAGGCTCAGAAGGCGCTTGCGCCGCTTTTCCTGCTCTGCGTTGCGCAGGGCGATGAAGCGTACGATGGAACCCAGGACCATACTGCCAAGCAATATGGCGATCGCCATGTAGAGAGCAGGTTCAGGAGAAGAGAACATCGTCATCATCTTTCGGTGTATAGGAAGTATATGCCTGCCATTTTTTATTGAGCCACCGCACTATGAGCGGAAACAAACCACAGAAAACAAGTGTAATGAAAAGTGGTAGATCGATGAATGCCGCAGGGCCGCTCTCGGCCAGCTCCCTCAGTGAAGGCAGGCGCAGGCCGACATAGATCCAGATCATATTAGCGGGCATTAGGCCGACGAATGTAGTCCAGAAAAAAGTCCAGGGCTGAACCCGACTCGCACCGCTTACTGGATTCACAATGGAGTAGGGCGCATGGGCCATGCGCAGGAACAACAGATAGAACACACCCTCTTCTTCGAGATGGCGATTCATCACCCCCACCACGTTCGGGTAGCGACGTTCGATGCTGTCACGCAACAGATAGCGGCTGAGCCAGAAGATACCCATGGCGGCGATGCTCAGCCCAATGCTAACGATCAGCAAAGCCTCGAAAAAACCGAAGAACCAGCCCACGACAACCGCCTTGCCTCCTGTGCCCGGAATAAATGCCAGTACCAGGTAAATGGCGAAGCCACCGGCGAAGGCTGTACCAGGATTCAGCGCGATATAATCACGCAGGCGATCCTCCTGTGCTGCGATCTGTTCCAGTGAAAACTGCTCGTTGAGGT
The DNA here is from genome assembly GCA_964438455.1 of uncultured Pseudohongiella sp. Taxonomy (GTDB): domain Bacteria; phylum Pseudomonadota; class Gammaproteobacteria; order Pseudomonadales; family Pseudohongiellaceae; genus UBA9145. Next base: position 3,235 of record CAYTLI010000073.1, read on the forward strand.
ACCAGCCCAGGATCAACAGCAGGGCGAGAACCGGTAAAGCAATCAACAATCTGCGCTGGCGGAATGAGGTTGATCTGACCTGATTCATGAGGCGTTTTTCTGGGGTAGTGGCGCAATTTCCAGGGCGCGGCCCTGGCGTGGGAAGCGATGTTCGCTTATTGGCGCGAACTGATCCTTCTCTTCGATATAAAGGTAGTGATAAACCGTGTGGGTATCAGTGCCGATGTCGATCAGGTTCAAGGTGTTTTCATCGCGCTCCCGGCCAAGCCCGCGCCGGGAAGTGGTCGTGCCGCATTGCACGATTATGACGCCGCGATCACGGTGATGGCCGGGGTAAAAGTCCAGTGAGTTGCCGATATAGGAGCGATGCAGATGCCCTCCCAGTATCATCTCCACCTTCTGGTCGATGAAATGCTCTATCGCGCGCCGGGCACGGGGCATAGGCACATCCATGCGCTTGTCATGACCGGGAGCGAACTGGTGATGCGCCACGACGATACGCACCTTGTCCTGGGGCGCCCTGGCGAAGATTTCAGCGCTGTATCGTAATTGCGGCAGGTGCAGCCGGCCATTGGAAATGCTGCTGTGAGGTGCAGTTGAATTCAGGCCGACCAGTATCGCATTGCCCACTTCCAACACCGGATTGAGATCCGGTGAGATGATTTCCTGGTACAGGGCAAGTGGCGCAAAAAGGCGTTCAAAGACGCGCCAAAGCGGCACGTCGTGATTGCCAGGAATCACCAGCATTGGAATTCCTGGAAGCTTGTCGAAGAAGGCACGGGCCTCCTCGAATTGATGCCGCTTGGCGCGCTGGGTGAGGTCACCGCTGATCACGATCACGTCCGGTGCCAATGCGGGGATCTGGCGCAACAAGGCCTGAGCCACTGAGGGCACAAATGGTGGACCAAAATGCAGGTCGGATATGTGGAGTATGCGGGTGCTCATTGGCGTGACCGGCCTGGCTCAAGAATATGCAAAACAGGATAACCCGGCAATTGCCCGCCCGCGCGTTTTTATCGGCAGCGTTCGGCCAATCCCGGACATATCAATAGACTCATTGATGCAGGTCAATGGTGAACAGGGGGCATTAGAGTGTGGTGGAAAGAAAGAGGAGATCAGGGGCAGGCGCTGGTCTCGAGTCGATCGCGTCCCAGCGACTTCGCCTGGTAAAGCGCTTCATCGGCTCGCTTCAGTAACTCGTCGACATTCTCGCCGGCTCGCCACTGGGCTAGTCCTACTGATATGGTAATCCCTGGTAATGGGTTTCCGCTGGCATCACTTATTGCAGCGTCGTGAATAGCCGCTCGCGCGCGTTCGCCGGCACCTATACCTCCTTCCAGATCGGTTTCAGGTAGCAGCACACAAAATTCTTCTCCACCATATCTCACGACCAGGTCCCCAGGCCTTACTTTGTTGACCAGCGTTTCTGCGACAATGCGGAGTACGCTGTCGCCTACAGAGTGGCCATAATTATCGTTAACTTTCTTGAAGTGATCGATATCAATCATGAGCACACTGATTGGCAAATCATCCTGTTCGCTGCGTTGCACAAGTCGCGGCAACATCTGGTCGAGCCAGCGGCGGTTGTAGACGCCTGTTAATCCATCAGTCAGTGCTTGCTGTTCATACTCCCATTGCAGGTTTTCACTCTCTTCAAGAGAGGCGTTACTGGAGCGCATGCGTAGAGAGAGCAGAGTTAACAGATTGGTGCAGAATCCATGGGATGCGCGGGACAGGCGCCAGAAAGTGTTTTCTTCCACGCACAACAGAGAAGTTTCTCCGGCAGAAACTACATGGGCGGAAACCGTACTGCCATCAATTACCGAGAGCTCGCCGACAGTTTGTCCCTGTACCAATTCGGCTGCTTCCCGCTTATTTTCATTGTCGAGGTAGACTTTTAGCGTGCCCCCCAAAATCAGGAACATCGTGCGATTGGGCTGCTCTTTCTCAAGTAACACCTCGCCCTCGCCGAGAGTGCGAACTTCGCATTGTCGCAATAGATCCCAAACAGGACCCACGTCCACATTATGGAAGATGGCGAATTGATCCAGGTTTTCGCGGGTGAGATTTGCTGACGATGTCATGCTGATCTAACTCGTGTGCATCTTTACCGGTTCAGGTTCATTCTTGCGAAGAATAAGAACAAAACCGAGCTGTGTCTATGCTCCTTGTTCTTCCTTGCGGAGCAGCATTTGAGAGGCTGTCTTTGAGAGAAAGGCCAAGAATTGTGCGCATTGCCGAGAGGCATGTTGTTTTTACTAGGAGACACGCCATGGGATGCTTGGCAAGTACCTGATAGTTGGCGCTACAATGCTTAGCACGCTGCCGTAAATAACATCCATTGGAGAATAAAATGAAAGCTTCCCCTGTAGTATCGAATTCATTTACCAACCATCTTGCTGTTTTGTTTGCCAAGATACTCTTTGCATTTGGAGTAGCCACCCTTGGTGCAAGCCTCAGCTACGCAGATGTGACTCGTTACCCGTTGCCCAATGGTTCCACTTTTCCAATCGCCCAGGCGGTTGAAGTCACCGCAGACACCGGATTGGTGTTTCTGAGTGGGGCCACACCGCTGCCCGCCAACACTTCTGCAGGAGTCGGTAATCCTGCTTATTATGGTGATACCCGCACGCAAACCATCAGCGTGCTGAATCGCATCAAGGAAAACCTCGAAGACAAGGGAATGGAGATGGGCGATATCATCAAGCTAACCGTGTTCCTGGTGGGTGATCCGGCCAATGGCGATGTCATGGATTTCGCAGGTTTCATGGAAGGCTATACTGAATTTTTTGGCACCGCGGATCAGCCCAATCTGCCTGCTCGCTCTGCATTCCAGATCGCCAGGCTCGGCCAGCCACTAATGTTTGTCGAAATTGAGGCGATCGCGGCGCGAGACTGATAATCTGTGTACTTGCGTTGAAAGTCTTCGCTTGAGCCACATCGGCTCAAGTGACCAATCGAATCAGTTCCAGTCGAAATAACCCTGGAGGAGTATGACCGATGTCCGAATCAACCATTTCACGACGTGCCTTTCTGCGAGCGATCTCGGACAGTGCCCAACACTCATTGGTAGTGCTTACGCTACCTTCAATCGCTCTGGCAGCACAGCAGGCCCAGGCGGCCCAGAATAACGGCCGTGCATTCGGCACCCTGAGCCAGGATGAGGCAACAGAGCTCGAGGCAATCGCCGCAAGGATTCTGCCAACTGATGAAACTCCGGGAGCAAGAGAAGCAGGGGTCATTTACTTCATGGACAATGTGCTGGGTGAAGAGCGAGGGGAGGCGCTGCCAGCAGTTCGCAAGGGTCTGAGTGATCTGCAGGCTGTCGCAAATGCGCGTTTCGGCAATTCCATTCTTGGCAACTTGTCTGACGCTAACCTCGATACGCTGCTTGGAGAAATCGAGGAATCCAGTTTCTTTGCCACGGTGCGTTACCTGACCATAGCCGGCATGTTTGCTGCCCCGGTGCACGGGGGCAATCAGGATGAGATTGGCTGGCGATTGATCGGCTTTGAAGATACTCACGCCTGGGCCCCACCTTATGGTCACTATGACGCTGAATACATGGAAAGGGGTGAATAATCATGGCGCAGGCAGAGTATTCACCCAGTGAAGAAGTAGATTTCGTGATAGTTGGTTCCGGTGCCGCCGGTGGCATCGTGGCCCGGGAACTTTCGATGGCGGGTTTATCCGTTGTGGTTCTGGAGCAGGGTCCGCACCTGCAACTGTCCGACTACACTCACGACGAATGGGATGTGAATCAGAACGAGGAATTGGTATGGGGACCCAGGAAGGGCCACCCGCAGACGTTCCGCAAATACGAGCATGAAACTGCGCAAGTGCAGGATAGAGCGGTGCTTACCTATGCCCATAACGTAGGTGGTAGCAGCCATCACTTCTCCGGCAACTTCTGGCGCTTCCGGCCCATCGATTTCATGGAGCGATCGGTTATTGGGGAAATTCCCGGCACTAACTTCGTCGACTGGCCAATCACCTATGATGAACTTGAGCCTTACTATACGAAGGTAGACTGGGAGATCGGCATGTCCGGTCTGCAGGGTCCCTGGGACCCGCCGCGCTCCAGGGATTATCCCTTGCCGCCAATGCCGGTGAAGGCATCGGGTGTACTATTAGAGAGGGCAGCGAAGCAATTGGGCTGGACCGCCTACCCAGAACCCCACGCGATCCTGTCACAAGCCTTTAATGGTCGCGCAGGCTGTATTCATTGCGGCTTCTGTCTCGGTTACGGCTGCGAGGTTGGCGCCAAGTCTTCCAGCGCCACTGCCATGATGCCGCAGGCACTGGAGTCGGGTAACTGTGAATTGCGCACCATGTGCACCGTCGCGCGGGTAGAGACCACTGCGAACGGTCGCGTAAGTGAAGTAGTGTACTGGGACGAAGCCGGCGTGCTTCATTCGCAGAAAGCCAAGGCCACTGTGCTCTGTGCCAACGGTGCCGAGACACCACGCTTGCTGTTTTTGTCAGAGTCCAGCCGTTTCCCCGATGGCCTGGCGAATGGTAGCGGCATGGTAGGCAAGAACCTGATGTTCAACGGTTCTACCTCTACCGCTGGCATGTTCGAGCATCCGGTTAATGCGCACAAGAGTGTGCCCACAACCCGGGTAATTCACGACTTTTACAGCATCGACCAAAGCCATGGCTTCTATGGAGGTGGTGGAATTGATGAGCGCCACCTGTCAAATGGTCTTCCCATGTCCTTTGCGATGCGTGGCAGCCGATTCAGTGGCGCAAGCTGGGGTAGCGAATTTAAAAACCAGCTGGCCCGCGAGTTTACCCATAGCTGTGCCTTTAATGGCCACAGTACAAGCCTGCCATTATCTTCCAATAATGTGACACTCGACCCGGTAGTCAGGGATATGTGGGGGCGTCCAGCGCTGCGTACAACCTATATGAACCATCCTGATGATCTCGCTACCATGCAATTCTTCGTGGACCGCGCGGAAGAGTTGATGGAAGCTGTCGGAGCCACAAACATAACCAGCAGTTTTGCCAGTGATGGTCAGACTGGTGGAGCGCATCTGCTGGGAACTTGCCGTATGGGCGATGATCCTGAATCATCGGTGGTGGATCGCTACAATCGGGCCCATGAGGTGCCGAACCTGTTCATGGTCGATGGCAGCAGCCTGGTTACTGGAGGCCGCGGCCAACCCACCATGACCATCATGGCCCTGGCCTTTCGTGCAGCCGATCATATGATCCAGGCAGCTCGAAGGGGTGAAATCTAGCTGTCACTGGGTACGCTAAATTTTCCCATCGTTAAGCTGTTGTGTCGCGGCCCTCCCTGAAGGTCCATTAACACCACAGGGAGGGCAGAGACGTCAGTTTTGTTCTGCCGAGGTCAGGGTAAACACAGCAGCGGCCTGATCGGTTAGTACCATTTCGATGGCATAGTCTGCCCCGAGAACATCAGCGCTCGGTATGGTTAACTTGCCATCGGTCTCATTAAAGGTCGCACTAGCAGTTTCAACTGCATCCACGGGTGTCGCTAAAGTCACCGCAAACAAATAGGGCTGCTCGCTGGATTGCAGGGTAAGGCTGACGGTATATGTCTGGCCCTGCACCACAACCGATGGAAGGGTAAGCACATTGTTAGCAAAGGAAGCGGACTGGGCGGTGGGCTCCTGGGTTGGTGGGATATTGGTACCACCGCTTTGACTGCTTTCTCCGGCGATGACCAGATTATCTGCTCCCGTATCGGCAACAGATTTTATTCGGCTTAGCGTCTCAATGGCGTCCGGATCTTCTTTCACCTTCGCATCCATGAACAGCTTCATCCAGGTCGAGGCATCAACGTTGGCACCGTCGCTAAGGTCGTGACCCTCGCCCGTATATTCAACCAGGTATTTGTCGCCAGACAGCTGCTCAAAAACAGCCTGTACTTTGTCGTAGTCCGCAACTGTGTCCTCTGTTCCTGAATTGGCAAGGAAGGGGCGATCAACTGTGGCTGCGCCGGTGCCTCCGCTACCGAATATTGTATAAGGTCCAGCGCCCATGTAGGGAACTACCGCGGCGGCAGCCTTGATTCTGGGATCGGTCTGTACTTGCAACAATGTGTTGGCCACAACACTGGCAACATCGGGATTCACTTTCCTGGCGCCCAGCAGAGCCAACATGGTCGTTCCGCCGAAGCTCTCGCCGAGCCCACCGATCTTGTCTGTGTCGATATGGTTGGCAAAGTCTTCATGGGCGAGTAATACATCAAGCGCAATCTTTACGGAAAGTGGGCGCAGGTTGAAGTGTCTGGCCTCGGTATCTTCCCAGCGGCTATCGCCGTGATAGAGGGCCATGACGATGTAGCCATGACTGGCCAGATCTTTGATATAGGTAAAATCCCCTTCTGATGGATGTGATCCCACACCGTGTGAATAAACGATGAGTGGATAGCGTGTACTTTCGTTCTCAAAAATAGGGGCTTCATTCGCGCCCTGCATTTTGGGCAAGTCCGGACTGTTGAATACAGTGTAGTCTGCGCGGGTGTTGCTCGAAGATGTGGGGTAAAGGACGTAGCCGGCATAGGGCACGGAGCTCCCTTCTGATTCGCCATAGAGAGTTGCATCATTAGGTACAGAAACCGTAAAGAAAAAAGCTTGTTCTGGATTGGCAAGCAGGTCACTGACATAAAGCAGCTCGCCGTTGGAGTTCTTTCCCTCCTGGTAATCACCCGTGTTGCCACCCTGACTATGGACCTGATCCACGGCAGCGCTGTCGATCTCGAAATTGGTGCTGCCGACGGCATAGGGCCCTGGTTGCAGAGGGTCGAGCACCAGGTCGCGCTCTGCCGCTTGTGTGCTCTGCAGAGTGCACAGGAATAAGCCGCCAAACAGGCTGATTAATTTCAACTTTGATAGTTGGGTGATTCGCATAGTACTGCCTCCCTCGAATAGGTGTATTCAGTCTATTAAAATATGCAAAGCGATAGAACGCTTTGCTTTAAAGCAAAGAAACTGCGCCAAAAGAGCAGGATAGAGGGAGTTTCGGGTATGGCAGGCAATATTCGGATACCTGCTTGGCCTTAGGTGGTCTACAGAGAAATCGGCACATCTTTCAATTGGCTACAAGAGCGCGCCAAAACGAGGTAGTCTCTCTCATACAACGGTAGATAGCAGCACGGAATCCGGGTTTCCGAGCGAAGTCTCACCAATTTCACACCAACAATAATTGACACCAAGGTGGATCTACTTGTGAAAACCAGTATCAGCAGACGCAATTTCCTTCTAGGCAGCTCAGCCATTGCGGCAGCCGGAGCCATGCAGGGCATTCCGGGCACACCGTTTTCCCCACCGTTGAACTTCATGAAGAGCGCACTGGCGCAGGGTGAAATCCCAATGCCAGCTACTGCCATTCGAATGAACTCCAATGAGAATCCGTGGGGTCCTTCACGGGCAGCTTTACGTGCTATCAGTGCCGCCATCGAAGAAGCCAATCTCTATACCTATTTCCTCGCGGGGGAGATGTCGGAGTTGATCGGCGGCCTGCAGGACATAGGGCCTGAGCACATCAGTGTGGGCGCCGGTTCCTCGGAGATCCTCAAGATGGGAGGCCTGCTGGCCAGCATGGATCAGGGATCAATTGTGGTTCCCGACCCCACCTTTGAAGATTTGCCGCGTTACGCCGGTGCCAACGGCTCCGAGGTTATCCGTGTCCCGGTGAATGGAAAGATGGAAATCGATCTCGAGGCCATGGCCAGTGCAATTCGTCGCGACACCAAGTTGGTCTATATCTGCAATCCGAACAACCCGATTCCGACCATCGTCGAGAAGAATGCGCTCCGCGACTTCGTGCTGGAAATTTCTCGTGACCGCATGGTGTTCGTCGATGAGGCCTACCACGAGTTTGTCGACAATCCTGATTACAGCACCATGATGGATCTGGTGCGCGAAGGTCGCCAGAACATCATCATCGCGCGGACAGCATCGAAGATTCATGGTCTGGCAGGGCTGCGGGTAGGCTTCGGTTTCTCTCATCCGGATACGGCTGCGGAAATTAACAGACGCATGACAGGAACTCTGAACATCATCGGCATGCGCGCCGCATTGGCAAGCTACCAGGATATGGAGCACTCCAATTTTGTTTTGCGCAAAAACAAAGAAGCACTGGAGATCACGCTGGGTTATTTCCGTGAGGCCGGGATACGCCACATTGACACCACCGCCAACTTTACCTTTGTCGAGACTGGTCATGACATCGAAGAAGTTCAGTCGCGCTTTTTGGAACACAATATCCGGGTTGGCAGGCCGTTTCCGCCGTTCCGCAACTGGATGCGCCTGAGCATGGCCAAGCCCGATGAAATGCGCTATTTCGTGCAGACCCACAAGAAGCTTTATGGCTAGGCTCGCGACAATTCGCTGAGAGCAAAAGACTAATGAAGCCACTGAAAATTGGCTTGTTGTTAATCGTTGTTCTGCTGGGTGGGACACTCCTTACCCTGCGCATTACTGGCCTGCCACCGGGTCATCCTAGCGCTGAGGAATATGCCAATGCCGGCCGCTCGGCCAGGCCGGGTTTGTGGCTGAAGGGAGAGGTTGTAAAGGAGGCC
>CAYTLI010000074.1:0-11737 GCA_964438455.1 uncultured Pseudohongiella sp.
CATTTAATGATGGTTCAAGCCCACCAGCAATTCCTTGAATTGGATCACGTTGTAAACCGAAGACCAGGCTGCAGAGCGCACCAGTGCTGGCACGCAGCGCCCCACGGATTGCGGCGACCAGGCCTCAGGTGCCGCAGCCACACCCGCTGCCGCACACTGGCAATCCAACCCTCCATGGATAAATCTTGCTCTTCTTTTTTCCTGCGTCAAGTGCTTGTTTACTCATTTGTTTTTGCCGTGAGGCTCTAATTGGTCCATGCAAGATGCCCAGACGCCGCGAATAGAGAGCTTGTGGTTGAGACACGCCGTAAACCCGGCCCAGCCGCTGATCACAGATCAGCGGCGTTCGATTCTCGCAGCAAGCTTCCGCTTGCTAAGCGCTCGGTCTCACCCCTGGGGGCACGCGGCGTGACCGCCAGGGATGGCGGGAATGCAGAAAATGCAGGAGCAATTTTCTGCCCCTGCCGCGCACGGTCTCGCCCACAAGCTCTCTATTCACTGCATCTTCGCTAAATGCATCCTCTCAACAAACGAACCCTCTATCCCGATCACATCCCATCAGAAAGTATTCTCACGACGCAGGTGTATAATGACGCAAGTTAACTCCCTGCCCCTCTTGAGGTTTTCAGCACTTGTCAGCGCGCATTCGCAAAATTAGCCGATGGCTTCTAGCACTCGCTGCGAGCGGTGTCGCCGGCACCGTGATGGTCGCCATGGCGGCCTATCTGTATCTGGCACCGCTATTGCCTCCTGCAGAAGACTATCGTTATGTGCAACTGGAAACCCCGTTACGCATCTATACCGCGGACGGCCGACTCATCGATGAAATCGGTAATCGCCGAAACCCGGTAACCTATGAAGATCTTCCCCAGATCCTCATTGATGCCGTGATCGCCACAGAAGACGCGCGCTTCTATTCTCATCCAGGAGTTGATGTCAGAAGCCTGGTGCGGGCTTTCTACGGATTTATTGCAGGCCAGAGTCTTGGCGGTGGCAGTACCATTACCATGCAGCTAGCCAGCAGGCTCTCTTTCGATACCGACAATATTTACCTGAGCACTCTGAAAGAAATTCCTTTTGCCCTGCAGATTCAACAAGAGCTGAGCAAGGAAGAGATTCTCACCCTTTACCTGAACACCATCTACTTCGGTGCCGGCGCGGATGGCATCGGTGCCGCTGCCTTTGTCTATTACGGAAAAGATGTTAGTGAACTGACCCTCGCCGAAGCTGCCATGATGGTCTCAGTGCTGCCCTGCCCTTCGCGCTGCAATCCCCTTACCGATCCCGAACTGGCATTAGATAGAAGAGAAATTCGGCTGCGCAACATGCTTACCCAGAACATGATCAGCCAGGCAGAATACGACGACGCCAATGCTTCACAAATGACCGCCAGCAGACGCTTTCGCAACATCGAGGTGCCAGCACCATATGTGGCGGAGATGGTACGGCAGACTATTTACGAAGAATTCGGCGAAGAAACCTATACCCGCGGATTCGAAGTGACCACCAGCATTGATGGCGATCTGCAGCTTGCAGCGAACAGCGCAATCGTCAACGGCCTCGAGACTTTCTACGACAAGCGTCACGGCTATCGCGGGCCAACCGCTCACTACCCGCCCGATCCCGTTGATCCGGAAGAAAGCTGGCTCAATGAACTGGAGCCGATACCGAGTTACGGCAACCAGCTTCCCGCCATCGTCACCAACATTGCCGGACGCAGCTTCACCGCATTATTGAAATCGGGCGAGTATATCCAGGTGCCCTGGGATGGCATGGACTGGGCCTATACCTTTATCACCCGAAACAACGCCTGGCCACCACCGCAGACAGCGTCTGATGTTGTCAGTATCGGCGATTTCATTCGCGTCAAGCTGGGTGAGGATCACTGGGAATTGGGACAGGTGCCGGATATCGAAGGCGCATTGGTTTCCATGTCGCCGGATGATGGCAAGATACTGGCCCTGGTTGGCGGCTACGATTTCCGCTGGAACCAGGTGAATCGCGTGTTGACACCGAGACCACCTGGCTCCAACTTCAAACCATTCGTCTACGGGGCAGCATTGGAGAACGGTTACTCAGCCTCCAGCATCATCAATGATGCACCATTCACCCGCGGCGATTACCGACCCAACAACTACGAGAATAACTTTCTCGGGCCAATTACCTTGCGTTTCGCTTTGAAGGAATCACGCAACGTACCCACGGTTCGCTTATTCGACGAGTTGGGTTCAGACAAGGTCCTGGCATTCGCATCCAAGTTTGGTTTTCAAACGCAGAATTTTCCGCAGAACGATCTGACCGTGGCCCTCGGTAGTCACGACGTGCAACCGCTGGAGATGGTCACCGCCTACAGCGCGATTGCCAATGGTGGATATAAAGTGGACCCATGGTTTATCAGGGAGATTCGCAGCGTCAGCGATGGCGTACTGTACCGATCCAGCCCGGTAACCGTGTGTGAGGACTGCAACAACCTGAATGGCGAATCCGGTGACACGGTTTTTCCAGCGCCTCGCATCATCGATGATCGTATTGCTTACATCATGAATTCCATGCTCCGCGATGTGGTTACCGAAGGCAGTGGTAATCGTGTACAGCGCGAGATTGGCCGCAGCGACCTGATGGGCAAGACCGGCACCACCAATGGTCCGCAGGAGCTATGGTTCTCCGGATTCAATCGCGATATCGCGACGACGGTCTTTGTTGGTTTCGATCAGCCGGAACCACTCGGTGAGCGCGAACAGGGCGCCACCGTTGCGGTACCGATCTGGATTGATTTCATGAGCCAGGCTCTGGAAGGCAAACCCGAAACCACCATGAACCGACCCGACGGCATCGTCGACAGACTGGTCAACAAGTCCACCGGCCAGCTTGCCACTCCGGGCGAGCCGAACACCATGTTCGAATATTTTCGGGAAGAGTTTGCACCGGAACCGCTGCAGCAACCGCTGCCCGGCATTGATGTTGATCAGGAAGAGACTGAAGAGCTCACCACCGAAACCATTTTTTAGTTTTTAAACCGCTCGCTCTTCATCACACTCTGCTTCGTTGTTTTCTCGCTTAGGACTCCCCTACCTATCAGGTATGTGTCGTCCTGCGCTGCGGGACGCCTCGCAGAGCGAGACGAATAGCAAGCTACTACTGAGATGGGTATACGGGAAAACCACAGATTGCGGCAGGATGTATCAAGCCTGTAAAAATCGATAGAGGAGTGCTGGCTGAGGCGTCCCGGAGCGCGAGCCGAGACATACCGGGCTGGTAGGCGAGGTTCGCGCGAGGACACAACGAAAGCCAGTGCCCTCTAGCGATTTTTCCTGAAAAGAAACTAGACTCGTCTGTTACCGAAGCGCTTCTTGAAGCGATCGACACGCCCACCAGAGTCAAGAATCTTCTGCTTCCCGGTATAGAACGGATGGCACTGTGAACACACATCAATCAGTATGTCCTTGCCCAAAGTAGACTGGGTCTCGATCACGTTGCCACAGCTACAGGTCGCCTTGATAGGACCGTAGTTAGGATGGATATCTGCTTTCATGTTGCTTCCTCACTAATGGCGTCGCCACAGCAGCTTTCTTGTTTTTATTCTCGCTCGCTGCACCACACCTGGTTCAGACCAACTCGCCATGCATGGCGGTCAGGGGGCGTGCATTCTAGCAGAGAATTGCCCGGAAGCAAGTGCCTCAGGGTATGGAGGGCGCCAGTTTTGCTCAGGGTTGGCGCAGTTTGTCGTGGTTCTGCACGACTTCCTGCATGATCCGCGAGAACAGCTCTTCAACCAGATCAGGGTTCAGGTCACTGGCATCACAAAGGGCGCGCAGCCTGGCCAGTTTCTCTGACTCACGGGATGCATCCAGAGACGACAGCTGGTGATTTGCTTTCAGCACGCCCACCTGGTGAGTCAGCTGGAAGCGCTCGGCAAGCAACTGCACGATGCGCTCGTCGATTGCATCGATCTGCGCGCGCACGGCAAGGAGTTCTTCTGGAATATCGTTCTGGCTCATGGCCGGTTTTGAAGTCTCGTCAGTTCCCGGTACGGGAATGTCCCTTATTGAAGCTGCTGGAGTATAGTCGATCACGACAAGCTGTTCAGCCCTGAATTCAATCAATGGCTGCGCCGGACTTGCAGCTTCAGTTGTTTAGACCCGGTGATGACTTTACTATTCAGCCATTCCCGCGCAGAAGTTTCGATGCACTCAGCCAGATGACACCATCCGACAGTAGCGAGCAGTCGCCGCAATATTTTCAGGTCGCCATACCGACCCCCCTGCGTCGCCTGTTCGACTATCTCCCGCCGACCTCCCCAGACCAGGACGTAATGATCGGTACGCGAGTCCTCGTGCCTTTTGGTCGCCGCAATGTCGTGGGCCTGGTTGTGTCTTCATCCTCTTCATCATCTATAGCTGCAGATCGGCTGAAACCCATATCCAGGATTCTGGACGGGCAAGCTGTATTCCCCGAAACACTCATGGAGACTTTGCTCTGGGCGAGCAACTATTACCAGCATCCATGTGGAGAAGTCATCGCCGCCGCATTACCAGTCAAACTGCGCAAGGGCGAACCACTCAGCGAGAGCCGCAAGCATTGGCGAGTAATTGAGCCTGAGCTGGCAGAAGAAAACAGTAACGCCCTGGGCAGAGCAAAGCGGCAACGGGAATTGCTGTTAAACATGGCCGAGTTTGAATCGGTAGACCAGGAAACCTTGAAGGCTGCCGGATTCGATACCTCGCTGATTCAGAAACTGGCTGAAAGAAGATTGATTGAACAGGTCATTGCAGAAGAAAGCAGCAGCGGCGACTTCAGCATGCAGGTAAACGCAGACGACGATGTCATCGAGTTGAACCAGGCGCAGCTAGCAGCGGTAAATCAAATAGAACAGGAGAGCGGGTTTAATTGTTTCCTGGTTGACGGCGTGACCGGTTCCGGAAAGACTGAAGTCTATCTCCGTGCCATGGCAACACAGTTGCAGGCCGGTAAGCAGTGTCTGCTGCTGGTCCCCGAAATCGGGCTCACTCCCCAAACTATCAGCAGGATTGAGCAGCGTTTTCACTGCCCTGTCGTTGTTCTGCACTCAGGACTCACCGATCGTGAGCGACTGCAGGCCTGGCGAGCTGCACGCAATGGCGAGGCAGGCATCATCATAGGCACACGCTCCGCTGTATTTACACCCATGCTGCGCCCCGGCCTGATCATCATCGATGAAGAGCACGATGCCTCATTCAAACAACAGGACGGATTCAGGTATTCGGCACGCGACGTGGCGATAAAGCGTGCGCATCTGGACAGCATAACAATCCTGCTTGGGTCTGCCACACCCAGTCTTGAAAGCCTGCACAATGCGCAGGCTGGTAAATTTAAGCGTGTGGTGCTGGAACAGCGTGCCGGCGCAGCACAGCCACCATCGATGTCGATAAGCGATGTAGGGGCAGTTCAGCTAGATCACGGCTTCTCTGAGCAGTTACTGCTGAAAATAGAAAGTCATCTAACGTCAGGAAACCAGGTACTGATATTTATCAATCGCCGCGGCTATGCGCCAGTTCTGCAGTGCCAGAATTGCGCGTGGATCTCCGAATGCGAGCAGTGTGTTGCCCAGATGACGGTGCACGCCAAGCCACCCTCACTGCGTTGCCACCACTGCGGCACGATAACTCCCTTACCCAAATCCTGCCCGGCCTGCCATTCACACGCCCTGCATACCATGGGAGCTGGTACGCAAAAACTCGAGCAATTCCTGCAACAGCGTTTCGATACCTTCCCAGTGCTGCGTATCGATCGGGATTCAACCCGCGGCAAAAATAACCTGGCAAAAATCCTTGCGCAGGTTCACCTGGAAGAACCATGTGTGCTTCTCGGCACCCAGATGCTGGCAAAGGGCCATCACTTTCCCGGGGTCACCCTGGTGGCTATCGTCGACGCAGATCTGGGTTTGTTCAGCGCTGATTTCCGCGGCCAGGAACAGATGGCACAAACCATCATCCAGGTAGCCGGGCGTGCAGGCCGTTCAGACAAGGCAGGCGAGGTTGTCATCCAGTCCCGTCATGGTAGTCATCCGACCCTGGCCCGTTTGAGCAGCCTGTCCTACGGGGAATTTGCTGACTTTCTTCTTCAGGAGAGAAGCGCGGCGGCAATGCCACCCTTCGCCCACCTCGCCCTGCTCCAGTTTGAAGGCAGCGATCAAGCGACGACTTACAACGCAGCAGAAGCTGTATGTACCCAGGCGCAATCGCTCGATGCTTCCCGGGTAGAGCTCCTGGGACCCATGCCAGCACCGATGGAAAAGCGCGCGGGTCGTTACCGTATTCACCTGTTGTGCAAATCACAGCAGCGTGCCAGCCTGCATCGATACCTGAATCGCCTCTGCCATTTGATCGAGGAATCTCGCTTGCCCAGGCAGATCCGCTGGAGCATCGATGTGGATCCAATCGACCTGATCTAGCTTGCATATGCCCTGCCGGGGCGAATTCGGCGAATTTACGCTTAAGGACTGGGGCTTATTACCGATAATTGAGGAGGCTATAATCGCAGGGATGCGGAAGCAAATTGCAAGAAAATCATAGCTTTAGCTGAAAAGGAGCCGGGTCGATGACCCACGATTTCGCCAAGATCAAGCCAGAACCCCTATTGGAAAGAAAGCAGGTGGACACCCCTCCCGCCTGGTCTCTCATGGTGACAGGAATGGTTTTGGGTCTCGCGATCGGCGTCTTCGCCTGTGTTTTGCTCTACCTCTCCGGCAACGTTCCCCCACTCAATCAGGCACCAGTTCCCACTGCTCTTGCATCCAATACAGCAGCGGCCCAGGCTGCCACCGAAGCCGTGGAAGACAGCCCGCTACAGTTCGAGTTTTACACCGAACTGCAGGAATACGAGGTAGACGTCGATGCCACACCGGTGGACCTGAGTTCCCAGGACCCAAACCGGGAACTGGATGTTCACTACATGCTACAAACAGGCGCTTTCGAGAGACGTGAACTGGCAGAGTCAGAGGTGCGGCGTCAGCAGGCTTTGGGAATTGACGTCGCAGTGAAGGAACAGGCCCTGGTTGGGCGAACCCTGTTCCTGGTGCAGTCCGGTCCCTACACCACCAATGGCGAGCTGGATTCTGCAGAACAAACCCTGCGTCGCAATAACATCCCCAGCCTGCGCATGGCTGCCCAGTAGCACTACACCCAAACCCCACACCGAAACTCCGCAGCGAAGCCCGACTAACCCCCTGTACGCTTGAAATCCTGCGCAGATACCCAATATCTGTACCCAACCGTATTCCCTCGCTATGCTAGCCGGGTTTGCCGTTAAAACCAGGAGAGGGAGCGTGGAACAATATAGAGGAACAACCATCGTCTCAGTGCGACGCGGCGACCACGTGGTAATTGGTGGTGATGGCCAGGTCAGCCAGGGAAACACGGTGATGAAAGGCAATGCACGCAAGGTGCGACGCCTTTACAAGGACCGGGTACTGGCAGGATTCGCCGGCGGAACTGCCGACGCCTTTACGCTGTTCGAGCGATTCGAGGAACAACTGGAAAAACACCATGGCAAGCTGACCCGTGCAGCAGTCGAACTGGCCAAGCTGTGGCGTACCGAGCGCGCATTGCGTCGTCTGGAAGCGTTGTTGGTGGTCGCTGACAAAGAATCTTCCCTCATCATCACCGGCAATGGCGATGTTATCGAACCGGAAGACGCGATCATGGCCATAGGTTCCGGTGGCTCCTTCGCCCTCTCTGCCGCGCGAGCGCTATTGCAGAACACAGATCTTTCAGCCCGGGAGATTGTGGAAAAGAGTCTCACCATCGCTGCTGATATCTGTGTTTACACCAACCAGCAGCACACAGTTGAAGAACTACAGTACGACTGACAGGAAGCATTTCATGTCTACTATGACACCCAGAGAAATTACCTCTGAACTGGACAAACATATTGTCGGCCAGCAAGACGCGAAGAGAGCCGTGGCAATTGCCCTGCGCAACCGCTGGCGTCGAATGCAACTCGACGAAGAACTACGCAGCGAGATTACACCAAAGAATATCCTGATGATTGGCCCTACCGGCGTTGGCAAGACTGAAATTGCCAGGCGCCTGGCCAAGTTGGCACAAGCACCATTTATTAAAGTAGAAGCGACAAAATTTACTGAAGTCGGTTACGTGGGTCGCGATGTTGAATCGATCATTCGTGACCTGGCAGACGTTGCAGTGAAAATGATTCGCGAAACCGAGATGCAAAAAGTACAGCATCTCGCCGAAGATCGTGCAGAAGACAGAATACTGGACGTCCTGTTGCCGCAGGCGCGCACCGACGAAGAAGCCGGAGAAACCGATTCTCAATCCAGTGCGCGGCAAATGTTCCGCAAGAAACTCCGACAGGGCGAGTTGGATGACAAGGAAATCGAGATCAAGATCTCCGAAAGCCCGGCAGGCGTCGAAATCATGGCACCACCCGGCCTTGAAGAGATGACCAGTCAACTCAAGAGCATGTTCTCCAGCGCAAATTCCGGGCGCAAACGTGCAAGACGCATGACGGTCAAGGCTGCGCTCAAGGCGGTCAAGGATGAAGAAGCAGCGAAGCTTATAAATGAAGAAGAAATAAAGAACCAGGCCGTCGAGACTACTGAACAAACCGGCATCGTATTCATCGATGAGATCGACAAGGTCACCAATCGCGACGACGTTGGTGGTGCAAACGTTTCCCGGGAAGGTGTGCAGCGGGACTTGCTGCCACTGATTGAAGGCTCAACCGTAAACACCAAGTACGGCAGCATCCGCACGGACCACATATTGTTCATAGCATCGGGCGCCTTCCATCTCTCCAAGCCTTCCGACCTGATACCAGAACTTCAGGGCCGGCTGCCAATTCGCGTGGAGCTGGATGCACTCACCGCTGAAGATTTTGAACGCATTCTGGAAGAGCCGGACGCGTCATTGACTGAGCAATACCAGGCTCTGCTCGGCACTGAGGATCTACAAATTCGATTTACCAGGGATGGAATCGCCAAGATTGCGGAGACTGCCTGGATGGTCAACGAGCGCACCGAAAATATCGGCGCACGCAGGCTGCACACGGTGATGGAACGCCTGCTGGAAGAGGCCTCCTTCGCCGCCTCCGACATGGCCATCGGAGACAACAATGAACTGGTCATCGACAGAGCCTATGTTGAGAAACAACTGGAAGCCCTGGCCCAGGATGAAGACCTCAGCCGCTACATACTCTGACCATGACCAACAGTACTCCCGCCGAGCTTAAACTGCACAGGCAATCAGCAACCCTCGAGTTGGTCTATGACGATTCGACCAGCCATACTCTTAGCGCCGAATTCCTCCGGGTACACTCTCCATCCGCGGAAGTCAGGGGTCATGGCAAGGGTCAGGAAGTCCTGCAAACCGGTAAGCGCCAGGTCAAGATCCGTGGTATTGAGGCGGTAGGCAACTATGCCATCAAGCTGGATTTTGATGATGGGCACGATACCGGAATCTATAGCTGGGATTACCTGCTGGAGCTGGCGACCAATCAGGCATCGCTATGGCAGGACTACCTTGCTAAACTGCAGGCAGCCGGCGCAACACGCGATGCGCTGCCCCCTGACACCCAGATCATCAACATAAAACAGAACCCACCCTGATACCGATGAGCTCTCGAGAGAACAATTCAGTCGAAGAAGAAACGACTCACTTCGGCTACCAACAGGTTCCAGTTTCCGAGAAACAGGAAAGAGTTGGCGATGTGTTTAGATCGGTAGCCGAGCGTTATGATCTGATGAACGACGTGATGTCGCTGGGCACACATCGCATCATCAAGCGCTTTACCATCGAGATGAGCGCACTCCGCCAGGGGCATAAAGTGTTAGACCTGGCAGGTGGCACCGGCGACCTCAGCCTGAAATTTTCAAACCTGGTAGGCAAGTCTGGCCAGGTTGTGCTCGCAGATATAAATGAAGCGATGCTTCGCGTTGGCAGGGATCGCATCATCGATAAAGGGCAGAGCGAGAACATCAGCATCGCCCAGGTAAACGCCGAAGTGCTGCCCTTCGCCGACAATACTTTCGACTGTGTATGCATTGCCTATGGCCTGCGCAATGTGACTGACAAAGACAAGGCGCTCGCCTCCATGCAGAGAGTACTGAAACCGGGCGGCCGACTTCTCGTTCTCGAATTTTCTACTCCGCGCAATCCGCTTGTTGGCAAAGCCTATGACCTGTATTCAACACTATGGCCGAAGGCTGGCAAACTGATCACCGGTGATAGCGATAGCTACCGCTACCTGGTGGAGTCCATCCGCATGCATCCTGACCAGGAGTCTCTTAAATCCATGATGGAGAAAGCTGGATTGGTAGATTGCCGCTATCACGATGTCATGAATGGCATCTGCGCCATCCACCTGGGCTTCAAGGCCGACAGCTAGGAAAACAGCGGTGAAAGAAATTCTCGGCAATATCGCCCTCTGGCCAGCGGAACAGCTGATCAATGGGGCAATTGCAAGTGATCCTCACGTGCAAAAAAAGATTGCAGCTTTTGCCGGCAAGGCAATCCAGATCAATACCCGGATGCCCGCACTGGAAATTCGAGTTGTCATGGAAGCCGACCACATCCGACTGACCGCTGTAGATTCTGCACAATACGCGCTACCAGTAGATGCCTCGATCAATGGTCCGACAGGAAAACTTCTGCAGCAACTGTTCGACACTTCCACGAAGCATGCCCTCGTGGACGAGGACGTTGAGCTGGATGGAGACGTGCAATTAATTCAGGACCTGTTGACCACAATCAAAACTCTCGATATCGACTGGCAGGACTACCTGGCACCAGTGCTCGGCGACGTGCTCACCCAGCAGATCGGCCAATCCCTGGATGAGACCCGGGCCTGGGCATCAGACAGCCGGAAAAGAGTGCAGCGCAGCATGGAAGACTACCTGAAAGAAGAAGCACGATTGTTTCCCCATGAGCAGCAGCTGCGTAATTTTGCCGACAACCTGGACGAGCTGAAACTTCGCATTGACCGGGTTGATGCCCGTGTGCAGCTATTGCGCCAGCGGCTCAAGACTCTCCACACCCCCTATACCAGGCCAGCCACTGACACCATGCACTGATGACGCTGTGGTCGGGGTGGAGAATTATTCCTGCTGAGTGTAATCTTGCTGCCCCGCGCATCACCTAATCTCCGGAATCAACCGTGTCAAATGTCCCTCGACTACTCCGCATACTGAACACAGTCGCCCGTTATCGACTGCTTGAGTTTATGCGTGGACAGCCGGGCGTATTCTGGATCCGGCTGCTGCTACTGCCTTTCGCCATCATCAATCTTGGAGGCTCAAGGGAGAAAGACAGAAACGTGCGACTGCGCCTGGCGCTGGAAGAACTCGGCCCAATCTTTATCAAGTTTGGACAGTTGCTATCTACCCGCAGGGATTTTCTGGAGCCAGAACTGGCCGACGCCCTGCAATCTCTGCAGGACAATGTCCCTCCTTTCGCGCAACCCACTATTGAGCAGCTAGTCAGTGATGCTCTGGGTGTTACTGCAAACGAAATTTTCAGCTCTCTCGATAGTGTGCCACTGGCGTCAGCTTCTGTGGCCCAGGTTCACAAGGCCACCCTGCTTTCCGGCGACGAGGTCGTTGTCAAAGTATTACGCCCCGGTATTGAGAACATAGTCAGCGCCGACCTGTCTTTGTTAAAACAAGTCGCAGCCTTTGTAGAAAGTTTTGTCAAAGTTGGCAAGCGACTGCGACTTATAGAAGTAGTCAATGATTATGAGCACG
>CAYTLI010000075.1:0-11675 GCA_964438455.1 uncultured Pseudohongiella sp.
ACCGCACGGAAAGTAATCTCCCTGGCGATGGCAATCTGCTCCATGATGGCACCCAATCGCTCATAGGGCGCACAATAAACATCGAATTCTTCATGCTCGACCAGGCGAAACTCTTCCAGATCCTGGATTGCCTTATCCACCTCAGAAGCCGATTTGGATGGGTCGAGCTCCTGAATGCCTTCAAGGGAAGGTAATTTGCTCTCTGCGTCAGTTTTCTGGCCCAGCGCATCGGTACTCACGCGCAAATATTGGGTAATCGCCACGGGACTGTGTAGCAGGCGCAATTCAGATGCAGGAATCGGTCTGCCGAATTTCAGCGGCAGAGTAAACCCCTGCTTGTTGGCAAGCTGCCTGGGCAGCAACAAGGTGCGCAGGCGAGGATGAATCATACCCGCGCCATAAAAATAGGAGCTATTGCGTCCGCCAACGTGAACCGGGATACAGGTACATTGATATTTCTGTAACAACTGACCCGCAAGTCGGTTCCACTCACGATCCTGGATGCGGCCCTGTCCAAATTCGTATGCCGAGACCATGCCGGCGGGAAACAATTGAATAGCGCCGCCAAGCTGCAGGTGTTTGTGTACCTGTTTTATGCCGCCGACATTGCCGGCCGCGGCATTTTTGGAAAGCACATTGACGCCGATAAACAGCGGCGCCAGTTCAGGTATCAGTCTCAGCAGCTCATTGGTCAGCACCTGCAAATCCGGACGAACAGTCCCGATCACCTTGGCCAGCGCCATGCCCTCGAGACCTCCCAGGGGATGGTTGGCAACGATTAGCACAGGCCCGGTTTTGGGAATCTCCTCGAGAAATTCGGGGTTCTCAATTTCAATATCCACACCCAGTGCTGCCAGCGACTGGTCCAGAAACTCAAATGGGTCGAGACCACGAGGTAATTCGTCCCAGATCTTGCCTAGAGGGTGCAATCCGAGCGTACGCTCCACCAATGAAGCGAGAAATCGGGGCTTGATCGGAAGCCGACAAGGATTAGTCATTGTTGGGATATTGTTTTACCAGCTGAGATTCGTATTGCCATGCTCTTATTAGTGCTAACAGGCCAGGAGTCTTGTGGCCCAGCTTTCGATTGGCGGCCCCAAGTTTAAACAGCGTATTGTATTGCTGCAACAGCGTCTTTACTGCGCTGCCAAGCGTGGCATTGCGATCCCAAATATGGATGGATTCTGAGCTTGCACCGTTGATTTCGATAATCTCAAAATGCTTCCCCGCCTGCAGGGTATCCAGATCACGAAACTTGATATCCAGACGACCATAGTGACAACCGGGGATGTCATCGAAGATGCGGTCCAGCGCCCTCACCAGGCGTTGATCGATGTACTCCTGTCCATCCCTGAATACCGCACCACGGCAATGACTGGCGGAGAATACCAGCCGAAAAGGTTCTGCATGGGGTATCACCCGATCCCACTCTCCCGCATGCCGCTGCGCATAGAGATGTTGTAGTTGCCCAGCACGCGGGTCTGAGGCTACCAACTCGCCCAGGGTGCGCTCACCATCGCCGACCACATAGGGTGTGTACTTCAGAGTTAGCGAAGTGATTTCGCCACTTTCACTACCGGGATGTCGCACGTAGAACACCCCCGCCTCGGCATCCCAACTGCTCAGTTTCTGAAACTGAATACTGCCTTGCACAGGAAAGGACTTGATGTATTCGTGAAGCTCCTGCTGATCTTGCAGCAACTTCACGCCAGCACCACGACAACCGATATTCGGTTTACCCACGACGGGATAGGCAATGTCGGCGTCACTGAGCTCACTCTCTATAACGCCGAGTTGTTGCTCTATGGGATCAGGTGTAACGGTATAAACATGCCAGGGCAATATCCATTGCCGCGCATCACTACCGGCAACATCGAATACCGCAGACTTCTCCACTCCTACCATGCCCGAGAGTGGCACCGCGGGACTGGCGATAAGCGGCAGCGAGAGACTCCGGTATCGCAGCGACAGGAGAAACCACTGGAAGACTACCGGAACGTACATCAACCACATAGGCCAGAACTCGAAGAAGGATGTCGAGGGCCCACTCAGATCAAGGGGAGGCATTCCCTCAGATACATAGGTTGATGATTGCTTCTCTGGCATAGTCAAAATTGATTTGTTGCCGCGGCCACTGATCCGCCTCAGCCTATCTGACCGGACATGGCCTGTTTTAATTCGCATTAGTGGAAAGGCAATTATAGCTTAGGACAGGGTGAGGATTCGCCGGTAAATTCCAGTCCCGTGCTATTATCAGCGCACACCTGAATAGCGGCGGAACACGAACATGCTTGGCAAAATCTTACTGACGCTTGCGGTAATCGCGATCGCCTATGTATACATTCGCCAGCAACAGATTGCCGACTCCCGGGAGAGCAATCAGAGTGCCAATAAAACCAGGAGCGCTGAAAAAGATGAGTTATCCAGGGATATCCGCGTCGGCGCCTATCTACTGCTCATCCTGATGACTGGCATAGGTGCCGCGTTGTTCTATTTCGACTGGCAAGATGATCACCAGGTTCTGACCGTTAATTTGCATCGCGAAAGCCAGAACGAACCGGTGAGCTATCGGGTATACAAGTACCAGCTGCAGGATCGGTCATTCACTACCATAGATGGTATACAGATCACCGTGGCAGGTAGTGAAAGAATGGAGATAATCGGCCTTGAAGAGTGAAGCAGCACACCTGGAAGAATTGGTTTCTGACGCACTTGTTGAGGTGGAAGGCCAGGCCGCGCCGCTGTTGCCACTCCTGCACCAGCTGCAGCAGCATCTTGGTTATATTCCTCCCGATGCAGTTCCCGCGATCGCCGACGCATTGAATCTTTCCCGTGCCGAAATACATGGCGTAATCAGCTTCTATCACTTCTTTCGAACCTCCCCTCCTGGCAAACATACAATCCAGGTGTGCCGTGCCGAATCCTGCCAGGCTGCCGGTGGCAGAAAACTGGAGCAAGAGATTCGCCAGACTCTAGGCATTGATTATCACCAGACTACCAGCGACGGACGTTTTAGCCTGGAACCGGTTTATTGCCTCGGCAACTGCGCCTGCTCTCCCGCACTGCGTATCGGAGACAAGATCTACAGCGAAGTCGATACGGAAAAGTTCAAGCACATCATTCACGCGGCGGATCTTGCCACCGAAAAAGCACAGACCTCGATAAGCAGCAACAGCGCCACAGCAACTATTTATATACCAAGAGATACAAGCGCCTGCGCGCGCGGTGCCGATGCTGTCGCAGCCAGGGCTGTGCATGAAATTCAACAGCGCGGTATCGAACTAAAAGTGATACGCAATGGTTCACGGGGTCTTTACTGGCTTGAGCCACTAGTGGAGATTGAACTGGAGGGCGAGCGCCATGGGTTCGGTCCGGTCACAGAGCAGGATGTTGCAGACCTGTTGGCAGATTTCCCCTGGCAGGGTTTGCCAGACCACCCTGCTTACCTGGGCAAAGTAGAAGAGATTCCTTTCCTGGCCAATCAACAACGTGTCACATTCTCCCGGGTCGGAATAATCGATCCCTTGTCCATCGACGATTATATACAGCATGGTGGATTCCAGGGCTTAACGGCCGCCCTGACTAAAACTTCGCAACAGATAGTAGATGAAATAAAGCAATCGGGTTTGCGTGGCAGAGGTGGCGCTGCATTTCCTACCGGTATCAAATGGCAGACTGTGCTCGACGAATCTGCTACGGGAAAATTTATTGTCTGTAATGCAGACGAAGGAGACTCCGGCACGTATTCCGATCGTATGTTGATGGAATCGGATCCATTCAGCCTCATTGAGGGCATGATCATCGCCGGCCTGGCGGTAGGTGCCGAAACTGGATTCATCTACTTGCGGGAGGAATACCCCCTCACCAAACAGATACTGGAGCAGGCGATCGAGCTGGCTCGAGAAAATGCCTATCTGGGGGAATCTATCGCTGGTCATCAGCGACGCTTCAACATAGAACTGCGAATCGGTGCCGGCGCCTATATCTGCGGCGAAGAAACTTCCATGCTGGAAAGCCTGGAAAGCAAACGCGGCGAGATAAGACCCAAGCCCCCGCTGCCAGCCATCAGTGGTTTGTTTGGCAAACCCTCCGTCATCAACAATGTGATCACTCTTGCCTCTGTTCCGGTCATTCTTGCCGAGGGAGCGGACAACTATCAGGCCTACGGCGCCAACAAGTCCCGTGGCACTTTGCCGTTTCAGCTGGCAGGTAATATCAGCAGAGGGGGGCTGGTGGAACTGGCGTTTGGCACTACCCTGCGCGAACTGCTGGAAGATTTTGGCGGTGGATCCCGCAGTGGCAGGCCACTACGCGCCGTACAGGTAGGAGGTCCACTGGGCGCTTACCTGCCGGAGTCACAATGGGACACTCCCCTGGATTACGAGGCCTTTGCCGAACTCGACGCCATGCTCGGCCACGGCGGCATCGTGGCCTTCGATGACACGGTCGATATGCTGGCCCAGGCGCGATTTTCTATGGAGTTCTGCGCGCACGAGTCGTGTGGCAAATGCACCCCTTGCCGGATCGGGTCCGTGCGTGGAGTTGAGGTTATTGATCACCTTCGTGATGCGGGTGACAACACTGATGAAAGAGCGCAATATGTTGATTTGCTGGAAGATCTTTGCGCGACCATGGAACACGGATCCCTCTGCGCCATGGGCGGTCTCACTCCATTTCCCGTGCGTAGTGCACTGCATCATTTCGCCGAAGACTTCGGCCTGGCAAAGTCCGAGCGACAGAGTGAGCAGGTAGCTGATAAATGAATGAGGCAGTGGTGCTGAACTACTATGATCCGGCCATGGGAGCCGGACAGATCCGGGAGAATCCTGAGAGGGACTATGGCACGCCTGCAATCCGCGAAGATGCAGAAAAAGTATCCCTGACTATCGATGGCCAGGAAATTATCGTCCCCGCTGGCACCTCAGTTATGCGCGCCGCCGCCCTGGCAAACATCCGGGTGCCGAAATTGTGCTCTACCGACAGCCTGCAGGCATTCGGTTCCTGCCGCCTGTGCCTGGTTGAGATTGAAGGCAGGCGTGGTTACCCCGCTTCCTGCACGACACCAGTTGCACAGGGACTGGTGGTCAAGACCCAGACCGAAGCCCTGGCGAGGCTGCGGCGCAATGTCATGGAGCTTTATATCTCTGATCATCCCCTGGATTGCCTCACCTGTTCCGCCAACGGTGACTGCGAGCTTCAGGATGTAGCCGGCGAGGTTGGATTGCGCGAGGTGCGCTATGGTTACGAAGGAGATTCCCATCTCGACGCTGCCGTTGACGACAGCAATCCCTATTTCAATTTCGAACCCAGCAAATGCATAGTCTGCTCGCGATGCGTGCGAGCCTGTGCCGACATTCAGGGCACTTTTGCACTGACGATTGAAGGCAAGGGCTTTGCATCGAAAGTTGTTCCCGGTAACAGCGATTCATTCTTCGATTCCGAATGTGTGTCATGTGGCGCCTGCGTACAGGCCTGCCCCACTGCAACACTGATGGAGAAGTCGGTCATTGAGGTTGGCCAGCCTGAACATAGTGTCATCACTACTTGCGCATACTGTGGCGTTGGCTGTGCATTCAAGGCAGAGATGAAAGGTGACCAGCTTGTCCGCATGGTGCCGTACAAGGGTGGCAAGGCCAACCAGGGACACTCCTGCGTCAAGGGAAGGTTTGCCATTGGCTATGCCAATCATCCTGATAGGGTCACGCAGCCGATGATTCGAGATAGCATCGATCAGCCCTGGCGCAAGGTGGATTGGGAAGAAGCCACAGAATTCGCCGCGCGGAAGATTCGCAGCATCCAGGCGGAATATGGCGCAGATTCTGTAGGCGGCATTACCTCTTCACGCTGCACCAACGAAGAAACTTACCTGGTTCAGAAACTGGTACGCGCAGCGTTCGGCAACAACAACGTGGACACTTGTGCCCGCGTGTGCCATTCGCCGACAGGATATGGACTCAAAACCACATTGGGCGAGTCGGCTGGCACCCAGACCTTTGAGTCGGTTGAGAAATCCGATGTCATCATGGTCATTGGCGCCAACCCCACCGATGCCCACCCGGTGTTTGCTTCGCGGATGAAAAAGCGTCTAAGACAGGGAGCCGGTCTGATCGTGGTGGATCCCCGTCGCATAGACCTGGTTCGCAGCCCACATCTAAGCGCCAACTATCATCTGGACCTGTTACCTGGCACCAACGTGGCGCTGATCAATGCCATGGCTCACGTCATCGTGCGTGAAGGCCTGGAAGCAACTGAATTCATCGTGAATCGATGTGAGCAAGATGCATTTGATAAGTGGAAAGAATTCATCAGTGCTGAACAGAATTCTCCCGAAGCGGTAGCAAAGATAACCGGCATCCCGGCACAGAAAATTGTCGATGCCGCCCTGCTCTTCGGCCGCGCAGAAAACGCTGCCATTTATTACGGTCTCGGCGTCACTGAACATTCGCAGGGGTCCACCATGGTTATGGGTATTGCGAACCTGGCCATGCTTACCGGCAACATTGGCCGGGAAGGTGTGGGAGTCAACCCGTTACGTGGCCAGAACAACGTGCAGGGTGCCTGTGACATGGGTTCATTCCCGCACGAGTTGCCTGGCTATCGTCACATCTCGATAGATTCTGTGCGCAGTGAATTCGAAGCCGCATGGAACACGACTATAAACCCGGAACCCGGGATGAGAATTCCCAACATGCTCGATGCAGCAGCCAGCGGGCGATTCAAGGGCCTGTATTGCCAGGGCGAGGACATTGCACAATCAGATCCCAATACCCAGCATGTTGAAACTGCACTGGGTAATCTGGACTGCCTGATTGTCCAGGACATCTTCTTTAATGAGACGGCCAGGTTCGCCCACGTATTTCTGCCCGGCGCATCGTTTCTTGAAAAAGATGGAACCTTCACCAACGCGGAACGTCGTATCTCTCGTGTACGCAAGGTGCAGGCTCCTCTCAGCGGAAAAGCCGACTGGGAAGCGACTGTTGCCCTGTCCAATGCTCTGGGCTACCCGATGAATTACTCCCATCCGGCAGAAGTAATGGATGAAATCGCTAAGCTGACGCCTACCTTTCGCGGCGTCAGCTACCAGCGACTCGATGAAGAAGGCTCCATTCAATGGCCATGCAATGAAGATGCACCCCGCGGCACACCGATCATGCACGTGGACGAATTTGTTCGCGGCAAGGGCAACTTTGCCATTACCGAGTTCGTGGCAACGGAGGAGAAAGCCAATCGCAGGTTTCCCCTACTGTTGACCACCGGACGTATTCTCAGCCAATACAATGTAGGCGCCCAGACCAGGCGTACCGCCAACATGCAATGGCATGAAGCAGATGTTTTGGAAATACATGCTCACGACGCCGAGGAGCGCGGCATCGAACAGGGAGACTGGGTTCAGTTGAGCAGCAGGGCTGGCGTTACTGCCCTGAAAGCTAAAATCACCGACCGGGTGCAGCCTGGCGTGCTATACACAACTTTCCACCATCCCAACACGGGCGCGAACGTGATCACCACAGATAACTCCGATTGGGCCACCAATTGTCCGGAGTACAAGGTCACTGCAGTTCAGATTCGCAAAGTTCAGGATATTTCTGCCTGGCAGGAACAGCACCAGGCGTTTAGCGCTGAACAGATGGCACTGATCGAAGACGCGAGATGAAGGATCAGCCATTCCGAGAATTCAGGGTAAGCGAGTTTTCCACCGATAGCGCAGACCCGCTGCAGAAAACTGATCGACTTGCCTGCGAAACAGCGATCGCTCTTGTCTTCAACGGAATTTCCCACGCGGTAATGATGGCGTCCCCGGAAAACCTGATCGAGTTCGCAACCGGATTCAGCTTCACCGAGGGCATCATTAATCATCCTGATGAAATACTCGATACCGAACTGGTAGAAGGCGAATCCGGCATTGAAGTACATCTGACCCTGACCAATCAGCAATTCAGCATGCTCAAACAGCGCAGGCGCAACCTGGTAGGTCGGACAGGTTGCGGCATCTGTGGCGCCGAATCATTGCAACAGGTTCAATTACCTCTGCACCCGGTCACATCAAATTTCACCACCTCTCATGCAGCAATCCTTAAAGCAACGTCACAGCTGGCGGAGAAGCAGCCTCTCCAGAATCTTACTGGCGCTGTTCACGGCGCCGCCTGGTGTGACGGCAATGGTAATATCAAGCTGCTGCGCGAAGACGTGGGCCGCCACAATGCACTCGATAAACTCATCGGCTGCATGCTGATACAGAATAGCCTGCACGAACCGGGGTTCTTGTTGATCTCGAGTCGTGCCAGTTATGAAATGCTGCAGAAAGCAGCCATTGCAGATATTTCAGTTGTGGTTGCGGTTTCTGCGGCAACGACGATGGCAGTCGAAATCGCAGATCAGTCCGGAATCTGCCTGGTTGGCTTTTCCCGGGACTCACGTCATTTGGTATACAGTCATGGCGAGAAAATCGCCGGGGACCAGGGGTGAAGGGGTAAAGGTAAAATTGGAGATGAGAGACCCGGAAATCGAACATCTGATCAAGATGGTCAATCAGATTACCGCAAACCTGGCTCGAGGTGAGAATAAAGAAGCCGATGTCGCTGCGGTTGCCGATCACTTGCGGCGCTTCTGGTCACCGGCTATGCGCTCAAAGCTGGCAACTTACCTGGAACAGAACCAGGATGCTGTTTCTGCAACCAGCGCGCAGGCAGTTTCGCGGATCACTACCTAGTCGCCCGCTATCGTCAGCCTGAAGTGTAAGCTCCGCGATGGCCTCGAGCCGGCTCGAAGGCGTATTCAATCATTTCACTCAAATCTCCATCCATGTTAATGAGCACCAGTTCATCTTTCCCCACCACGAAGACCGACACGGCTTCCAATGCCTGCCGATCCATATCCATACCAACGTAGACCCAAACCTGCTCGTCCTGTTCGCGAACTCTTACGATGCGTTCCCAGGTAAGCGAGGCGTCTTTGGCACGCAAAGACTCCTGGAAAACCTCATCGCTAAATCGCGTATTACCACCCTGCGGATACACCTGGTAGACCGCAACATGAAGGTGATCGACTTCTGATAAATCCGCTTCGCTGTCTGAAATGATTTCGAGAAAATCAAACATGCCGCCACCCACTGCCACCGCCATTTCTTTCTCCAGGCGAATCTCCGGCATCTGCTCGACAATGGAATTGCGCACCGGCCGCATGGCCCGATCGGAAAATGACATGCAGTTGCTCAACAGGGCGAGCGCAGCGATTAAAATCAGGAATCTGGACATGGCCTTGATCTCCTCTTGAGACTTACTGATCGACTTCCAGATCCGTCAGCTCATCGATATCAAATCGGCGGCCCAGCGCAGCAATGTCGTTGCCACTGATCTCGCCAACAATATTAACCATGACTGTGTCACCAGGCTCGGCGACCATGATAGTGATGCCATGAATCAACTCACCATCATTGGAGAGGCGCATATAGATGTCGACGTGTTCGCCGTTCTCGCGAACCCGAACCACACGCTCCCAACCCTGGTCATCAAGGCTCTCGGCGATCTCGGACATGGAATCTGCAATTTCTGACACATCCACCGCATCACTCTCAAAGACATTTACCGAGACGCGCAATAGTTTGGAAACGAAATCCGCCGCCATCTCATCTTCGTTGCGAATCAGGTTGGTCATCATTGCCAGGATCGGCGCGCGCAGGCTGATTTCAACCGTTGGCTCGCTGGAGGCCTGGGATGTGAGACTTGAAAAATCCACATAGCCCGGGTGATCCCGTAATGAATTGTCTGCCGCCCATGCTGGCGTAACCAGCATCAACGCAACAACACCTACTACCATTTGCTTAATTAACTTCATATCGTTACCTCGCTTTTTCACAATCCACCGCGACAATCGCAGCGTTCTCTGTCAGGACTCTGCGGCCCTTTCTGACACACTAAATTTCCTCTCCCCTGACATCACTCTCGACGTTGGTTCGAACACGCTCAAATGACGCATTGAGTCGATCCCGCAATGGCCGCATCAAAAACCTGCCTCCGACCATACTTTCTGTTCGCTCACTGGCCTGGTTCAGGTACTCAATAGCCAGTGATAAATCCTGTAATGCCTGAGCCAGTTCTTCTGGACTATATTGCACAGGCATAGTTGTCATTTGTCCCGGCTGTGCCGCAACCATTGGTGCAGTTGCATCCACGCCCTGCTGATCGGGTGCAAGTTGGGGCCACGCAATCAGGCCGACTGTTGCGAACAAAACTACTGGAATGGCATAGCGCATGGCGCTGGGTGCCGCGGCAAACCACTGCCAGGTCTCCTGGATAAGCTGGCCGAGAAAGTTTGGCCTGCCGCTGGAGTCCATCGCACCCTTGTTCGCCAGATCCCTCGCGGCACTCAAAGCCTGCTCAGAACAATCGAGCAACGGCAAATCCAGCAAGCCATCCTGTATCGTTTGCGCGTAGCGAAACTCCGCCGCGCAGTCTGCACAAGAGTTCACATGCTGCAGGAAATCCCGCTGCTGGCTCTCGCCCAGTTCTCCGTCGAGAAAACTGTCGAACTGCAGTTGCACGAAATAGCATTGCGATTCATTGTTGTTTGACATCATATCTGTCCAGTTTCAATCTTCGAGGCAGCCTTCATTCGGCCGCCGGTTTAACTACTGTCATCTTTACTCTTGGCGCATCAGGGCGATCATCTGATCCTGTCATCTGCTCAAATATATTGCGCAGGGTTCCGTTCTCTCTAAGCTTGCGTCGCCCTCTGTGCAGGTAGACCTTGACCTGGCTCTCACTCATATCCAGCGAGTGCTGAATATCGGCATAACTCATACCCTGAACATCACGCATAATGATGATGCTGCGGAATGGGTCTTCGAGAGAGCGAATGCAGTCCATGAGCTGAGTACTGAAAGCCTGTCGGTCGATGTCTGCTCCTGCGTCTTCATGAGATGTCGCCTGCTCCTCTGGTTCCGCATAGTCGTCTATCTTTTCAGCCTGGTTCTTGCCACGCCGCACATGATCAATTACTGCATTGTGGGCCACGCGCATTAACCAGGCATTGAGCTTGCTATGGTCGATCTTCTGCCAGTGTTGCCAGAGCTTGATGAAAACTTCCTGGGTAATATCCTCAGCATCTTCTCTGGCGCGCAGGCTGTAGTGGGCAAAGGAATAAATCCGCTGCCGGTATTGCTCTATGGCCTGCTGATATTGCGCTAACATTTGAATCTAAAGACGGGGGCCGCCAAAAAAGGTTACAGATCGGAACAGGATTTCTCGCCCTGCCTCCTGAGTCTCAAAAGTTGGATAATTCGCGGAAAACCACCGGCTGGCAAGGGTTATTCATCTCATCGGCCCGGGCAGATTATTGCAGACTGCTATAATCAGCCTTGTGAGTTCTAAAAAAAGACGTCCGTATCGGCAATAAAACCAACGACCAGAAAGCGCGATGACCCGAATACTGAAATTCTTCTGTTTTTTCCTGTTGATTTCCCCAGCTTTGTCGCTGGCGGCAGAAGATACCCTGGTACTGGATGATGGTCTCAACCTGCGCGTACTCTGGTTTGAGCCGGAAAGCACTGGCACAGCTCCACCCTTAGCCATCCTGATGACGGGAGGCTCTAATAACGATTTTATGGCCAGGGCACAGTTCTGGATGGGTAAGGAACTGGTAAAACGTGGCTGGGCTGTGGCGGTGCCTGTTTCCAA
>CAYTLI010000076.1:0-11557 GCA_964438455.1 uncultured Pseudohongiella sp.
TCACATTGGCATTCCTTCTACGACTTTTGTTAAAGACAAGAAAGATGTAATTCCTGCAATCGAACGTGTGGGTGGTGCACCTGTGGTAATCAAACTGATCGAGGGAACCCAGGGCATCGGAGTCTTGCTGGCAGAATCCAAGCGAGCGGCCGAAGCCATCATCGAGTTGTTGCAGAGTCAGAAGCAGAACGTGCTGGTGCAGAAGTTCGTTGCCGAGAGCAAGGGTAAGGACATACGCGCCTTCGTTGTTGGTGATCGTGTGGTCGCAGCCATGCGTCGGGTAGCCCAGGGGCAGGAGTTTCGCAGCAATGTGCATCGGGGCGGCGTAGCGGAAGCGGTGGAGCTGGACGAGCAGTACAGTGAGACTGCAGTAAGAGCCGCACAGATTCTCGGTTTACGAGTGGCTGGCGTAGACATGCTGGAGGGTGCGGATGGCCCCCAGATCATGGAGGTGAATTCATCGCCTGGACTCGAGGGTATCGAGGGCTGCACGGAGTTGGATATTGCCGGCGCAGTGATTGACTACATGGCTGCACAGGTTGATTTCCCGGAAATCGATCTGCGCCAGAGACTGACTGTTAGTAAAGGCTATGGCGTTACTGAAATCTATGTGCCCGAAGGTTCAAACTTCGTTGGTATGGCAATCAAGGATACGCAGCTGCCTGACCTGGATATTAATGTGCTAACCCTGTACCGGGGCAACAAGGTCATTCCCAACCCGCGCAGAGACAGGGTGCTGGAACCGGAAGACAAACTGCTTTGCTTCGGCAAGATGGAATCAATGCGAGGCATGGTGCCGAAGAAGGCTAGGCGCCGCAGAACTCCGGATGTAAAAGAATTGGTATCAGAAGTGCCAAACGAAGCAGAGCACAGCGGGGACGAGAAGGATTAGTCGTCCACCAGATCGAGGGATCTGCCATCGGTCATCGGCACCACCCCTAATGACTTCAGCTCAACACCCTCTATACAGGCGACGTTGAACCCATACTCGTCTGGTGCGACTCGCCGCTGGTGGTGGGTGTAAATTCCACAGATCGAGCAGAAGTAGTGCTTCGCAGTTTTCGTATTCCACTGGTACAGGCTGAGCTTGTCCTCTCCCGTAGTCACAACCAGATCAGCCAGCTTCACTCCCGCCATAATGGCGCCTTTCTTGCGACACAAGGAGCAGTCGCAGCGCTTCAGGTCCTGCAACTTCTCCTGGTTGCGCACTTCAAATTGTACGGCGCCACAGTGGCAGCTGCCCTTGTAGGTAGCCATCGCTCAGTTCAGTCCGACATCAGTCTGAAAGCAGTGCCATGACGGCGCCGGCAGGATCTTCGATGACGCAGAAGTCGCTGCCACCCATGCGCCTCGGGCCATCCAGTACCTTGCCGCCTCGCTTCTCGCATTCGGCGGCACTCGCCTTGACGTCAGCAACTCGCACGTAGACCAGCCATTGCGGAGGGATGTTGGCGTTGCTGCCGCGGGCATGACAGATACCTGCGACGGTGTCACCGCTTTCAGGCAGATTGATGTTGAAATCGCTGTAACTGCCCATGTCCACATCTGTGCTTTTCCAACCGACGACGTTGCAGTAAAAATTCTTCAGTCGTTCGGCATCGGGTACCGTGATGTCCAGCCATTCGATGCGTCCAATGTTAGAAGGTTGTTGTTCCTGTTTTTCGCCGGCTTCTACTTCTTCACTCATGAGGAAATCCCTTGTCGATAAAACGTATAACTAGTCTGCGAGACTGAATACATACAGTGCGTTACCACTGCTGGGATGGCGCACATCCGGTGCGACAACCCTGGGCACTGTTCGTGGGCTTACACCCCGGGCACCCATTGCGGTGGTGACCGCAATATATTGCTTGCCGTCGATAGCGAATGTAACCGGGTGACCCTGGACCGAGGTGCCCAGGCGAGTCTCCCAGAGTATTTCTCCATTGCTGGTGTCGTGTGCCCTGAAGTAACGGTCCAGGTCTCCCACAAAGGCGATATTACCAGCAGTCGATAACACGCCGGTGAGGAACGCGGCGCGCTGCTCGTAGGACCAGGCTTCCTCTAAAGTATCCACATTATAGGCAGCGAGTTTGCCCATGTTGCCATCGGAACCTGGCATCTCGAACCAGCGACGATTGGCAGCCGTGCCGCCAGCACCATGAACCAGCGGCACTTCTCTCGCTGCAATCTCCAGACAGGACTGGCTTAACGGGATAATTAGATTTGCGCTGGGCTCATGGTAGGACATGGAGTGCCAGTCTTTGCCGCCGGCAGTGGAAGGACAGACTGAGATCCACTGATCGATCTGTGCGTTCTGGATATCCTGACGATAAGTTACCGCGCCAGTATCCGGATCGATATTGGAGAACGCGTTCTGAAATATGGTTTCCTTGTGGGCGATAAATTCACCGCTTACCCTGTCGTGCTTCCACAGTACGCCGTGTTTGCCAATGGAATAGACGAGCTTGTCGTCACCTCTGTCGATCAGCACACGTTCGAACACCTCGTCCAGATCCAGCGCCTCGGCGGGTACATGCTGGAAGTACCAATCCAGTTCGCCATTGTCGACGTTGATCGCGACGGTGGAGTTGGTGAACAGGCCCGCGTCGTAGATGGACAAACCGCGACTGGCCGGCATCCAGGGTTTTTGTTGTGCAGTGCCCCAATAGGTAAGTTTCAGATCCGGGTCATAGGTGCCGGTAATCCAGGTTTCACCACCGGCGCGGAACAGATCATCGATATCGCCCCAGGTATCGCCACCGGGTGTGCCGGACTCAGCGATGGTGTTGAAACGCCAGGCGACTTCACCTGTGTTGGCATCATGGGCGCTGATGTAACAGTCGTCTTCGATGTAACGTGAGCAGCCCAGCAGTCCCTGTAAAATCTTGCCGTCGGCGACGATGGGCCCGCTGGAATTACCGAAGCCTTGTGTGCCATCGGCGATCTCTACTTCCCAAACTGGCTCACCGGTACGCGCATCGAGCGCCAGCAGCCGTGCATCGGTAGTCGCGTGGATGATCTTGTCGTCATAGATAGCGATGTTGCGCATGTCTTCACTGTCGAAAGGTCCGGCATGATGCTCCCAGATCAGTTCACCAGTCTTGCCATCCAGTGCCTGAATGATGTTGCTGGTGTTAATCAGGTAGATGACACCGTCATGAACCAGCGGCGAGGGCTCGGAGTCTCCCTCATGCATGCTCCACATCCACTCCAGTCGCAGGTCACCCACATTATCAGCATTGATCTCATCGAGGGCCGAGTAACTCCAAGCCTGGTAGTTGCCGCGCAGCATCAGCCAGTCATCGGGCGAGGGATTGGTGAGCATGGCATCGGTAACGGGCGTGTAGTTTTCCACCCTGCCGGCCGCGACCACACCGGTTGGTCTATCGGGTTCGATGCGCTGTTGGGTGAGGGCAGGATTAACGCCTGGAATGTTGCTAGCCATGGCGTAACTTGCGCTCGCATCAAGCGCCGGGTTGTTGTTGGCCACTCCGTTGCTGCGCATCACATGAGCCACGATAGACCAGTAGTCATCATCACTTATTCCCGCATTACCACCGGGAGGCATGTTGGCCTTGAGAAAATTGAAGAACTCGAATGGAGACTGGCGGCCATAGCTGCCGAGAAAACCACCACCACTGAGCATTGGTCCGAGTGCGGTCCCCTGTAGCTCATTGCCATGACAGGCACCGCAGTTGGTGGCATAGGTGGCAGCGCCGGCATCCGCCTGGGTAGCGAAGTTCACTTCGGGCTCAATCACGGGCGCGCTGGTTTGCGGGGCTTCACCACCGCAGGCAGCGAGCAGGAGTAGCGCTGCGCTGAATGAAAAGCCTGTTATTGTTTTGAGTGCCTTCATTGTATTCACACCTCTTATTGGCAGAGAAGATGAATCTATTTTTCGATGTTCGCGTCGATAAGCTCTAGCCTGAACCCTTCATCTTCATCCGGTTCCTGGAAGTAAGCCGTGACTTCATTAAACACCGACTCTGTATCAAATTTCGCCCGTGACGGTTGTTGTTCACGTCGTATTGCAAGTCGTGCGAGGCAAGTCTCGTCACTGGCCCTCAGGTAGACGAGATTGCCGACGATGCCGGCGGCAGTGCCCAGCTCCCTGAGCCACTTGCGTTGTCCCCTGGTGTTGGCCGGAAAATCCATCACCACATTAGTGCCGGTGAGCAGCAGGCGATTGATGTGTTCCGCAAGCAGCGGCTTAAGCTTCGCCGAATACTCCCGGTAATCATCGAACGTGTGGATCTGACCCGGATACAGAGATGCCAGCCACTCGTCCTCGGAAATCAGTACCGCGTTGTTTTCTTGCGCGAGCTGTTGCGACAGAGTCGACTTGCCCGCGCCCATCTTGCCGCAGAAAAAATGTAATGTACCAACCGTCAAGGAAAGGTCTCGCTAGCCCTTCGCTTGCCTTGACGGGATACTGGATCTATCTGGTCCGGCCAATCCATAATTACCCCGGCAACGGAAAATTAGTCAGGCAAAGAGAAAACGTAGATCGCGTTACCCCATCGCGGGTAGGTAATCTCGGTGGCAATAACACCGGGCACGGTTCGTGGGCTGGTACCGCCCAGGGCCGTGGTTACTGCGATATATTGTTTGCCGTCGATAGCAAATGAGACCGGGTGGCCCTGCACCGAGGTGCCGAGTCGTGTTTCCCAGAGTATGTCGCCATTGTCCACGTCGAAGGCCTTGAAGCGGCGATCCAGATCGCCAACAAAGACCAGACCGCCGCCGGTGGAAATAGTGCCGGTGTGCAGGGATGCCCGTTGTTGGTGGCTCCACACTTCTTCCATGGTGTCTACATTGTAGGCGCCGACCTTACCGAGGTTGCCGTTGGTGCCTGGCATCTCGAAGAACTTGCGGCTGGCTGCGAGTCCACCACCACCCTGGACCAGTGCAACTTCCCTGGCCGCATTCTCCAGGCAAGTCTGGCTAAGGGGCGCGATGATCAGTCCGGAAGGCGGATGATAGGTCATGGAGTGCCAGTCTTTACCACCGGCGCTGGAAGGACATGCTGACGTCCACTCATTGAGCTGGGCATTCTGGATGTCTTCCCGGTAAGTCACCAGACCAGTATCAGGATCGATATTGGTAAACGCGTTCTGAAATACAGTTTCAACGTGACCCTTGAACTCGCCGCTAACCCGATCGTTCTTCCACAGGATGCCGTACTTGCCGAGCGAGAAAACCAGGCGTTCGTCGCCGCGATTTACCAGCACGCGCTCGAATACTTCGTCCAGGTCCAGTGCCTCGGCAGGAACATGCTGGAAATACCAGTCCAGTGAACCGGTATCCACATTTACTGCCACTGTGGAGTTGGTGTAGAGACCGACGTCATTGATCGTCATGTGGCGACTGACCGGGACCCAGGGCTTCTGTTGTGCCGTGCCCCAGTAAGTCAGGCGCAGGTCCGGATCATAGGAGCCGGTGATCCATGTTTCGCCGCCGGCGCGAAATATATCGTCCAGGCCACCCCAGGTGTCTCCGCCGGGCTGACCCATCTCGGCGATGGTTTCGAACTGCCACAACAACTCACCATCGTCGGCGTTATAGGCACTGATGTAGCAGTCCTCGGGGATGTAGCGCGCGCAGCCAGCAAGTCCAACGATGACCTTGCCATCGGCAACGATAGGGCCGGAAGAGTTGGAGAAGCCTTTGCTGTTATCTGCGATAACGGTTTCCCAGACTTGTTGGCCGGTGCGTGCGTCCAGGGCGACGAGTCGCGCATCGGTGGTTGCCTGGATGATCTTGTCGTCATACATGGCGATGTTACGCATGTCCTGACGATTGGCCGGGCCGGTCCAGTGCTCCCAGATCAACTCACCGGTCTTGCCGTCCAGGGCCTGGATTACATTGCCTGGATTGATCAGGTAAACGATGCCGTTGTAAACGAGAGGAGCCGGTTCCGAATCCCCTTCGTGCATATTCCACACCCACTCAAGGGTCAGGTTGCCCACATTGTCCTTGTTTATCTGATCCAGCGGGCTATAGCTCTGGCCATAAAAATTTCTGCGGTGCATGGGCCAGTCATTGGGGCTGGGGTCGCGTAACATCTCCGCGGTAAGCGGTACGAAAGGCACGAAGTCCTCGGTATTTCCAGCCACGGTGAGACCTTCTGGTGCTGGCGGTTCGGGTCGCTGCTGCCGGGCAACGATCGCCGAGATGTTGTCGGCAATCTCAAAATCTGTACTGGCGGTCAATGCTGCGTTGATGCCATCCACGCCATTGACGCTGAGAATGTGCGCGACGATGTTGAGGTAGTCCTCGTCGCTCAGGTTGTCGCCACCGCCGGGAGGCATGTTGGCCTGAATATTTCCAAGCAAGAGCGCCGGGGTCTGGGTGCCCCATCGCTGCACGAAGCTACCACCGGACAGCAGAGGTCCGAGCGTCGTACCTTCCAGGTTGGCACCATGACAGGCTGCACAATTGGTGGCGAACAGATCGGCTCCGGCTTCAACCTGATCGGCAAAGCCGGAGATCGTTGAAGGTGGGGGAGTGGTCGCTACCGTTATCTCGGTTGAACCACTGTTGCTGCTGTCACCGCAGGCGACAAGTATCGCCGGCAGTAATAAAGAAGGAATCAATCGCTTGGTGAAGATGAAATTCATGGGTTGCCTCGTCTCCGCAAACTCAATAGTCGGGCTTTGTGCTTGTCTTGTTAGTTGTCGAAATGGCTGCGCAGGAAGATCCAGCCGCGCAGCTCGCCTGGCGCATTGTTGACGCTATGCACCTGCACATAGAGTGAATTGTTCTGCAGGGCCTCAACCTGTTCTGCAGTTAGCTCCAGTGTGGCGCTGATCTGCCCGGCTGTGGCCTGGTCAATCTCCAGGGTGTGTACCACCGGACCGGGCTGTGCTGGTGGGCCATTGTGCAGATGCGCACCGGTGGCCGCAGAACTCATGCCGGAGAAGTTGCCTTCGACAGTAAGGGTGTTGCCGTTGAGAGTGAGAATGACTTCGCCTTCACCGGTAATTTCGGTGACCGTCTGCGGTGTGGTGGGCATGGGCGACAGGCGTGCGCGGTACACATCCTGGGCGAACGCACTCGCGCAAATGCTGGAAAGAAGAAGAACAATTGTCAGTGTGAATGATCGGCCGAGTTTCATAATTACCTCTTGGCTCTGATTATTGTTTATTCAAATTCAAAATATTGTTGTCAGGCTAACGACACTCGAAATTCTCTGCCCGCCAGTTGGCTGGATCATCGGCACCACCAGCGGGTCCGACATAGCGAGCCTGTTGCGGATAAGTGCACAGGGGTCGTTCATTGTCCACCTGGCCATTGCTCGAATGGGTCGCGGTAATACTCTCCGGTGCGACGCCATTTTCTACCCAATCCATCAGCGGCACCAGCTTGTCCCAAGTGTCCGGACCGGGTCCGCCGCGGCAATGACCCATGCCCGGCGCAAGGTACAGGCGGGCGTGATCCTGTGCCTGGGCCATGCTGCCATTGAATGTGGTGTTTACCATCTCGTTGTAATAGTTGATGGTGTCGGTGGCGACAATCAGTGTGTCTACCAGTCCGTGATAGATCAGCATCTTGCCGCCAGCATCGATCAGGTAACGACCCAGGTCAGGGTCGTTGGCATCAGTGATCGATTTCATCAGCTCACCCTTGCCGGAAAAATAATCGTTGATATCCCAGTCTATCCAGTGGAACTCGGGGATCACCGCTGTGGTGTTGGGTTCGTAATTGATATCTCTCACATCGGGTACTGCCATGCCCGGGTCCTGTTCATAGAACAGATAGTTCATGTGGTCACCGGCAACACCAGTAAGTTTGGATGGCCCCATGTTGTTGCCTTGCCAGGGAATGTAATAACCGGGCCAGCGTTGCTCTGAACCAAACATCTTGCCTGGGTACACCTGGCGCCCTGCGTCATCACTCGGGCCGTTATAGAGATCCTGTACTGTTTGCAGCTGCGCCTGGGTGAAACAGCTATCGCCGCTGCTGCCGGTCGGGCACATGACATCCGCCAGATCCAGAGCAGGGTTGAAGCTGCAACTGAGTGGATCGCTTACCAGGCCATCCTTGACGCCATCGCTGGCATCGCACTTCTGCAAAACTTTCTCATGCAACACATCGATGAGTTTTAAACTGTCATAGCTACCATCGCCGTTGGTATCGACGGCCAGGTTGCCGACCAGGTTGTCGCGAAACACCCGTTGTAAATTCCAGGTGCCGGCCGCGTTCAATCCCTGGTAGTTAAATGCAGGTGCACCAGCGACGATGCCATCGAAATCTCCGGGGAATCGTTGTGCCGACATGAAGCCCTGGCGGCCACCCTGGGAGCAGCCTTCGAAATAGGCGTAGTCCTGCACGCGACCATAGTATTCCCGCACCAGGCGTTTGCCTGCCTGGACAGTCAGATGTACTGCTCGGTAACCGAAATCAATTTCCGCCTGGCGATTGTTAAACGCAAAAGACGCACCCGGCTCGACGCCATTGTCATGGCCCATATTGCTATTGGTGACCGCGAAGCCCTCGGCGACACGATGGTCGGCGAAATCCAGGTCGCCATCCTTGCCCCCGTCACCCCACTGCAGGAAGCGGCCATTCCAGTTTTCCGGAAGTGGCAGCTGGGCGTGAAAATGAATCGCCGGGCTGATGATGCCCCTGACATAACAGTAGGATGACCCATCCTGCTGATTTTCGCGGATACCGGCGCGTGTGATGGTGAGGCTGCGCAGATCCAGGAGATTTTCGCAGGCAGCGACCTCGCTGGCAGACTGTGCGAACGCTGTGTTACCCAGCAGCAGAAACAGACAGGATGAGCAAAATGCGATAAAGGATTTCATGGTGCTTCTCTTGTTGTTTTTGTATAAAAAGAAGAAGGACTTGGACTTTACCACCACAAGCAGCAAAAGCAATGTGCGGACGCTTCAATCTCATCGACAGCCCAGAGATCCAGTGGCTTTGCGAGTCACTGGGCATCAGCCTCCACGGCCGGCATAGCAGCCGGGATATTGCCCCCGGCAGCAAGATCGCCATCGTCCACGAAAGCGGAGGAGAGCGGCGGGTGGCGGAGGCAATCTGGTGGCTATTCCTGGATCAGCAAACCCTGAAACCCAACTATAAATATGCCAGCTTCAATTCCCGTTCCGACAAGCTCGACAACAAGCGTGGCATCTCCTACAAACCGTACCGGGAGAGTCGCTGCATCATCCCGGCCAGCGCGTTCGTCGAGGGCTTGGGAGACAAGAAGACCTACCTCATGATCGAGCTGGAAGACTCGGCGATCGCCTTCGGTGGTTTGTACAAGGAGCACCTGAATCGGGACACCGGGGAGATCGTCTACTCTGCTTCCATCATTACCCTGCCACCGCTCTCACCCCAATGGGACAACATCCATCCCAAGTCCATGCCCCTGATGCTGGATTTCGAAAACAAGGAACTCATCGACAAGTGGCTGGATCCCGATTTTCACGCCATCGAAGAGTTTGAGTCACTGCTGGAGCCGAAGGTAATCAAGCCCATGAAAGTCACGCGTATCGGCAAGCCCAGCAAGTGGGATCCGATAGAAGAAGCCTTCATGATTGTCGCCTGAGGGCTCTATTGCTTAATTCAAACTGAACCGGAAAGCGCGAAAAACCGTCGATCGATTAACCGGAGATTCAGTTTCGCCGCGTGATAATCAGCCTTACAGTTAATGCTGTAAGGAGAAACCACCATGAAAACCACAATGCTTGGACTCGCGGCAACCGCTTTAATGTTCCTGGTTGCAAACGTGGCGCAGGCCGATGACCGCAATGGCAATGCTGGCTGGCGTCTGGGAGAAAGACATCGAGACGGCTACGCCATCTACCGCCGCGATCGCGGTAACTGGTATCGCGTGCCTGGGTCTGCTATCGCCGTGGGCGATGGCTGGGTGCTGGGTAGTCAGCGAGAGAGTGGTGGTTATGCAATCTATCGCTGGAATGGTTACAACTGGGATCAGGCGCCTGGCGGTGCTGTAGAGATCGGCGGCAGCTACAATCGCCCCTGGGTTGTAAACAATCGCGGCCAGCGATTTACCTGGAACGGCTATGACTGGAGAGCCTCTGGCTTCGCCGGTAACTCACGCAACAGTTACCGCGGCAACAGTTTCGGCCGCGACTTCGATCGACGCGGTCGTGACAGGGGTTTTCGTGATCGCGGCTTCAGGGACAGGGATCGCTATCGAAACCGTGGCTTCGATCGTCGCTATCGCGAATGGGACCCCTATCGATTCGATGAGCGACGCCGTTTCGGCAAGCGCGACTTCTGGGGCCGCCGCTAAACCGAAATAACTCGTTAATGACTTAGTCTTTCCCGGTGAAGCTGTCTACAATAGGCAGCAGCACCGGGAATTTTTTTGCGTGAAAAAATAAAAACCAAAAAGGACTGAGCAGTGGCTTTCGAACAAATCTCCAACAACAAATGCTTCGGCGGCATCCAGGCGCGTTACAAGCATTTCTCTACCACCTGCATCTGTGAGATGACATTCTCGATTTTCCTCCCCGAGCAGCTCGCAACCGGAGCAGATGTGAAACTCCCTGTGCTGTATTGGCTGTCGGGTCTTACCTGCACGGATGAAAACTTTGTGCAGAAGGCCGGGGCACAAAGACTGGCCTCCGAGCTGGGTCTCATCATTGTTGCACCAGATACCAGCCCCCGTGGTGAGGGCGTACCAGATGATGATGAAGGTGCCTACGATTTCGGTCTCGGTGCAGGATTTTATGTGGACGCCACCGAAGAGCGCTGGTCCAAGCACTACAACATGTATTCCTATGTGGTGGAGGAACTGCCAGAGCTGCTGGCAAGAAACTTTCCTGTCGACCTGAACAGGCAAAGCATCTTCGGCCATTCAATGGGTGGTCACGGCGCATTAACCATCGCGCTGAAGAATACCGATAAGTATCATTCCGTTTCAGCATTCGCTCCCATCTGCTCGCCGATAAACTGTCCCTGGGGATCTAAAGCCCTAAAGAACTATTTGGGTGAAGAACAGAGTAAATGGCAAGAATATGACGCAGTACATTTGGTAAAGAATGCCACCCGACCCATTCCCATGCTGGTTGACCAGGGCTCTGATGACGAATTTCTAAAGCAGCAACTAAAACCAGAACTATTGGTAGAAGCCTGCAATCGGGCGGGTATGCCCCTGGGATTCAACCAAAGGGATGGTTACGATCATAGCTACTTTTTTATCGCCAGCTTCATGGAAAATCATCTTCGATTTCACCATGGCATACTCAGCATGATCGTCTAGATCGCCAGGTATAGCACCAGGAACATCAGGCCAGTGGCGACCTGGCTGGGTTGGTCACTGATCGCGAACAACACCGGATCCTCTTCAAGCTTTCCAGCCAGCGCAAACCCCCACATTCGATACAGGACCAGGAACAACAACACGCAGATGGGCCATAACATCAATGGTTCGCTGTACAGGCGTACGGCCTCT
Organism: uncultured Pseudohongiella sp.; assembly: GCA_964438455.1. Classification (GTDB taxonomy): domain Bacteria; phylum Pseudomonadota; class Gammaproteobacteria; order Pseudomonadales; family Pseudohongiellaceae; genus UBA9145. The sequence goes on from CAYTLI010000076.1 coordinate 11,417, forward strand.
TCGCTGTTGATATAGAGGCCGATAGTGATCACGGCAACGAGACTGCAAAGCGTGCCAATGAGAGTGAGCATGCGCCGGTGATCATGCCGGTAGGCGCGTCCCGGAAGTTGCTCCTTGTCAGGATCTGCATTGATCAGCTCG
>CAYTLI010000077.1:0-11532 GCA_964438455.1 uncultured Pseudohongiella sp.
AGCCTTACTGGGAAGCGCAGGGATTATCTCTGGCGGTATTTGGTGTGCTTTGGTGCATTCAGAGCCTCACGGCTGCGCTCGCCACACGCTACGGGTTCGCCCTTGAGCAGCGACTGGGAGCAGTTGGCGCACTGACCATCATTGGCATATTGCCAATCGTGAGCCAATTCGGCATGGCCTGGTTCCCTGGCTGGATCGGTATTGGCATCGCATTGTTGTTATTCGTTGGTCGAGGCCTGAAGCAGGTCATCCTGGTCAATGCACTCAATCGACGTGTGCCCAGCGAGTTTCGCGCTACCGCAAACTCGTTCACCAGCTTCCTGTTCCGCCTGTCGTTCATCGTCAGCGGACCGGTAGTCGGCTATATCGCTGAAATCTATGGTATTGCCATGGCTCTGCAGCTGCTTGGCATCTGCTACGTGATCATCTTCACAGTGATCATGCTGCCACTGATTCAGTCGGTAAAAAGTCTTCAGCAGCGCGTCGCTGCATAAGCAGTCCCTCCCCCCTAGGGGAGCCAATGTTGAAATTCTTCCTTCCCTCCCTTCAACATTGGCTCCCTTTTTTTATCTCCGTATCCGATTATTTGCAATCACGGCAGAATCTCCTGCCAATTTCTTGCATCGCCCGCTATCTGGCATGGATTGCCGCCTGGGTGAGGCGCTTTTTGCACCATAATTGTTCAAAAAGCTGCCTCCTGTTCTAAAAATGCGCCAGGAAACGCTCCGAGATGGTGCTTTTATGGCCGCCATGATAAAGTTTTTTCACGTTTTCTGGCGGCTAACAAACAGTTGCTCTCGACGGCAGTCGAGGCAGCGAAGAATGAATCCAGCCCGCGCAACAGAGCGGAATCCAAGCTAAAGCAGGAGAATCACAATGAAGCTAATCACCGCAATAATTAAGCCCTTTAAAGCCGACGATGTGCGCGAAGCACTTTCGGAGCTAGGCGTAAGCGGCATGACCATGACCGAAGTAAAAGGATTCGGCAGACAGAAGGGGCACACGGAACTTTACCGTGGCGCAGAATATGTCATCGATTTTTTACCTAAAGCCAAGCTGGAAATCGTCGTGGCTGATGAGCTGGCTGACCAGGCTATTGATGCCATCTGCAAAGCTGCAGGCACCGGACAAATTGGCGACGGCAAGATCTTCGTCACCAATGTCGAGCAATCAATAAGAATTCGAACCGGCGAAACCGGCAACGATGCCCTGTAGAGGTCAGAGACAATGAATTCCGAAACTATAAATAGAACAATAAAGCTCTTTGCTGCTGCTGGCTTACTGTGCATGCCATCCCTCGCGCTTGCCCAGGATGAACTCAACGGCGCCAATACAGCATGGATTCTTACATCTACCGCACTGGTGCTGTTTATGACCCTGCCCGGGCTGTCCCTCTTCTATGGCGGCCTGGTACGCACCAAGAATGTACTGTCCGTGCTCATGCAATGCTTCGCCATTGCAGTCAGCATCTCGATTTTGTGGTTACTGGTTGGCTACAGCATCGCCTTCGGTCCTTCGGAATCAGCCTACTGGGGTGGATTGAGCAAGGCCTTGTTTGCCGGCATAGATATCAATTCCATGTCAGGTGACATTCCGGAAACTGTATTCGCTGCATTCCAGATGACATTCGCTATCATTACCCCGGCATTGATAGTTGGTGCCTGGGTCGAGCGCATGAAATTTTCAGCCATGCTTATCTTCTGCCTGTTGTGGACCCTGTTGGTTTACTTCCCGGTAGCCAACTGGGTATGGGGCGGCGGCTGGCTGGGCCAGATGGGCTTGATCGATTTTGCCGGCGGCACCGTGGTTCACGTGACAGCAGGTGTTGGTGCGCTGGTAACTGCCCTGGTGATCGGCAAACGAAAAGACTTCCTCACTTCATCAACCCTGCCCCATAACCTCACCATGAGTTTCACAGGTGCAGCCATGCTCTGGGTAGGATGGTTTGGCTTTAACGCCGGCAGTGCCCTGGCCGCTGACAATGCAGCGGGTATGGCCCTGTTTGTTACTCACATCTCGGCATCGGTCGGAGCGCTGAGCTGGATGGTTATCGAATGGATCAAGTTTGGCAAACCCAGTGGCCTCGGCGCCATTACCGGCATGGTCGCTGGCCTGGCAACGATCACCCCTGCCTCGGGCAGCGTCGGGCCCGCGGGCGCCCTGATCGTAGGTGTAAGCGGTGGTGTAATTTGCTACTTCGCCACTACATTCCTCAAACAGAACCTGAAAATTGATGACTCCCTGGACGTGTTTCCGGTGCACGGTGTAGGTGGCATTACTGGCACCTTCCTGGCCGGTATCCTGGTCTCTTCGGAACTGGGCATATTTAGCGGCAATGGCCTGGCCGAGGGTGCAACGATCGGCTCTCAGGTGGGCGTGCAGATTACCGGTATTCTCGCCACCGGAATCTATACAGCAATCCTCACCTTCATCCTGCTAAAAGTAGTCGCTATTATTACTGGCGGCCTGCGGGTAACCAATGAAGAAGAGCAGCAAGGTCTGGATATCACCGACCACGACGAGAAGGGCTACGCTATGTAGTCTTCGGCAGTGGAATGAAAATAAAAAAGGCAAGGATTTGTACCTTGCCTTTTTTATGCCAGCGATTCTGCTTACCAATGCCTGGGTAGATCGGGATGTTTGAGTCGGCGTCTGCGATGCTTGTCATCTCTCGCCTTGCGATCTATTTCGGCCGCACGCTTCTCCAGATACCTTTTGCTTGTCTTCTCTTCGAACACTACAAGGTAATGATTGAGTAATCGATACAGCCCGGTTCTCTCCAGCAACGGTCGCAGCCCAAAACCGAGGAACAGCAGCACGCAGACATAGCCGATAAAGAAATCCTGCCCCATGATGGGCATGGGTAGTGTTGCAGCCAATAATCCTCGGTACACGCCCTGCACCAGGGGAGAATATTCGAACTGCTTGTGACGAACGTTGAAAGGCTGGTCACTCATGGCTGTTGCTGACTATTGTTTGGGATTCTTGCGCAGGGTTGTGATGGCATACACCAGCTTGTTGCCATCCAGGTCGGTAAAGTGTGTCGCCACCAGGCAGGTGGATTTGCCATCGTTAATGAGCTCTCCCTTGAGGCGAAAACGGGGACCCATGACCGGCGCGAAATAATCGATACGCATATTGACCGTCGCAGACCATTGAAAATCCTTTGGGTCATCGAACAGGGTCCGGCAAGTGTAGAGAGACATCATGTCCACGTAGATGCCGGTGAAACCGCCAAACAACTGCCGCCGCGGATTTAACATGTGCTCTGGCAGGTGTGCTTCTACCTCTACCAACCCCTTCTCTTCACGCAAGATATCCCACCTTGTCGACTCCACCAGATCACCGGCATTGTGACCTGGCTTGAAAAAAATCGGGCGATTATCTGCTCTCTCCGAATCACTCATTACAAAGCCTTGTGTGCTTGACTACCTGGCGTCCAGTAGCTCATACATGCGCCTGACCGCCCGTGGGTCAACTCCGGGACCCCGGATCTGCCGATAACTGCCACTATGGTTAGTCATATCAATCCGCTCGGCTGCAGCTTCCCAACTAACCCCTTCCCGGTGCATCGCCTCGGTCTTGCCCCACAAGTCACGCAGATACTCCTGGAAAATATGGATGGGCTCCTTGCTGTCCATCACCGGCCCGTGCCCTGGCAGCCAAAAGTCGAAGTCCAATGTCTTGAGGCCTTCCAGGGTGTCAGGCCACTCGTCTACATGACCATCTCCCATATAAGCCAGGCCCGGCAACATCATGTCGCCGGTAAATGCCACGCGTTCCTGAGGCAGGTAAATCACCACATCGCCTCCGGTATGGGCACGACCAAAATGTAATAACTGAATCTCGCGTGAGCCTCTATCGACAACCTGGAACAGGGTCATCTTGGTTTCCAGGGTAATATTTGGCGGCGTGGGTTGTACTTCGGGAATAGCGTTCATGTAGTCCCTTTGTACGTGCAGTCTCTGTTCCAGCACACTGCGTTGTTGCGGGTCGGTTTCCGCAGCCACCTGGCGCTCAAGATTGGCGACCGTGGTGGGAACAGGGTCGGAAAAACTTTTGAATGTGCGCTCTTCGAGCACATTGCCAATCTCTCCATTGAGCTTCTTGCGGGTGAACTCGTGACCAATAATTTCAATTCCTTCAGGGAAAGCCTGATTACCATGGGCATGATCGAAATGATAATGACTGTTTACCAGGTAACGCACCGGCTTATCGGTGATAGCAGGAAGAGAATCCAGCAACGCCCTGGCTGCAGTTGGCGTGACGTGGGAATCAACCACCAGGGTATCGAAAGTGCCAACCAGTACCATTGCGTTGCTCATGGTGTAAACCGAACCCGTTCCCGTAACGAGCCAAACACCATCGGCGACTTCCACAAATCGGTGGCTATCGGTTTCGACTATATTCTCCTGCCCGATGCTCAGCGTTGATATGCCTGCAAGCAATCCGGCCACAAGCAAGGCAAGCAATTTGCTGCTCGTGTTGGTCTTCTTCTTCATTATTGATTCTCCTGGTGATGGCGGGGGATACAGGGCAGCAATTGCCGCGCTCTGTTCCAACGATGGCAGCAAGCTATCCTATCATCGACACCCTGTAAAGGCGCTTGAAACCGTTGGGGATTCTCGCTATTTCCAGTGGTGAATTTGGCCAATTCTGCCACCCAGCTCAACTATCATAATTAGCTAACTCATTGTTTTTGATAGACAATAAAAGTTGGCAAGCTTATTGCTCTAACTAATGCGTAATACAGATTTGTTAGGGGAATTGACCATGTCTGCATTTAATCACTCACTTCGACTCGGCGCCGCCTCTTTACTGGTGATGTTGCTGGGCAGCTACGTCTTCGCTACCGATGCGGCGGCAGAAGAATATCGCAGTATTTCCAGAATCAATCAGGGCGTCACCATTGACGATGGAGAGCGCGTCGGGGACGTGTCTTCAGTCAATGGCAGCATTCAGCTATCGGACGGTGCCAGCGCTGAGAAAGTCTCAACTGTTAACGGCTCAATAGAACTCGATAACCAGGTTGTGATTCGCTCCGCTCACACCGTCAATGGCGGAATTCGCGTCGGCGAAGATGCAATAGTGCACGGTAAACTGGAAACAGTTAATGGCGGCATCTCTACCGACGCCGGTACGCAGGTTGACGACACAATAGAATCCGTTAATGGCCGTCTGAGATTGCGCAACACGAGAGTGGGCGAGAATCTGGAGACTTCAAATGGCGACATCGAATTGCTCTACGGCACTGTCGTGGAAGGCGATATCATCGTTCGTGGCCGCCGCCACTGGTGGGACAGATTCTTCAGCTTCAACAACCAACAACCGGAACTGACCATTGACGGGGAATCCTCGGTACTGGGAGATATTCACCTCTATCAGGAAGTGGAATTGAACATTGAGCAAGGGGCAGTAATCGGGGAAATAATCGAACACTACTAGCGTGACAACTATACCCAGGCTTATCTGGCAGAATCATCCCTCTGAGATTGTTACCTCAGAAACTAAAAGCGGGTCTCCTGACCCGCTTCTTTTTTTTATCTGAATCAACACTGATTCGTTTATCCTTCTTCGTTTATTCTTCGCGCTGGTAGTGACCCATCAGCATGCCGGTAGCCAGGATATGGCCGTCCATCGCTTCCAGTAACTGATCTTTGTTGAGTCCGGCTGCCAGGTCCAGCTCACTATCCAGGGCATAGACGCGAAAGTGGTATGAATGCAGATGACCGTTTGCAGGTGGTCGCGGACCAAAATAACCTGGCCGACGCAAACCATTGTGTCCGTTGATCGCTCCTTCCAGACCAGGTGCGGAGACCTGCTCATCACTGGACATACCGGCGGGAAGACCCGAGGCAGTCGCCGGTATGTTGTAGACAACCCAGTGCACAAATGGCGTTTCCATCATGCCGATCTCCACGACTTTGGGATCGTCGCAGATCAGGGCCAGTTGCTGGGTGCCGGGTGGCAGGTTCGACCAGCTAAGATCGATTGAAGTATTCGCACCGTAGGCGGAATTTTCCTCCGGTACCATGCCGTGGTGGTCAAAGATGGAGCTGATTACAGTAATCGTTTCGGGGATGTCTTGCGCGAACAACTGGCTGGCAAACAGACAGAGGGCCAGTGCGGTACTCTTGGTTATTATGTTTCTCATGATGTCTCCTAGTATGCAGGGAACTGCTGGTTAATTGTCTTTTTATCGGGATACTATTTCTTTACTGCTAATTCTACTTTCTCTGCTTTCTCACGGAGCAGGTACTTTTGCACCTTGCCGGTACTGGTCTTGTCGATTGGCCCGAAGACTACTTTCTTCGGGATCTTGAAACCTGCCATCTCGTCCCGGCAGTAGGTTATTAATTCCTCCACGCTCATTTCTTCGCCAGATTTGAGGCTGACAAAAGCGCAGGGAACTTCACCCCATTTTTCATCGGTACTGGCAACTACCGCAGCCTCCAGTATCTTCGGGTGCTTGAACAATACCGATTCGACCTCGAGCGAGCTGATATTTTCCCCACCCGAGATAATGATGTCTTTCGATCTGTCTTTTATTTGTGCATATCCGTCTTCATACCAGACTGCGAGATCGCCGGAATGGAACCAGCCTCCGGCAAAGGAAGCCTGGGTTGTCTTCGGATTCTTCAGATAACCCTTCATCACCAGGTTGCCGCGCATGAATATCTCGCCCATGGTCTCACCGTCCTTGGGAACCGGCTGCAAGGTTTCCGGATCAGCCACCATCATCTCATCCTGCAGTGGCGCACGCACGCCCTGCCTCGCCAACATTTCGGCACGCTCATCTATATCCATATCCTGCCACTCTGCCTGCGGCGCGCAGACCACACAGGGACCATAGGTTTCAGTCAACCCGTACACATGGGTCACGCTGAATCCCATATTTTCCATGCCAGCAATGACCGCGGCAGGAGGTGCAGCCCCAGCAGTCATCGCCTTAACCTTGTGGTTTATTCCCTGCTTCATTTCGTCAGGCGCATTGATGAGCGTGTTCAATACCACCGGCGCGCCGCAGAAATGGCTAACCTGATGCGTCTTGATTGCTTCGAAGATTGCATGATCGCGTACATGGCGCAGGCAAACACTGGTGCCCACGGCAGCGGCCAGACTCCAGGGCCAGCACCAACCATTGCAGTGAAACATTGGCAACGTCCACAGATAGACTGGATGGGAAACCATGTCCCAGCTCAGCACGTTGGAAATCGCATTCAGGTAAGCACCCCGATGATGAAAAACCACACCCTTGGGATCACCAGTAGTTCCCGATGTGTAATTTAAACTGATCGCCTGCCATTCATCATCGATCTGGAAGCAACGGTAGTCACTATCGCCGCTGGCAAGCACGTCTTCGTAGTTTTTCTCTCCCAGCAACTCTCCGCCTTCGAAGTAAGGGTCATCGATATCGATCACTACAGGCTTGTTGGAGACAAATTCGAGCGCGGCCTTGATGGTTTCGCTGTACTCCCTGTCGGTGAACAGCACCTTGGTCTCTGCATGCTCAAGAATAAATGCGATAGCCTTTGCGTCCAGGCGAACATTGAGAGCGTTTAACACAGCACCGATCATCGGCACACCGAAATGAGCCTCGAAGGTTTCCGGTGTATTCGCTCCCATGAAAGAAACCGTATCGCCTTCTCCTATGCCCATCTTTGCAAGAGCAGATGCGAGCAGACAACAACGCCGATAAGTCTGGGACCAGCTATAACGTGTGTCACCATGAATGATCGAAGTATGATCCGGATAGACACTGGCGGCGCGCTCGAGAAATGTTAGCGGAGTCAGGGGAGCGTAGTTTGCCCGGTTCATATCCAGGTCTTGTTGATAGATATTAGCGCTACTCATCGTTCTTTCTTCTCACCACCCTTCTTACTACCTTTATTGGTTTCACCCATCTATTAGTTATAAGTTTCACTTGTTGGCAAGCTGCTTGCCTACATGAAATCCATATCGCCTGCCGTCAACCACCAGGCACCATACAACACAGTCGAGCTGGGCCCTGGGTTCCAGCTATTACAGGGTATCTCAATCCCCAGTTCATTCACAGTACAGCCATCGGTCTCTACACTGCCCTGCCAGCCCCGGGTAAGCCAGAGCTTCAGCGGCTTTTGCAGTGTTTCCGAGTTGCTGTGTGCGCTGAGCAGTGCAAGCGCATCGGGCATGTAAGCGAGCGGGCAGACCAGATCCATCAATAACAGGTGCTGGTCGTGTTCCTTTAACACAGCCATGGCTGCTGGCTCGGCGACTCCTTCAGGTATCAGGAACAGGCGCTGGTATTGGCCGCGCCGGGCGAATGGATGATCGAAGTAGCGGTAGCGCATATAGTCGGCATCCCGGACCCCAATGATGCCATCGCTAAATCCACCGCGCATGGCGTGCCAAAGCCGATCGATCTGTTGTTGATGCTCTTCACTATCAATGTCAGCTTCGACTAATTTTGCCTCGCTGCTTACACTGGTATTTGCCGGGTAGATGATCTCAATGAAGTCATCGGTTTTTTCATACAGACCGAGGCGCAAGGCAATATTCATTGCCTTCTGGTTAGGGAAACCAAAACCAAGCAGGTGATCCACGGTATTGCCTATTTCCCGCTCGAGAAATGTTGCGGCGGTTTTGAAGAACAGGCTGTTCTTGCCATATTGTCGACGCACTTCCGGCAAGACCATCACGTCACAGGGCTGAATCGCCATTTGCGATGCGCCAAAATAGTCAATCTTGCGCGGCGCACCCCCATAGTGAGAGACGATCGCTTTACCCGGGCGTTCTCTTGCTACCACGCAGGTGCCATGCCCAAGTGAGTACTTCCAGTGCCAGAGCTCGGGATCAAAATCTACACCAAAACTGGCCTCGAAAAGATCTTTGATCTCTTCCGGCAAAAAGGAATGAATGTCATTATATTCCGCATGAGCATATTCACCCGGCGGATCTGCCAGCTTGGAAAATAGAAAAATATTAAAGCTGCGCCTGCCAACAGTGAATTCTTCTGCCATATTTTCCAGCTCGGCTTCGAGATCATCGAGTTGTCCAAGGGAAAATATTTTGCACTCAAGCAATCTATTTCTGCTCTCCGCGACAAGTGCAATGAACTTGCGCAGGCTCTGCAAGGCTGACGAACTTAGCTGCTCTTCAGAATCAAGTTGAAAGCCCAGTCGCTCCGACAATTGCCGCAGGGATGACAGGTTGGCCAGTGGAGATCTTTTGATTGCCGAGTCGTCGTCCAGATACTCACCACATAACAACAGCATTCCTTCAGCCTGCAATGACGCTCGCGCCGCCGTGAGCAGATGAAGTTGATCTGCAAACCGAACAGATCCCTCGACCACTATCAGCTGGTATTTCTCACCAGTCTCTGACATGGCAGACAGAGCGGAAGAAAAATCTGCTTGCGACTCAACCATGCAAGCTGACTGCCCCAATCTGTTTTGCAGGTGCGCCATGCTCGGACCCACGAGCAGAACTGGTCCCTGCTCATCAGCATTGGCTGAAATCAGATTGAACAGGTGGTCCATCAGCGCTGCCTGCATCTGCTGGATGGACTGGTCCTCGCTACCGATGCCATAGCAGAGCAAAGGTTCTCCAGCAGAACTGTCAGCAAGGGTGTCCCTAAGCAGGTCAATCACTGAGGCGGTTCTGTTTTGCTGGTCAGCTGGCACGTTTATCAGGGTATGTCGGTGGGCGTTGCAATATAACCCGCCGACAAGGCTTTGCATAGGCGCTGCAACGACCTGTTTTCAGCCCCCTGTTCAGCTAGAATAGGACGCTTATGACTGATACTCGATTGGGCAAGCTGCTGGGATTCCTCATCCCCGGCGATATAGACCAGGCCACGCTGGCCCGGCAGGGCCTGCAACGCCTGCTGCTGCTGCGTAGCCTGGTAACGGTTCTGGCCGCAATCGGCCTCATCGTTTTCCAAAACCTGTCTTCTCTTACCATTCCGCTGAACCTGATTTTTGCGTTAATCGGGGCTGTGGTTTTTTCCGTCGTCATTGGCTTCTGGCGACTTCAGGTAGCGACGGTAATTAGCCAGAAGGAACTGTTCTTCCACATAATGGTTGACGTGGTAATCCTGTTCATCCTGATACTCAATACCGGTGGCGCAAGCAATCCACTAATCTCATATCTTCTGGTGCTCCTGGCAGTGACTGCCACACTGTTACCAGCCAGCTATGTCTATGCGTTGGCCGGTGGCGGCATCTTGATTTATACCTATTTCCTGTTGCTCGAAATAGGCGCCGATCACAACATGGAAAGCGACACGATGGATCAGGACACTATTTTCGAGTTGCACCTGGTAGGTATGTGGATAATTTTCCTGGTCAGCGCCGTATTGATCAGTGTCTTTCTTACTCGCATGGCATCAGCCATCAGGGAAAGAGAACTTAACCTGGCCAAGGCGCGTGAAAATGAAATGCGCAATGAACAATTAGTGGCAATTGGCACCCTTGCGGCGGGCACTGCCCATGCTCTTGGAACCCCCTTGTCCACGATGTCAATCCTGCTCACCGACCTGGACAAATTAGAGACGGAGGAATTGGGCAACGATCGCGTCAAGGAAGACATCACTGTACTCAAGCAACAGGTTACCCGCTGCAAGGATTCATTGAACCAGCTGATCCGCTACTACCACAAGGACAACCCAGCAGCGTCAGAAAATATCCTGCTGTCGGATTTTGTTTCAGATATACAGGACTACATCACCAACATTCACCCCATGGCCGTTGTCGAGTTCAATATCAAAGCCGAGAATGACCCCTTGGTTGCGTCAGAGTTAAGCCTCAGGCATGCGGTTATCAATATCATCGAAAACGGCATCAAGGCCGCCAGGGAGAAAGTGGAAGTCACATTCAGGGTAGATCAGGGTAATGCTGGTGAAATGGAGATTTCAATCAATGATGACGGACCCGGCATCCCGGCGAAGGTGATGGAAAATATGGGTGAACCCTTCATCTCCACACGCAAGGACAGCATGGGCCTGGGCATCTTCCTGGCCAATGCAGCGATACAAAGACTGGGAGGTACAATCGAAATGTTTAACCTGAAGATTGGGGGCGCACTAACCCTGATCAAGCTGCCGCTGCCGAAATTGAGCCAGGTATAGATTGACGCAGGTGAAAATTGAATAGTACCGACAAACAACTCCTGCTGGTTGAAGATGACGCGGTTTTTGCCCGCGTTGTCAGCCGCGCACTCGAGCAACGTAACTTCTTAGTCAGTCACGCGACCGACATCGAGAGCACAGTGCAATTGCTCGCCGATATCGAATTTGATTATGCAATCCTGGATTTGAATCTGGGCGGAGAAACTTCACTGTCACTCATCGAACCGCTGAAAGCCAGCAACACAGAGATGCGCATTCTGATCCTGACGGGTTATGCCAGCATCGCGACCGCGGTAGATGCGATCAAACTGGGCGCCGACAATTATCTGGCCAAGCCCGCCGATACCGAGGAAATCCTGGCTGCGCTGCTGGCGGACAAGACAGCGAACAAGCCGACACCCCAGGACTCCAACAAAATGGAGCCC
>CAYTLI010000078.1:0-11383 GCA_964438455.1 uncultured Pseudohongiella sp.
CAGCGAAGAAAACTGCAGGTCCACATCGCGGACGAGAGTACCCTGGCCTCTGCCTATATGCCCTTTATCAAAAACGGAGGTTTATTCATCGGTGCCCGCAAGGGACTGCGTATGGGAGATGATGTGTTGCTACAACTGCGTTTACTTGATGCTGGCGAAGCTTTACAGATCGAGAGCAGGGTAGTTTGGTTAAGTCCACAGTCCGGAAAGGGAGACAGTCAGCAGGGTGTTGGTCTCGCATTCCATGAGAATGCAGACCGGGCCAGGGTGCGAATTGAGGACTTGTTGGCCGCAAACAAGGATGTGGAGTTTGCCACGTTCACCATTTAGTTGTCGGTAGCAGCAACTGTTGCAAAGCTGCCTAGAGAGCATCAACAACGTATTCGGCAATTGCGAGGCTCGAGGTCAGGCCAGGTGATTCGATACCGAATAACTGCAGCAGTCCGCTTTGCCCATTTTGTGATGGTGTCTGGATGACGAAATCTGCAACGGCCATTCCCGGGCCCGCAAGTTTTGGCCTGATACCCGAGTAGCTGGGAGCGAGTCTCTTCGTCTCTATCGCCGGAAAATAGCTCCGGGCAGCATCGGCGAAGCGCTCTGCCTTGCTGGCATCGATGTCATAGTAGAGAGTTTCCACATACTCTGTATCCGGGCCGAAGCGTAGCTGGCCAGACATATCAGTCGTGCTGTGGATTCCCAGCCCCTGGGTATTGGCTTCAGGTAGTGGGTAAATCAGATGTTTGAACGGATTTTTACCATTGTAGGCAAAGTAATCACCCTTGCAGGGAAATAATTCCGGGATAGCCCTGTCCTGGCAGCCATCGATTCGTTGTGCGAGATCCTGGGCGCCGAGGCCAGCACAATTGATGAATAGCTCGCACTGCAGCAAATAAGCCTCTTCTTTGGCGTTCCTCGCGATGCTGGTGCTGACTTCGAAGTCATCGCCGCGTCTGCTCACGACATCAACCCGGGTGTTAGGGGCAAACAGTACCCCTGCCATCTGCGCCTGATGCAGCAGACTCTGCATATAGCTGTGGCTGTCGATTATCCCGGTCGATGGTGAGAACAGTGCGTGTCTTGCAGATACCGCCGGTTCCTCTGTTGCGAGCTTATCCTGAGGCCAGAATTCCAGGTCCTCGACCCCATTTAACTCAGCCCGGGCTTTCAATTTTTCCAGGCTGGAATCATCAGATTCGTTTGAAATTATGCACTTACCCAATTTTCTAAATGGGATTTCGTAGCTTTGGCAGTATTCGTAGAGCTGTTGCTTGCCCCTGACGCAAAGCCTGGCTTTGAGACTGTCTGCCGGATAGTAGATACCTGCGTGGATCACTTCACTGTTGCGGCTGGATGTGTGCTGCCCAAAATCTCCGTCCTGCTCCAGGATGACAATGGTATCCGGGGCAAAGCGGCCGCTTCTGGATAGCTGGTAGGCAATAGCAAGGCCGACCACGCCAGCGCCGGCGATACAGACACTGAACTTATCCATCAGGATGACTCGCAGCCTCGCTATTCGCTGTGCTTCCCACGATGCGACGGAAGGTCAGGTTGATCCGCGGCTCTTTCAGATCTTTTACTTTAGGCAGTTGATGTAACCATCTGTTCTGTATGCCTTCTCCCATCAATAGAAGGCTGCCTGCAGGGAGCACGAAGCGGTGGCTGCAGCGACTGGCGGGGGTCTTTGGCTTGAACTGAAACTGCCGCTCAGCGCCGAGGCTAACCGAAGCTATTACTGGCCAGAGGCCAAGTTCTGCCTCGTCGTCGGCATGCCAGGACACACTGTCCTGCCCATCCCGGTAGAGATTGAGCAGCACCGAATTAAACTGCTGGCTGCACAGGGACTCCACCCGGGACCTGATCTGCTGCACCGCATCCTGCCAGGGCTCTGGCCTCAGGCGCATGCCTGAATAGCCATAGTGACTGCCACGATCGCCCATCCAGCACTGCAGACGCGGCACGGCGCGCTTCTGGCCGCCGATCCACAGGTATTCCTGGCGCCAGGGTATATCTGCCAGCAACTGGTCCATCAGGGTCGTTGCGCAATCAGTGTCGAAAGCATCGCGCCAGATTTGCAGACTATCCTCGTTTAGCGCCAGGGCCTCACACTGGGATCCATCCGGGTCTGGACTGAACAACTCGGTTTGCACGATATAAGCGGTCGAAATAAGCAGCGTGAATAGGTTAGTCGTGGAGGCTAGGGCATAATGCCCGCTCTCAAAAACGGAACAACACAAGGATACAGCAGTTTGAGTAACTTTGATTATGACCTGTTCGTGATCGGTGCGGGATCAGGTGGAGTGCGTGCAAGCAGGGTTGCTGCGAGCCTCGGGGCCCGGGTGGCCATCGCTGAGGAGCGTTATTTTGGCGGTACATGCGTGAATGTGGGTTGCGTACCAAAAAAGCTCTACAGCTACGCGGCCCATTACAAGGATGATCTGGAAGACAGCCGTGGATTTGGCTGGTCAGTCGCGGAATCTACTTTCGACTGGTCAATATTGAAGAGTAATAAAGATAAAGAAATCAAACGATTAAACGGTATATATAAGTCAATACTTGATAATAATGAAGTGACCATCTATCAGGCCCGCGCCAGGTTGCGCGGCGCCAATGAGGTTGAGGTAGATGGCCAGCTTATAAGCGCCCGGTACATCCTGTTGGCCGTGGGCGGCTGGCCCTGGATCCCCGATTATCCGGGCCATGAGCACGCTATCAGCTCCAACGAGGTGTTTGAGCTGGAATCCTTGCCTGATTCGGCCCTGGTTGTGGGAGGCGGCTACATCGCCGTCGAATTTGCCAGCATCTTTGCCCGTCTGGGCTGTGAAACCACGCTCATATACCGCGGTGACAAGCTATTGAGAGGCTTCGATGAAGAGGTGCGGTCCTTCGTCAGCGGCGAAATCGGTCGGCACCTGAATCTGATTCTGCAAGATGATGTAAAGGAAATTACTAAGCAAGACAATGGCTTAAAAGTACATCTTAAAAGTGGTACTGAACTTGATGCAGGTATGGTCCTGTCGGCTACCGGTCGCAAGCCACTGACCGTGGATCTGGGCCTTGAACATACAGCTGTACAGACCACTGAAAATGGCGCAATCCAGGTAAATAGCGACTTCCAGACCGCTGAGCCCAGCATTTTCGCGGTTGGTGACGTGATCGACCGGGTCGCGCTGACTCCCGTGGCCCTGGCCGAAGGCACTGTGGTTGCAAGGCATCTATTTGCCGAAAACGCCGGTGAATTGTCCTATCACAACATCCCAACGGCCGTATTCTGCCATCCGAATGTCGCCACCTGCGGACTGTCTGAGGAAGCGGCCCATGCCAAAGGCATGAATATCGATGTTTATAGCGCCACGGTACGTCAGCTAAAACATACCTTGTCAGGGCGTGATGAGATGTCGTTCATCAAATTGGTGGTTAATACCGCAGATGATATTGTCGTAGGCGCTCATCTGGTGGCGCCAGATGCTGGTGAGCTTATGCAGGGTATCGCCGTTGCCATGAATGCCGGTGCTACCAAGGCGCAGTTTGACGCCACGATAGGGATTCATCCGACACTGGCAGAAGAGTTCGTGACCATGCGTGAAAAGCGTAAAGACCATCAGGCTAATGGTTAGTTGAGGAAACGGCGCTAACTGGCTGATTTACTTGCTTGAGTACTGCGTAGGCTGATTTACTGACCTGTAGAGCATATTCCACTATTTCCGGTAATAAAGATTACCGGAAATAAGATAAGGATAGATGGGACGGCGGGCAGCTCAAGGGATAACTGACGCCTCTCCTAACGCATGAACACCCTTGACCCGGACCTCACGCTGGACTGGCTGTTCCAGGGTGATCCTGGCGCCAGACCCTCTCTTCGGTATCGTATGGCCGCATAGCCTCTCTCGTCGCCACAGGATGTGACCTGAGCTTCGCGCCGGGCTCCCAGGCGCTGGTCAGGCAGATAACGCTCACATACCAGGTCAAACACATCGAACGAGACCCGGTCGTCCCAGCCATTAACCGCATACCAGGTAACCGGGTTCGTTACTTCGGCTGGTGCGCTGGCACAACCCGTGAGCACTAAAGCCACTAGCGTTGCGGAAAATAATCTACTTAAAGCTAATTGTTTCAATACGTTATCGGTATTTTTGAGAGCTATGTATAACGTTTTATAGGCCTTAAGACAGCATGATGCCCCAGCCTGGCGCAGCTCACAAGCCGTTTCCATCTTCTGACTAATCGCGCAAAGCCAGTAATCACGCGGCTTCTGGGTATAATTGCCGTGAATCTGTGGCCCTGGCAATGCTGCACTTAAAGTCATGCCCGAGATTACCGATTACCCTAGTATCAGGTCGTCTATTACGTGCCTGATCTCCCGCTTTCAAACCGTGCTAAAGCTGCTTGCAAAGCTGTCTTCTGTTTTTTAGATTACAGTAATTACAAGCACCTATATTCTAAACTTCATGAACATTACGAAGTCCCCCGTCGCTTTCTTCGATACCCTGGAAGAAATGCCAAATCCCTTCAAGCAGCCGGTGAACAGCCTGGCACATTTGCTCGGTGAACACCCTGATGACGCGATAGCAGACTATCAGCATGCCAGCGAGTTTATTTACAGCTATCGTGGCAGCCCGGATACCTTCAGCACCTACCGCCGCGAGATTGAACATTTTCTCCACTGGTGCTGGCTGATAGCAGGAAAGTCGTTAAATCAGATAGTTAGGGAAGATATCGAGGAATATGTTGAATTCTCGCGGCAGCCGCCCAAGCCCTGGGTCGGCAACAAGAATGTGGCCCGCTATATCCTCAAGGGGGGTGAACGTATCCCCAACTCTGCATGGCGCCCTTATGTGAGCCAGAGCGGCGAATATGTGCCCTCCCAGTCCGCCATCCAGTCGCTGTTTAGCGTCCTCAGCAGCTTTTTCAACTTCATGATCCAGGAGAACCAGCTGTCAGCGAATCCGGTGTCCCAGCTACGCCAGAAGAGCAAGTTTCTGCGTAAACACCAGTCCCAGGGCAAAATCCGGCGTCTTTCCCCGCTGCAGTGGGAGTTTGTGCTGGATGCAGCCGAGACCATGGCCCAGGAGCAGCCGCAGATCCACGAACGCACCCTGTTCATCATGCACGCACTGTTCGCCATGTATCTGAGGGTGTCTGAATTGGTGGAAACACCCCGCTGGCAACCCCAGATGGGCCATTTTCAGCTCGACCAGGAAGGCAACTGGTGGTTTGTAACCGTGGGCAAGGGCAACAAGGAACGCGAGATATCGGTCAGTGATGCCATGCTGGAGTCACTGAAGCGCTATCGGCTATCGAGAGGCCTCTCCGCCCTGCCCAGCCCCGGCGAAGCTACTCCATTGATCCACAAGGCGCGTGGCAAGGGTGGCATTACCAGCACCCGCCAAATCCGCGGCATTGTGCAGAAATGCTTCGATCTCGCCGCGGACAAGATGCAGCGTGAAGGATTTAGCGAAGAAGCCGAGCGCCTCAAGGACGCCACCGTGCACTGGTTAAGGCACACCGGCATCTCGGAAGATGTAAAACACCGGCCCAGGGAACATGTGCGTGATGATGCCGGTCATGGCTCCAGTGCCATTACCGATCGCTACATCGATGTGGAGCGCGCGGAACGGCATGCCAGCGCCAGGAAGAAAGTGATTCGGTGATGGCCTTGGAATTGGGCCATTTGACCTCCAGAATATGTGCTAATTGCAGTTTATTACTTCTCAGAGTGGATAAATTAGCTTAGTCTCTCAACTTGGTCTGATGGGCTGGAAGCCTCAGGAACTCTGCCCTCGCCGCACCAGGGTGATCAAAGATTGATCGCTGGAACTGAAAGAAACCGGACAAAACAAAGAGTGGAGTCTTATGGGAATCAGGAATAGAAAAGCGGGCCTTATTCGGCAACTTGGAATCGGGCTGACAGCAGCAGTAATTTCGCTAGGCTCTGTTGCCGTAGCTCAGGATGATCTCACCCAACTCAATACCGTTCTCGATATCGATAGTCTGTATCAGCCTATCACTCCCCGACCAGTTCACCATGAGACAGCAACCGAGTTGCTGCGTGAGTTACAGACCAAACACTACTCCTCAGTAGAAATTAATGACAATTTTTCATCGACCGTGTTCGACAGTTATCTCGATGCGCTCGATGGCTCGCACCTGTACTTCCTCAAGGAAGATGTGGATGAGCTAAGCCGCTATCGCTACACCCTCGACAACTCTTTGCAGGAAGGCAGTGTAGACGCCGGGTTTGAAATCTATAACCGCTACTACAAGCGTGTCCTCGAACGGCTTATCTACGCCATCAACCGGGTGGAGAGCCACATTCCTGAAATGGATTTCACCATCGAAGAATATATAGACGTTGATCGTGAGGATGATCCTTATGCGGCCAGCGTCGAAGAACTGGATGAGATCTGGAGAAAGCGGATCAAGAACAGCGTACTGAGCCTGAAGCTGACCGGCGACAGCGATGAAGAGATCATGGAAAAACTCAGTAGCCGTTATCGCAACCAACTCAGCCAGGTGCTGAAGACCAACGAACGAGACATCTTCCAGGCCTACCTGTCGACCGTGGCCAAGGCTGTCGACCCGCATACGGATTATTACTCTCCCAGGGATTCCGAAAACTTCAATATGCAGCTTTCCCTGTCCTTGCAGGGCATCGGGGCTCAACTCACGACAGAAGAGGAATACACCAAGATTGTCGAGCTGATTGCCGGCGGTCCAGCCGAGCTTGGTGGTGAGTTGCAGGAAGGTGATCGCATTATCGGCATCGGCCAGGGTGTAGATGGAGAAATTCAGGACGTCGTGGGTATGAGACTCGACGATGTTGTTTCCCAGATTCGTGGTGAGAAAGGAACGGTTGTGCGTCTCAACGTGATTCCGGCAGACGCCATCAGCGAAACCAATGCGACTATTGTGAGCATTACTCGCGATACGGTGAAGCTGGAAGACCAGTCAGCCAAGAGCGAAGTGCTGGAAATGAGTTACAACGACCAGGACTACAAGATTGGTGTTATTAACCTGCCCACTTTCTATTTTGATTTCGAAGCTGCCTCACGCGGTGAAGAAGATTACAAGAGTTCTACCCGCGACGTACGTGTGCTTTTGGAAGAGCTAAAAGAACAGGAAGTAGATGCGGTGGTCATGGACTTGCGCAACAACGGCGGCGGGAGCCTGAGCGAGGCTAACCAACTGGTAGGTTTGTTCATTGAAACTGGAGCCACGGTACAGATCCGATACTCTGGTATTCGAAATGGCTTCACTCGCTCTTTCGGTGATAACGATCCAGAGGTAGCTTATACCGGTCCACTGGCAGTGCTGGTAAATCGCACCAGTGCCTCAGCTTCAGAGATTTTCGCTGGCGCAATCCAGGACTATCAGCGCGGGATCGTATTGGGAGGCCAGACTTTTGGTAAAGGCACCGTACAGGAAATCATTCCCATGGATTTTGGCCAGGTTAAGGTCACTCGCTCCAAGTTCTACCGAATTTCTGGTGAAAGCACACAGCACCGCGGTGTAATACCTGATATTACCTTCCCCGACTTTTACGATGCCTATGATGACATCGGCGAAAGTAACCTCGATGGCGCATTGCCATGGGATACGGTGCGACCTGTAGAATATCGCCCCTACTACTCTATCCAGGCGATGTTGCCCCTGCTGCGTGAAATGCACGAGGAGCGAGCCGAGGATTCACCTGACTTCAATTACCTGCTCGACCAGATCGAACGTACGCGTGAGTATCGTGAAAGGGAGCAGCTGTCACTCAATGAGGCGACAGTAAAGGCTGAGCGTGAGCGCAATCGTCGCGAGGAATTCGAAGCGGAAAATATGCGTCGACTGCTCAAGGGTTTGCCACTGCGCGAGTGGGAGGATGAAGACGAGCTGAACAACGACGACGAGCAGGCCGAGGCTGTTGCGGTCAACGACGATACTGTGAACGCTGAAGCCGCCGAAGAGGAAGAAGAGGAAATCGAAGAAGATGATCCCCTGCTCCTGGAAAGCGGCCGCATCCTTGCGGATTTCATCGCGCTCAATAACCGTCGCGTCAGTGCGATCGATCGCCTGCCCTCTTCCCGCTAATTGCCAGCAAAAAAAATGGCCCTCGAGAGAGGGCCAAATGTTAGAGCGGGGTCGAGCTCTAGGAGGACTCAAGCATTCCAGGGAATTTGGGATTCCGTCGACTGCTTGAGTGTCTATTAGAACAGAGCAATCTGACCACCCAATTCACCAATCGGGGCTATCCAACGACACATTGTGGCAGCAATGTGGCATTGATACTGGTCTCGAAGCCATTCAAAGTTTCCCGTCACTGCGCTTTATTGTAATATGCTGCCTCCTTGCGGAGGGGTGGCAGAGCGGTTGAATGCACTGGTCTTGAAAACCAGCGAGGGTGAAAGTCCTCCGAGAGTTCGAATCTCTCCTCCTCCGCCATATTCATTCGAATAAGTTCTCCCTATTTAAGCCTTTTTCTGCGTGCATTTGGGACACTGCGGAGGAGGAAGTGAGAACTCTCCAGTTCGACAAACTGCGCCAGCAGTTTGGACAGCCGCAGGCTGCCCATAGGGTGAGGGATTTGCGCCCACGCAAATTCCGAATCAAAGGCGCGTTAGCGCCGCAGAGCGCACACGAAGTGTGCGGCCCATAGGGTGAGGGATTTGCGCCCACGCAAATTCCGAATCAATCTCTCCTCCTCCGCCGTATTCATTCAATTAAATCCCCTCGCTATCAGCTCGTCCGAAATCCATTGCTTTTGCCTACCCCCTCGGTATCATTCAGGCATCTACGACCACTGCTGCAAGCGTATAACATGTTGAAATATGGTGGATTTGCCCCAATATTTCCATGTAACGCATATCCCTCGAGAGGGATAAAGCGGCTCAAGGACTGGTCGTTATATTGATTAACTTACTCTGCTGGAGACGATGATGAACGAAGTTGATTTGACAGTTGCACATGGCCAGGAATCAGCACTATCGATAAACAAGGTAATCAGGAATACCTATTCCTTGTTAGCGATGACGCTGTTTTTCAGCGCCGTATGTGCTGTGGTAACCATGGTGATGCAGGTCAGCCAGGGAATTGGATTCCTGCTTTTTATTGGTGGATTTATTATGACTTTCGTCGTTCAGGCCAATGCTAATTCCTCCAGAGGATTAGTCGCGGTGTTTATCTTCGCCGGCCTGATGGGCGGAGCGCTTGGGCCCATTATTTCTGCGTATATGCTTGCCTATGGGAATGGCTCAGCAATCGTAGCCCAGGCATTGGGTGGTACTGCATTCATCTTCTTAACCCTGTCTGGCTACGCGCTCACTACCCGTAAAGATTTTAGCTTCATGGGCGGTTTCTTGATGACTGGCATGATCGTTGCCATCGTTGCAATCATTGCCAATATATTCTTACAGATTCCTGCGCTGAGCCTTGCTATCTCATCTGCAGTTATTCTTATCATGTCGGGATTTATACTTTTCGATACCAGTCGAATCATCAACGGCGGTGAGCGCAATTACATTATCGCAACGATCGGCCTGTACCTGAGCATTTTTAATATATTCATCCATCTATTGAATCTTCTTGGTGCACTGACCGGAAGAGACTAGATACAGCAATACTGTTGTCTACAAAAGCCCCGGCTCGTTCGGGGCTTTTTCTTTAGAGAAAGCAGAGAGTGAAATTTTCCGTTCTCGTCTATGCAGCCCCTACCTCCTCGGAGGCGGCCAATAGCGCCTTGCAGTTTACCCGCTCCCTGCTCGATGAAGGTCACGAGATCTACCGTCTGTTCTTCTTCTCTGACGGTGTGCACAACGCCAACCGGCTCAGCGTGACTGCCCAGGATGAGATAAACCTGCCCAACGAATGGCACAAGCTGATCAAGAACTATGAGCTTGATTCTGTGGTTTGTGTCAGTTCTGCCATCAAGCGCGGCGTGATTAATTCCCAGGAAGCAGAAAGATACGAGCTGGATGCGAGTACACTCTACGACAGTTCAGAGATTGCCGGGCTCGGACAGCTGGTGGATGCAGCACTGCAGTCTGATCGACTGGTACAGTTTGGGTGACCATGAGCGAAGCCGCTAAATCATTTACCTTCATTTCCCGCTCGCCGCCCTATGGCAGCAATCGTCCCCAGTTGTGTCTCGATGCGGCGCTGGCAACTGCAGTGTTTGAGCAGGAAGTGAACTATCTTTTTCTCGACGATGGCGTCTTCCAGCTCATGCGTAATCAGCAAGGTGATGCTATCCAGGCCAAGACCCTGGGCAATGCAATCGAAACCCTGGATTTGTATGGCATAGATAACGTATTGGTCGATGCCGACTCTTTGCGCCGCAGGGATCTGGCTGCAGAGGACTTGTTGCTCGAAGCAAAAGTCGTTTCTGAAGACGAGGTCCGCGAGTTGCTGGCAAGATCAGATTTTGTGGTGAACCTGTGAGCACTCTTTTTACTATTAACAAGGCACCGAGCAGCAAGTTGCTCGATTCCTGTTTGCGCACCGCAATGAGTGGCGATTGCATTCTGTTTATTGAGGATGGCGTTTACCATGGCATCAGTGCGAAGGCTCTGTCCAGGATTCCTGAAGATATCGATGTCTATAGCCTGAAAGAGGATATCATCGCCAGGGGATTGGTAGATCGAGCAAAGGACAGAAGTCAGTCTGCGAATTATCGTCGCTTTGTTCAGCTTTGCACTGAACATTCGAAAGTAGTCAGCTGGTTCTGATCGGGCATCGGGATGGTCGACTTCGATAAAGAAGGCTTTCTTAAAGACCTGGCTGACTGGGATGAAGAGGTGGCCGAAACCATCGCGGCCGACATGGAGATTCACCTTACTCAGGCCCATTGGGAAATCATCACGCTGATCCGCAAGTTTTACCGACGCTACCAGCTATCGCCGGCAACTCGCGCCCTTACCAGTTACGTGAAGCGAGAGTTGGGCCCCGACAAAGGCAAGAGCACTTATCTGATGAGATTATTTGGTGGTTCAGCTGCCAAGACGGTAGCCAAGATAGCGGGCTTACCAAAACCGGATAATTGCCTCTAGTCTGCGTCCTCAAACCAGTTAAGTTGCTCGCGTAGATTAACCACTTCTCCGATAATAGTCAGAGTAGGTGCTTCCAATTGTGCCTGCTGCACCCTTTCCGCGAGGCAATCGACAGTACCTACCACCACGCGCTGGGTGGAGAGAGTGCCCTGCTGAATGACAGCTCCCGGCATCTTTAGATTCATACCCGCTGCTATCAGCTGGATACAGATGTGCTCCAGGCCAACAAGGCTCATATAGAACACCAGGGTCTGTTGCTCGACGACCAGAGAGGGCCAGTCAAGCTCCTGTTCTCCATCCTTGAGATGCCCGGGTAGAAACCGAACTGAGTGGGCAAAGTCTCTGTGGGTGAGAGG
>CAYTLI010000079.1:0-11380 GCA_964438455.1 uncultured Pseudohongiella sp.
GATCATGTCGGTGCAGGAAGTACGTGGCCGCCTGGACTGTGGCCTCGAGGGTATCGGCGAACCGGTGAGCAATGACAGAGTGCAGGGCATTCGCGTATTCGACGTCAGTGATTTCACTGCGCCGATTCAGGTGGCGGCGGTGCAGACCTGTCGCGGTTCCCACACGCACACAGTCGTCTCGGACGGTGCTGAAGACGGCAACATCTATGTTTACGTTTCCGGCACAAGTCGTGTGCGAGACGATGATGAGCTTGCCGGTTGTTCCAGTGACTCTCCATTCGAAGATGAAAATTCGGCCCTGTTCCGAATCGAGGTAGTTGAGATTCCGGCAGACAACCCTGCGGCCGCCCAGATCGTCAGTCGCCCCTTCATCTTCTCAGATCCTGACTCTGGCACATTGGCCGGTCTCTGGGATGGCGGTGACCATGGCGAAGGTACCCAGACAACCAGCCAGACCAATCAGTGCCACGACATCACTACTTACCCGGAAATTGGATTGGCTGCAGGCGCCTGTTCAGGTAATGGCATCCTGCTGGATATTTCCAACCCAGCCGATCCGCAGAGACTGGATCAGGTTATCGATCCTGGATTTGCTTACTGGCACTCTGCCACTTTCAACAATGATGGCACCAAGGTGATTTTCACCGACGAATGGGGCGGCGGTGGCCGACCTCGCTGCCGCGCGCAGGATCCACTGACCTGGGGAGCAGACGCCTTCTATGACATCGTGGATGGTCGACTCCAGTTCCGCAGTCATTACAAGATGTCAGCACCGCAAACCGAAACGGAAAATTGCGTAGCCCATAATGGTTCGCTGATTCCCGTACCTGGCCGGGACATCTTCGTACAAGCCTGGTATCAGGGTGGCGTATCTGTAGTCGATTTCACTGATTCCTCCAACCCACAGGAAATTGCTTACTTCGATCGCGGTCCCATAGATACCGAGGAGTTGATCACCGCCGGCTACTGGTCTACCTACTGGTATAACGGTCGCATCTATGGCACGGAAATTTCTCGTGGTCTGGATGTATTCGAGATGCAGCCCAGCGACTATCTGACTGAAAATGAAATAGCTGCAGCCTCATTACCCGAACTGAAGGGTACGGTGAATGCGCAGACTCAAACGCGGGTGGTTTGGCCTGATGTGCCGGTTGTCGCGCGCGCCTATCAGGATCAGCTGCTTCGCGAAGATGAAATCGCAGCGTCGACTTCTCGCGATCTGACTCGCGCCCTGGATCGTGCACAGCAGCTGCTGGATCGGGACGATATCAATCCCAATACCGCTAATGAGCTGCGCGAGCTGGCTTCAGGAATTGCGTCGACAGGTGAGTCTCGTGGTGGACAGACTGCGAAACGCCTGCTCGAACTTGCGAGCACGCTTAATGGCATCGCCAGCAGCGTAGAGTAGCTGCTGGCCTGCAGAGCTCTCGACTGTGAATTAAGCAGTCAAGGGCAAAGAGCTACTGGAATTGTATGGGTGCGGTACTGATCCGCACCCGCGATTCCATGTAGGTGATGGCGTCACCATCAATGTTGCTGAACCAGTGAGGCGTCCCGGGTTGCAGCACCAGCACATCTCCTGCTTTGACCTGGCGTGCCAGGCCTCCCTCAATACCGTGTTCTGTGCGAACAACATCCTCACTGGGAGAATCTGCCAGCGGAAGAATAAGCAAACCACCGGTCACCAGAGTGCCACTGCCCTCAATAATGCGATAAATCTCGACGCTGTAAGGGTGCATCACCGCATATTGCAGCACGCCGCTCATGCGTCGACGAATCGAAATGCCGGGTGAGACGGTGACTGAAACGCCGGCAGCAGAAGTTGAATTGCGCGCCGCCTCATCAAGTTCTGCGATCACTTCCGTATTGGGCTTATAGATTGCCGGAGGAGCGCCCACATTCTGTGCCAGAGCGAGGCCGCTAACCAGACAGCAAAGGAACAGGGCGGACAGGCTTTTAATTGTATTCATGTGCATTCTCCGTCACACTAGTGGGAACTTGAGCATAGGGCTCTGAACGCAAACTGTCCATGCTTCGCCAGTTCACCTGTAGTCTCGGCCTCGCTCTTAGCTGTCAGAATCTAGCGCCTGCCAATGCAACAATCAATTGAAACAATCTCTGTAAGAGAAATTCCAGAAGTGCCGGGTCACTGGTTGTTCGGGAATCTGTTTGAATTCAAGCGCGCGCCTCACAAATTCCTGCTGCGCGCTGCGCAGTATGGCGATGGACTGGTTAGCTTTCGTCTGTTACACAAGAAAATGGTAGCGATCACTTCTCCTCAGGCCGCTCAACATCTGTTCAAGTCAAATAGCAAGAACTATCCACGTGGAAACCAGCGCAAGGCGCTGGAATCAATTCTCGGCCTCGGACTAATTACCCAGGAAGGAAAGTTATGGAAACACCATCGCCGAGTTGTGGCTCAGGCGTTCAGGAATGACTTCCTGAAATATTCCCTGAATCAGAACAGCAGACTGGTAAGCCACCTTCTGGAGAATTGGGAGCAGAAGGCGAAGGCAGGCACTGCTGTCGATGTGGTCGATGAGACTCGCAAGATGACTCTCGCGGTGATTGTCAGGGCTCTGTTTTCAATAGATCTGGACCTGGAAAAAAACCGGGAGCTGTACACCGCCATCGTTGAAGCCAATCATCTGATGTTTACTCGCCACACATCGCCAGTGACATTCCCGGACTGGGTTCCCACGCCGCGGAACCGCAAGATCAGAAACACTCGTGTGGTGATGGATGCATTCATCACCACCTGCCTGAAGGAAAAAGCAAGCCGTGGGGAAGCTGCTACCGAAGATATAGCCGACCATCTGCTGGCAACGGAAGCAGATGGAGAAATCTCCAGGCAACAGATCTACGATGAGATTCGAACCCTGTTGGTAGCGGGATTCGAAACCACTGCCACCTCGCTGGCATGGACCCTGTACCTGCTGGCGAAACATCCCGAAGCGACCGCGAAATGGCAACAAGAACTTGATTCGGTGCTGCAGGGTAGGGCGCCGCTTTGGGAAGATATGAATAGACTACCGCTTACCGAGCACATAGTGCTGGAAGGCTTGCGCCTGTATCCACCGGCCTATGGATTAACACGCACCTGCTTGGAAGAAGATGTAGTCGAGTCCTTTCGCATGCCCGCTGGTGCATCCCTGGTGCTTTCTATCTACGGTATTCAGAACTCATCCGAATACTGGCGCGATCCGGAAGCGTTCCAGCCAGAACGTTTCGCTGCCGACTGGCCAGAGCAAGCCTTTCTGCCTTTTGGCATGGGTAAACATATTTGCATCGGCAGCCGTTTTTCCATTCTGGAATCTACCCTGATTCTCGCCTGCATCGGGCAACGCTTCGATCTGGCGTTGCTGGATGATGCCGAGATCGTGCCCCAGGCCCAGGTCACGCTCCTGCCAGAGCGCGCTATCTGCTTACAGCTCACCACGCGACCCGGCTAAACCGGGAGTTCCCGGCATAGACAACAGCGGCAATCCCTTTTACCCTCTAATTCTCAAGAATTCGCAATAGCAGGCGGCAGATTCACTGTCCGTCCGAGTCTCAGTGGAGCAAGTACAATGACAACAAGAGCTTCCTTTTATTCCAGAGTAAAACTGACCCTTTCATGCCTGGCAGCAACGATCGTTGTGGTTGGTACCCAGGCATTAGCCCAATCCCTGCCGGGAACAGAAAATGGCGAGTGGCGTTACCTCGGCGGTGATGCGGGGCACACCCGTTATTCTCCACTGGATCAGATCAACGCCGAGAACTTTGAAGAGTTGGAACAAGCCTGGATATGGCGAAGCGACAACTTCGGCCCCAACCTGGACTACTTCTCACGCTCTACACCTATCTATGTGGACGGTGTGCTTTACACGGTTGCCACGCCAAGGCGCCAGGTGGTTGCAATTGATCCTCGCACTGGCGAAAACCTGTGGACCTTTCGTGAACCTGAAACCATCAGGCATCAGCGATCGCCTCGCCAGGCCTATGGTAAGGGTGTGGCCTATGCGGAGGTCAACGGCAGGGGCGTAATCTATATCACCACACCAGGGTTTTTTCTCTGGGCACTGGATGCGAAGACAGGCCGACCCCTGGCAAACTGGGGGAGCGAATTTCCAGTCGGTCAGTTTCCGGAGACAGGGGTAATCGATCTCATTCCGCATCTTGTCGAGGGCTGGGGTCCCTGGGAAGACTTTGTGGTTGCCGGTGGTGAATACGATCCGGATTACGGCATACCGCGAGAACTCGGCATGGTAACTGCCTCCGCACCGCCAATTGTGGTGAACGGTGTGGTGGTAGTACTGGTCGGACACCAGCCCAGCTATGGTCAGACCAGGATCGAAAACGTACCAGGCGACATCATGGGCTTCGATGCCGAAACCGGTGAACGGCTGTGGAAATTCCACGTTATCCCACGGCCCGGCGAAGTAGGGCATGAAACCTGGCATAACGATGCCTGGCGTTTCTCCGGCGATATGTCCACCTGGGCGCCCGCATCGGCCGACCCGGAGCTGGGACTCGTCTACATGGTGACCAATGCTTCAACTGTGCAGTCTTATGCCGGACATCGCCCAGGTGATAACTTGTTTGGCGGCAGTCTGCTTGCGCTGGATGTGGAGACCGGAGAAAGGCGCTGGCATTTCCAGATACACCGTAGCGATCAATGGAACTACGACCTGCCAACGCCGCCCATGTTGATGGACCTGACCGTGGATGGACAGAGAATTCCTGCCGTTGTGCAAAATACCAAGCAGGGACTGGTGTTTGCATTCAACAGGGAGACCGGTGAGCCCATCTGGCCCATCGAAGATCGACCGGTAATCCAGACCGAAGTGCCAGGAAATTACACCAGCCCAACCCAGCCCTATCCAACCTGGCCTGAGCCAGTAGATCCCATCGTTACAGATGGTATTACCGAAGAATTCGTCATCGACTACACGCCAGAGCTCAAGGAGCAGGCCCTGACGATTCTCAATGGTTACCGCGTTGGTGGGCTCTACGTTCCTGCTCTTCCCAATACCTATGAAGGGGAGTACATCAACAACATTGGCTGTCTTGGTGGCGGGAATATCATTCCTCACCCACCTGTCGCCGACCCGAGCACCGGATTGATGTTCAACTCTCACCGACGTAATTGTTTCGCGCCAGGATTCATGCGTCCAACAAACGGCGTTGATCGCGACAATCCCAATTATCCCGAGCCGGGCGAAGGTGGAGCGACACCCAACAGCACGCCGACGACCGGAGTTACCGTGGCGGCCTGGTTGCCGGGCGGTGGCGGTGGTCTGCCTACCATCGATGGCTTGCCCCTGTACAAGCGTATGAACAATCAACTCACTGCCTACAACATGAATAGTGGTGACAAGATATGGTCTACGCCGATCGGTGAGACGCCAGACGAAATCAGGAACCACCCAATGTTGCAGGGAGTCGATGTACCCAACAGTGGCGGCACTGGCTGGTCGATTCAAATGGTTTCCGGAGATCTGTTGATTCAGACGCGAGCATTGAGTGAGGGTATGGCACAAATGGAGCCAGATGCCCCACTTACGCTCAATGCCCGTGACAAGTTTACTGGCGAATTGGTGGGCCAGGTTCCACTGCCTGCACCGGGGCAGTACGGCATGATGACCTATATGCATGAAGGGCAGCAGTATATAGTGGTGCAGATCGGTAGTTCGCGTACTGACTTCCCGGGCGCACTGGTCGCCTATCGGCTGCGTAACTAGCAAGCGGTTAAAGAGCCAGACCAGGGAAGGAGTTGTGGTGGCGAAACCATTTCTGGTAATTCAGCTTCGGCCTGAAGACGAAACCTCGGACAATGAATTCGCCAAGATCAAGCACTATGGCGGATTGTCTGATGACGATGTAGAGCGGCTTCGGGCCGAGCAATCCGGCTTGCCCGATATCGATCTGGACCATTATTCCGCGATCATTGTCGGAGGTAGCCCCTTCGATATCTCAACGCCTGAAGAAAACAAATCAGCGATACAGAAACAGGTGGAAGCAGGATTCCAGCGGCTCTTCGATCAGGTGGTGCCGCGGGATTTCCCTTTCCTGGGCTGCTGCTCCGGAAACGGCTTGCTGGGCAGTTACTGTGGTGCCTCGATCTCAACAAAGTATGCCGAGCCTGTATCGGGGGTTGATGTTGAAATTACCGAAGAGGGAAAGCTTGACCCCTTGTTGCATGGTATGCCGAGCACAATCAGGGTAATGCTTGGCCACAAGGAGGCCTGCGATTCTGTTCCTGAGGGGGCGACGCTACTGGTTCGAGGCGAGGCTTGTCCGGTTCAAATGTTCAGGCTGGGGCAGAATGTCTACGCTACCCAGTTTCATCCGGAAGCCGATGCAGAAGGCTTTATCGTACGCATTCACGCATACAAGCATCATGGCTATTTTGCAGCCGACACGGCAGACGCGCTGATCTCACAACTTAGCCAGGAAGATGCGCCTTATCCAAGGATGATCCTGAGCAGGTTCGTTGATCGCTACAGTACTGAGTAGCGGAAGAAGTCGCTGCAAAAACCAATGTTGTCTTACCTTGGAAGAGGCATTTCCTCACTGTCTACATTGCGCGCTCGCTGAAACGCGGCGGTGGGCGAGGATGTGCGTACCTGTTCCAGCCAGAACACCCCATCATAGGGTGCGCTGTTGCCGCGAGTACCAACGAAGTCCATATCGCCATCGCCGTCCATGTCGCGAGCGATGAACTTGTCAAACATGCCGCGTTTGCGGCGAGAGATATCATGACGTACCCATGCCTGTTTCGCATCACCAGGATTTTCAAACCAGCCAATCCTGCCTAGTTCATCCTGGCGATCAACATCGCCGTCACCGGTGCGCGGTCCGCGACTGTAACTGCCGGCCATGACATCCAGGTCACCATCACCATCTATGTCGGCGATCTCCAATCCGGTTATGCTGTCGGGCAGGAAATTCCCAATGCGAAATGCGTTCCATGCGTCGTCCAGACGTGCGGGTTGTTCGATCCAGCCCAGAACACCATTCAGTCGTCCTATGATGTCCAGTCGCCCATCACCACTAAGGTCTGCGTACTCCAGGTTGAAACCTGCCATGTTGCCGCCAAAGATACCGATGGCTCTCTCGTTGAAACGCAGACTGCCTTCGCTGATGTTTTCGAACCAGAGAATGCGATTCTCACCCCGTGTACCCACCACGATGTCGAAGTCACCATCGCTGTCCAGGTCAACGGGCTCGCTGTTTTGCGGGACACTGTAATTGCCGATGACCTGTTCGCTCCAGTTGCTGCCTACAAGAGGATCCCCGTTGACAGTGAAAATCGACACCGGAGTTGAGCGGGCAAAATCCTCCGGGCCTGGAATCTGCGCACCCTTGTTCGGTGCGATCACTTCCACCTGGCCATCACCATTCAGATCGGCCATGAACACCCTGATATAGGAGCCAGTGCCTTCCGTCATCGGCAAGATCAGCCGCTGCCAGGTTTCGCTCCTCGCCTGCGCGCCAGGGTTTTGCAGATAGATAAGGTGGGAAAGTTCCGCGGCGACTAACAGGTCTGGATAGCCATCGCCATTAACATCGGCGAAGTCCACATCTTCTGGGGCTGGTGCGTCACTGCCTTCTGCAACCGTTATATTGGTCCATTGTTTTGGGTCCGCGGAGCCGAAGGCAATTCGCACATGCCCATCGGCTGGCGCAACGAATCCGGGTTCGAAGGAGGCTGAGTCATAGGTAGAGTCAAACTCATGCACGGAGATGATGTCTTCATAGCCATCCAGGTCCAGGTCTGTCATCACCAGACCATCGCTGCCGCTGAGGTTGAATCCAGCATCGATCGGGTCGTCTATTATGTGCTCATGCCAACTGATATAGCGCCCGTCTGCGCTGCGAGCCTTGCTGTTTGTCTCTCCCACCAGTGCTTGTGCCAGCAATGGATCGGTGACGGAGAGCAGGGCACAGCCCAGCAGGGACAGAGAAAGTCGTTGGTAATTCTTGTAATGGGTCATATTGGTGATCCTGTGTGTCCGGCAATAATAGGATTCACCTGTCATTAGCTCAAGACCGGCGTGGCCTGGCGCTAAATCCGTGGACCCGGAAATTGGACGATGCAGGGGGGAAGCGTTAGCATTCGCCGCTTCAATCGAGGAAATACCATGCGCATATTAATCCCGCTATTCATGCTGCTATTGGGGCATACAGTTTTCGCTCAGGACGACCTGCCTTCCCTGGATAGTCTCGACCAGGGCTGGAATACCATCGTCACAGATGGAGTCTGTTCTGCCGGCACGCCATACCAGTTCTATGTGCGCCCTTCAGCGGAGAACAGCGAAGTGCTGGTGTTCTTCAATGGCGGAGGCGCCTGCTGGTTCGGTCAGGCCTGTGACTTGAATGCCCAGCCCAATGTGCATTCACCCTTTGCCGACATGGAGCAGAATAATCCAGCGTACGGCGACGGGATCTTCAACTATGAAAATCCTGAGAACCCGTTCGCCAACTATACTGCGGTGTTCATACCCTACTGCAATGGAGATGTACACATCGGTGCTGGAGAGAAGACTTACAACTACCGGAACCGGGATGGTGAGGAAGTAACTGTCACCACTTACCATAACGGCTATCAGAACAGCCAGGCGGTACTTGGCTGGATCTATGACAACTTTGATGCTCCTGAAAGAATAGTGGTAAGCGGAAGCAGTGCGGGAGCGATTGGCAGCTCATTCTACTCCGGATTCATTGCCGAACATTACCAGCAGACTCCGGTAGTGCTAATTGCTGATGCTGCCGGTGGTTATGGTACGCCCAGGTTGCCTGTAGTGCACGAGGCGTGGAACACTGCGTCGATATTACCAGACTGGATTGAATACGAGGGAGAGACGAATCAGTCTATTACCTTCGAAGATTTTTATATAGCCAGTGCAACTCATAATCCCAACCTGGTGATTGCACAATACAATGCCGCCGAAGACGAGGTGCAAAAGAACTTCACCTATCTGATCGGTGATCCTCCGGGTTCTTTCTCCCTGCCACAGCGCATTCTCAATAACTATCAGAAGATTGAATCAGCTGTTGATGATTTATTCACCTATACTGCTGGTGGTGACACTCACACGATTATGCGTAGCGACTATTTCTACAGTTATGCGGTTGAGGACGTGCGTTTCGTGGATTGGGTGGCGCGGCTGATCGAAGGCGAGCAGGTTGCTGATATCAGTTGTGTTAATTTGTCAGAAGGTTGTGCGAGTGCACCTCCTTAGGCGAGCTAAATAGCTCAGGAAGAAATTCTGGTGGCTGAAACAAAAGATCTGATCTTTTCCATTCGCGACGCGATGAGCGTGGAGCTTTGCCTGCGCGTGAGTGACGCACTGGAAGAGGCCGCCAAGATTATGCGCAACCAGACAGCGACTTCTCTGGATGGTCAGAAACTTTTCGACCAGCGCAAAGAGGTGGAAGAACGCTTCAAGCAGTTGGTCGAGGCGAATTTTGACAAGTTGGTAGTCGACAAATCAGAGCAGAAGCGGGTTCTGGACTACAGCAGCCTGAGTCTGGTTCAGGAAGACGATCTGGAAGCCATGATCGCGATGGAGGGCATGATAGCTCACGCGCGCAATTGCGATATTCAACAGTATCTCTGTTTCAACACGCGTCTTGACACCATGTTTTTTGGTACTCGAATCGATGAATCGAATAATCCAATGGATCCGGAACAACTTGGCGATGCATTCAAGGAGGCGCTGAACCCATTGGAGATGGGTCCTATAGCGCTGCTTGCGGTCTATCGTCAATTCAACAGCAAGGTGTTCCATGAATTGGAAACAGTGCTGACGAAAGCGAACGACATGCTAATCGCAGAAGGGATAATGCCGGACCTCGATATTGCGGCTAGACAGAAAGAAGCGATCAAGGGCAAGCGCAGCCAACCCAGGCCAAAAGTTGATCCGGTGGAAAGAGCGTTTAGCAAGGAAGAGGACTGGGCCGGCGACGAAAAGGGCGTTAGTTCAAAACAGATGTTCTCCGTCATGCAATCCCTGATGCATCGCATGGGCAGTGCTGCGCCTGCAGGAGAGACCCCCGCAGCTACAGGGCCCGCTCAATCCGCCGCTTCGGATAGTTCCCATGCTGCTTCTGCCGGCCTGGGCATGGGCGGGGCAGCCTTGCGATCTGGCATGCTGGTGGGAGGTCGCAAAGTTGAAATGATGGCGAGCGACCGACTGGTTGAGATGCTGGAAAAGCTGGAACAGGGCGATAGTCCCGTGGAGGGGCAACCGAGAGACATCAGTCAAAGCATAGGCGATGAATTAGAGGCGCTTAGTGACAAATCCACGATGCAGGCCATTGATGCTCAAAGCACAGATGTTATCAATCTGATCAACCTCCTCTATGAGGCTATATGGGAAGACGTCTCGGTTCCGATACCGGTAAAAGAACTCATAGGAAGAACCCAGATCACCGCACTAAAACTTGCATTACAGGATCCCAGTTTCTTCGACACTGACAGTCATCCCATGAGACTTATGATTAACGAGTTGGCTACTGCTGGCATTCGCTGGACTGAGTTTGATGAAGTTGATGATGACCCTGTCTATAAGAAAATGAAAGAAACTGTTGGCAAGCTAATCAACAACTATAATGGAAGCGCGGGTTATATAGAGGAATTGATAGAAGATTTTAAGTACTTCAAACGTCGACAACTGCTTGCCAGCCAGGAGGCTGAGAACAAGCTGATGGACGCCGACGAGCGAGAAGAGCGGCTCGAAGAGGTACAACAATATGCGCGAGAGAAAATCCGCGAAAGAATTCTGGATCCATCAATCCCAGAGTTTGTGAAAAATTTCCTCGACTCGCTGTTCCAAAGGTTTCTGGTTCAGGTTATTTTGCGTGAAGGGCCTGGAGGCGTGAGCTGGAAGCCGGTGATGAACACCATAGATGTCTTGCTCTGGACGGTAAGCCCAGAACGCAATCCGGATGACCTTGCGCGCTTCGTCAAACTCAAGACCAGGCTATTGGTCAATCTGTCCAAGGCTTTGGATGTGGGTGAAGTACCCAAGGATGAAGCTAATGCAGCATTGCGTGAATTGCAGCGTGTTCAGGAAGCTTGTTTCAAGCCCAGTGAGCCAGAGGAGATGGAAAGCCCGGAAGATTTTGCTGAGTGGATGTCTACTGCAAAACCCGTGGCCACCAACCAGATTCCACTGTCTGAAGATGATGAGCACATGAAACAGGTGTCAAAGATACCCATTGGTATCTGGATGGAATTCCAGGTTGAGGGAGAAAAGACTATTCGCTGCACGCTCGCGGCCAAGATCGATACCATCGATAAGTATATCTTCGTCAATTCTCAGGGAGTCAAGGTGATTGAAAAGTCACGCATGGGCCTGGCGAGAGAATTAAAAGCAGGCACTGTGACCGT
>CAYTLI010000080.1:0-11201 GCA_964438455.1 uncultured Pseudohongiella sp.
CACCACCGACTTCAAGCCCCTGCGTTATAACCAGAAAGAGAGCCTGCTCAATCCACACTTCCTGGTGATTGGTGACCAGCAATTCGACTGGCAGGCATTGTTGGCTCCTGCTCTGGCGTGATTTTTTATAGATAGCTGTAGCAAGATCGACCCGAAAGATTCACTGGACCTGACGTGATGGAGAGACTCCAGGTGAATTTAGGGACCGTGAGCAGCAGGGATGCTGCTCCCG
Source organism: uncultured Pseudohongiella sp. (assembly GCA_964438455.1). Taxonomy (GTDB): domain Bacteria; phylum Pseudomonadota; class Gammaproteobacteria; order Pseudomonadales; family Pseudohongiellaceae; genus UBA9145. The sequence continues at coordinate 233 of CAYTLI010000080.1, forward strand.
AGCCCCCAGGGATGGGTTTACGGCGTGTCCCGAAATTCACCTGGAGTCTCTTCATCTCTGTCAGCACAATCTCCTATCGGGCCTTTCGCTGTGTGTCGATAGGCTGGACAGTCCAGAACAAACGCGATAGCGTCCCAAGTCCTTGAAACAACTGAATTCAAGTAAGTTGATTGCAAATTAACACGGTGTACCTGATGAGATCTTTAGTTCTTCCTTTATTACTCCTGCTCGTCGCTTGCGGTGAGAGCCAGCCACAACAAACAGCGCAACCAGCGCCGGAACCGGTTGCACAAGTCTCCGAGACAGAGCGACTGAACGCCTGGCTGGATGAACAATATGAAGAGCAGCTGGATTTCAGTCCGCAGACCCGCTCGGTGCTGGGCGACAAGACTGACTATGACAAGCTTAATAGTTCAACCCTGGAGTCGGCCGAAGAAGTGCTGGAGTGGCGCCGAGAGAGCGTTGCCACCATGCAGGCAGAATTTAATTACGAGGCACTGTCTGACGATGGCAAGCTGTCCTGGGACATGTGGGAATACGCCCTGCAACAGGCAGAACGGGCACGGCCTTTTCGCAATTACGGCTATATCTTTGGTCGTGGTGGTCCCCATGCCAGCCTGCCCAGCTTCATGATCAGCTTTCACCGCATAGATTCCGAAGAAGACTTGCAGGCATATATCGCGCGCTTGCGTGAAATGGATCGCGTGTTTGGTGAACTGCTGGATCGCAGTCGCATGCAAATCGAGCAGGGAATAAGGCAACCATTGTTTAATTATGAGTTTGCCCTGACAGAGATCGATCGTGTTACGTCAGGTGTCCCATTTAATACCAGTGATGATTCGCCGAATTCTCCGATCTGGGTCGATTTGCAGACCAAGACATCATCCCTGGTAGAGAACAATGTCATCGACGAAGGAACTGCCCAGGAGTATCTGGCGGAGGCGCAAGCTGTATTGTCAGGTGAAGTGCTTGCGGCCTATGAGGAGATTCGTGCATGGCTGGAAACTGACATGGTCAACGCCACCCCCGAGGCGCAAGGTGTTTGGGCGCTTCCTGATGGCGAGAATTACTACAACCAGCGACTGGAGCAGATGACCACACTGCCACTCACTGCCGATGAGATTCACAACATTGGATTGGCAGAAGTGGATCGTTTGCTGGCAGAAATGGAAGCGGTAAAAGAGCAGACAGATTTTGAGGGTAGCCTGCAGGAATTTTTTGTTTTCGTCAGGGAAGACCCACAATTCTATTATGCCAATACAGACGAAGACCGCGAGGACTACCTGGCGGTGAACAACCAGTACCTGGACGCCATTGGTGAAAGGCTGCCTGAGTTCTTCGGTCGCCTGCCGAAGGCGCCACTGGTCGTGCGCCGGGTGGAATCATTTCGTGAGCAGGATGGTGCGGCGCAACATTATCGACAGGGGGCGCCTGATGGATCACGCCCCGGGGTCTTTTATTCCCACATGTCTGACATGTCCTCCCTGGCAAAATGGCAGATCGAAGACATCGCCTATCATGAGGGTAATCCAGGTCATCACATGCAGATCTCGATACAACAGGAACTCACTGATGTGCCGCGTTTCCGCACTCAGTACCGCACCACCGCTTACACGGAAGGCTGGGGGCTCTATGCAGAATGGCTGGCCAAGGAGATGGGAGGTTTCCAGGATCCCTATTCCGAGTTCGGCCGTTTGTCCGGTGAAATTTGGCGTGCCATCCGCTTGGTAGTGGACACTGGCATTCACTCCAAGCAATGGACAGAGGATCAGGCTGTACAGTACTTCCTGGACAACTCTGCTATACCAGAAAGTGCTGTGCGTTCCGAAGTAAAACGTTATTTTGCCGGTCCGGGTCAGGCAACAGCCTATAAAATCGGCATGCTGAATTTTCAGGAAGCACGCGCCAATGCAGAGGCGGCGTTGGGAGATGATTTCGACATTCGTGAGTTTCACGATGTTGTGCTCGGTGCTGGCGCTGTACCCATGCCAATGATGCACGCGCGCGTAGAAACCTGGATCAATGAAAAACTGTCGCAACGGTGAACGCAATGCCTAGAATTTTAATTGGACTCCTGAGTGTAATTGTATTGGTGATGAGCAGTGTGGTTTCCGCACAGTCTCTCAGTTTTGCAACGCCCGGCAGTGTCGGTATGTCTTCCGATGGGCTGAATGAAGTGACGGCCAGGTTGCAGCAGCATATTGATGACGGTGACATTGCCGGTGTCGTGGCCAGCGTTGCGAGAGACGGCAAGATTGTGTATTTCGAAGCGCTCGGGCAGCTGGACATGGAACAGGCGAAGCCCATGCGCGAAGACGCCTTGTTTCGCATCTATTCCATGACGCGGGAAATTACCAGCTTCGCTGTGTTGCAGCTTTATGAGCAGGGTTTGTTCGAGATGGATGATCCCATCAAGATGTACCTGCCCGAGTTCGAGAACCAGCAGGTGCTGCTCGATCCGGAGTCGACAGACGTCAATCAGGTCAGACCACGCAATGGTGATATTACTGTTGCGCACTTATTAACACACACTTCGGGTCTCGGCAGTCGCAGCTCGAGGCTCTATCGTGAGCAAAGAGTGCGCGACAAGAACATCCCCCTCGACCAGATGGTTTCAAACGCAGCACGTGTCCCACTTTTTCACGATCCAGGCACTGCATTTCGGTATGGTATTCACGCCACCATTCTCGGCAAGCTGGTCGAGGTCTGGTCCGGCGAGCCGTTCGAGGAATACCTGCAGAAACATGTATTCCTGCCTCTGAATATGCAAAGCACAATGTTCTGGGCCGAAGGTGAAGACGTTAATCGCCTGGCCGAGCTCTATAGGCCCACCAATGGACAGTTGCTTCCCTACCAGATTGAGGCCGTACCCTGGACACTGCGGCCGCGCCTGATTGAGGGCGGCGTCGGACTGTTGTCTTCAGTCATGGATTTCATGCATTTTTCCCAGATGGTCCTCGATCGGGGCCAGTTCAACGGTAACCAGATCATCAAGCCAGAGACTGCGGATTTGATGTACCAGAACGCCGTGCCGGCCCAGGCCATGCCGATTGGTAATAATGGCTACTGGCTGGGATCGGGCTGGACTCTCGGCGGCTTTAATCTGGTCATGGATCCTGAGGCCTACAGCTGGCCGATCTCAGAAGGCACTATCTGGTGGGATGGATCCGCTGGAACCCGCTATTTCATTGACCCGCAGCAGAACATGGTGATGGTGATCATGGCCCAGGTTTCACCTTCCCGGGGCGGCGGGTTTCGGGAGAGCTTCACCGAACTGGTAGACGCAGCGATCATCGAGCGCCGTTAGCCCAACAAATTTCACTTCAGTAGTAACCAAGCTCGGGTTGCGGCGTCTATATATAGAAATGGCGCATCGGGCTACTGCCCCAGCGCGCCTCAAAAACAGGAACTAATCCGATGATTATCAAGACAGAAGGGCTGTCCAAACTCTTTCGAACTGAAGAGATTGAGACCACCGCGCTGGATTCGGTGGACCTGGGGATCGAGGAAGGTGAATTCACTTCCATTATGGGGCCTTCTGGCTGTGGTAAGTCCACGCTGCTGCATATCCTTGGCCTGATCGACAATCCCGATGCCGGTAAATACTGGTTCCTGGGTGAAGAGGTTGCGAGCTATTCTGAACGGCAAAGGGCGCAGCTAAGAAAACAGAACATAGGTTTTGTTTTCCAGAGTTTTAACCTGATCGACGAGCTGTCGGTCTATGAGAACGTTGAGCTGCCACTGATCTATACAAAGACTCCCGGCAATGAGCGCAAGGCTCGAGTTGAAGCCATGCTGGAGAAGATGAACATGGCTCATCGTGCCAATCACTTTCCCCAGCAACTTTCCGGTGGTCAGCAACAGAGAGTCGCGGTTGCGCGTGCTATCGTTAACAATCCGCCACTTATTCTTGCCGACGAACCAACTGGAAACCTGGACAGTGAACATGGTGAAGAAGTGATGGGCATTCTCAAATCACTGAACGCTGAAGGTACGACCATCGTCATGGTGACACACTCACCGGAAGATGCTGCTGTAGGCAATCGTATCGTGCGAATGCTGGACGGACAGATAATCAGCCAACATGATTCGATACCTGCGGCGGTCGTCGACGCAACCACAGCTAGTATCTGAGAGATGCAGGGTGCTGGCAATTCAGCTGTTAACGCCATTATCAAATCAACACAACTATTGGGAACGGAATAGGGATATTTCCCGGACTTAATGGACTCAATCGATAGCGGTATACTCACACGATGGCAATGGATAAACCCATAGAGAAGAAGAAGCGCCCACTCTGGCAATGGGGGCTGATTGCTGTGCTCGCTATCGGTTTGGCCTATGGTGCCATGCAGCTTTTGTCTGATGCATCCATCCGCACCTATCGCGTCGCCGCCGAGCAGGTGATTATTTCCGAAGTTCAGTACGGTGCATTCGAAGACCTGATACCCATTCGCGGCACCATTCAACCATTCGAGAGTGTATTTCTCGACGCGGTGATTGGTGGTTCGGTAGAGGAAGTTTTTGTCGAGCAGGGGGACTTCGTCGAAGCGGGTCAACCTCTGGTGCAGTTGTCCAATACCCAGACCCGTCTGAGTGCCGCCCAGGCCGACGCAGGCACCACGGAGCAATTAAATTTTCTCAACAACATCACCACCAACTTTGAATACCAGAAGCTAGCTACAGAACGACAGATTATCGACACCGAGTTTCGAATAACTACTCTAAACAGGCAGAAGAATCGCTTCGAGCGCCTGGTTGACGACAGCCTGATTTCCGAAGAAGAGTATGAAGCCATCATCGATGAGCTGATTTACCAGGAGCAGGTTCTGCAGAACCTGAAGGCCAGGCAGCAGGTAGAGAACGATGAACGCTCGCGGCGCCTGGTGCAGATTGAAGACCAGATCGAGATGCTGACGGAGAACCTGGAGATATCCCAGGCCAGCTTCGAAAGCCTGCTGGTGACAGCTCCAATCTCTGGACAGCTAACTTCACTGGATGCGGAAATTGGTCAAAGCAAACAGACCGGACAACGACTGGGTCAGATCGATGAGATCGATCGCTACAAGATTGTTGCACAGATCGACGAGTTCTATGTGTCAAGGGTTGCACCGGATCAGTCTGCTACCTTTACCCTGGCCGGACGTGAATACCAGGCGCGTGTCGATATCGTCTATCCAGAAATCACTGCCGGTACCTTCGAAGTAGACCTGGTGTTTGAAGGTCTGCCACCCGCCAACATCCGTCGCGGGCAGACCCTGCAGATGGAGCTGACCCTGGGTAATCCGGTGGACTCCCTGTTATTGCCGGTTGGCGGATTCATTCAGGACACTGGCGGCAACTGGGTCTTTGTACTGGATTCCACAGGCGAGTCTGCAACGCGCCGCGATATTCGTGTCGGCCGCCGCAATAACCGCTACATCGAGGTTCGCGAGGGGCTGCAGCAAGGCGAGCGGGTCATCACTTCCGGGTATGGCCAGATGGAAGACGTTGCGCGCGTACAGCTTCTGCAATAGTTTTACTCCTGGTTCTCATTCTTACTGGCTGCGTTTACACTCGAAGTACCTGACTTCGAGTGCTTGCCCATGTCCCCGCAGTTTGCCTATCTGGCCGACTATCCTGAACTTGTCCCCGTCATCATCAGATGGTGGCATAGTGTCTGGTCAGACCGCATGGGCAACGACTTTGCCAGCCTCGAGCAACAACTTATAGAGTCGCTGAGCATTACCGGTTATCCGACGCATGTGCTTGCCATGCAGGAAGGCCAGCCCGTAGCGGTGGCGGCGCTGAAACTGCACGAACTGGAAGATCTGTTTCCCCAGAATATGTATTGGCTGGGTTCGGTATTCGTGGCGGAACGGTGGCGTGGTGCGAAGCTCGGTTCGCAAGTGACTGAAAGAATTGTCCAGATCGCAAGGGAAAGGAAGCTGCCGCATCTGTATTTGCAAACCCAGAATCTCACCGGCGGTCTCTATGCAAGGCTGGGTTGGAAACCACTACAGAAGCTGACCGTGGAAGGGGAGGAGACTCTGCTAATGATCAGGAACCTGGGGTCGGAGATTAATCTGCGCTAATGGGAAGAGACTTCAAAATAATTCGTACGCGGCCCGGGCATGAAAACATCATGGCGAACTACTTTGCTGTCAACGAAAGTCACCTGCAGCCATGGAGTCCCCTGGTGCCGCGCGATCATCACAGTGAAGACAATTGGCGCAGGCGTCTGGAAGAACGAGAGATCGAGTTTGAGAATGGCCAGTCGGTGCATTTTATTGGCACCGACGCTGCGGAGTCTCATGTTATCGGTAGCTGTTCAATCAGCAATATTGTCCGCGGAGCATTTCAGGCCTGCCGCATGGGTTATTCGATAGCGGAGCGATATCAGGGCCAGGGATATATGAAAATAATCGTTTCCCATGCCATCAAATACGCGTTCAATGATCTGAAGATGCACCGCATAATGGCCGACCACATGCCCAGCAATGTGCGCTCTGAGAAGTTATTGGCGAGCCTGGGTTTCGAGCGTGAGGGCTATGCGAAAGAGTTCATCCTGATCAACGGCAAATGGGAAGACCATGTGATGAACTCTCTGATTAATCCTCACTATTCGAAGTAGGCCTATGAGCAGCAAAGAAATCACAAAACGAGTAGAAGCCTATATAAAGAAGCAATACAAGAATTGCTAATCCGCGGGAAGTTCGGCTTCTGATATCACTGTGTACCTGGCTCCTTCGGGCAGAGTGTCGGAGCGGTACAGGCAGATTTTGTTTGCTGTCAGCTCTCCCCAGGATTGATCACCGAATTCTTCCAGCAATTGGGAGAGTTTAAGTTTGGCGCCCTTGCCCAGGCGTGCGACGGTAACATGAGGCAGGTAGGCCTTCTCTTCCTGGGCGATACCCAGAGGCACACAGGCGATATTGAGATTCGCAGCCAGTCTGGCCAGCATCTCGTTCTCTGCGATCCCGACCCAGATGGAGTTTTTGAAGAAGCCCATGCCGCGTGACTCAAGGGACATTGGCGCATGTTGAGCAGCAACCTGTTTCATGATCCCTTCGATGGCGGCCAGCTTGCTCTCTTCCACCGAGCCAACAAACTTCAATGTGATGTGCAGGTTTTCATCGGGCACCAGACGAACGCTGGATTCCTTTAGCTCCGCCAGCCTGGCTATGGCTTTGCGCAATGGATCAATCTCGGTAGTCAGGGCGAATCGAATGCCGATAAAACATCGGACTATCGTTGGCTTGTGCTTTCGCGTTCTGTATCTGCGCTGTTTCTTCATGTTGCCACTTTATCCTGCTTCCTGACCCGGCGGGGCAGGCATTCTATCCAAGTCGTCGCCGTCTGTCCTGTTTCGCATTCGACTGGTATTTAGCTTAGAATTCGCCGGATATTTCAGCGCTTGTCCTTGCGCTCACCAAGTCCCCTAAACTCCATGTCCAAACCCGAGCTTCGTTCCAGCCCTTCCATTGCCGAGATGATTGCGCAGGCAGGTCCGATTCTGGACGAAACTGAAGCTGTTATTGAACAGTCGCTACAAACTGTCCGCAATAACTGTTATCGCGACGGCAAACTGGATGCGGCGCAGTTCGATCGATTTCAACAACCCTGTTATGCAATCGCTGTGGCCAAAGCCGAACTGGAAGCTGCTCGCGCAGTGTTGAGTCACGGGGAAGCATCCGAGGACGATCCACGGCAGTTGCTCAAGCTCAGCGCCCTGTACTTCTGCGCAGATGTGGTGAAATCGATTCTCAGTACTTTCGCCAGTGGCGGTAGTGCGCTGGGAGTCTTCCGTCCCCATGTGACTGCCATCCTGGCCAGGGAAGATACCTGTTGCTGGCTGGATTCAGTCGAATCGATCTGCGGTCAACTGGCAGCCGTTTGCATGGAAACAGATACCATTCAGCTACCTGCAGGCCTGAGCGAGGAGAAGGAACTGGTGCGCAATACCTTCCGTCGTTTTTCCGACGAAGTAGTTGCCCCTTTGGCAGAGGAAATCCATCGCGAAGACAAGGATATACCCGACGCGATACTCAAACCGGCAGCAGAGTTGGGCTGCTTCGGAACCTGCATTCCCGAACGCTTTGGCGGTCTGCAACCGGATGACAAACCCGACAGTCTCGGCATGATTATCGTCACCGAAGAGCTGTCCAGGGGTTCACTTGGCGCGGCCGGAAGTCTGATCACCCGGCCGGAGATTGCGGCCCGTGCCTTGTTGGCCGGCGGTACCGAGGCACAGCAACAACGCTGGCTGCCACAACTGGCCAGCGGCGAGAAGCTATGCGCAATCTCCATCACGGAGCCGGACACAGGTTCCGACGTTGCTTCAGTCAGTCTCAAGGCCACCGCGACAGAAGGTGGCTGGCTGCTCAATGGCAGCAAGACCTGGTGTACGTTCGCAGGCCGATCCGAGTTAGTCGTGGTGCTTGCCCGCTCCAATGATTCTAAAGGCCACAAAGGACTCAGCCTCTTCGTCATCGAGAAGCCCGCCTATGCTGGACACGAATTTCGACATCAACAGGAAACGGGTGGCAGTTTAAGCGGCCGCGCCATCCCCACTCTGGGCTATCGTGGCATGCATTCGTTCGATCTGTTCTTCGAAGACTATTTCGTGGCTGATGAAAATCTCATCGGTGAAGATGGAGGAGAGGGCAAGGGTTTCTACTACACCATGGCGGGATTTGCCGGCGGCAGATTGCAGACAGCTGCCCGAGCCACCGGTGTGATGCAGGCAGCGGTGGAGCAGGCAATACGCTATGCTTGTGATCGCAACATCTTTCAGAAACCACTCGCCGAGTTTGCACTGACGCAACACAAATTAAGCCGTATGCTGGCAACGGTCACTGCCGCGCGTCAATTCAGTTATGCCGTTGCCGCAAAGATGGACCAGGGTAAGGGCCAGATGGAGGCAAGCCTGGTGAAGCTGTTCTCCTGCCGCGCAGCGGAGTGGATTACCAGGGAGGCGATGCAGCTACATGGCGGCATGGGGTATGCGGAGGAGTCTCCTGTGAGTCGCTATTTCGCCGATGCCCGGGTACTTTCAATTTTCGAGGGTGCCGAAGAGGTGTTGGCGATCCGTGTAGTTGCGCGCGAGCTGATGGAGCTCGCGTAACAAATACTGATACAGAAAGAACGAGCACAGGATTAGAACAAGGAGAATTCGCCAGGCAAGGCGAAATAATTTGCACAATGATTATCGATCCCGATTACCTGTTGAACAGGGAATTTCCAGTTGTTACTGAGTCCTATACGGAGAATGACTGCATTCTCTATGCCCTTGGTGTGGGCATGGGCATGGACCCTACCGACGAACAAGCGTTGCGATTCGTCTATGAAGAAGACCTGAAAGTGATGCCGAGTCAGCCCGTGGTTATGGCGCACCCTGGTTTCTGGGCATCGGAAAACGATATTGGCCTCGACTGGGTGAAGATACTTCACCTTGGACAGGAAATGATTTTTCACAAACCATTACCAACGTCTGGAACGGTGAAGGCAACCACCCGCTTCACTGATATTTTCGATCGCGGCAAGCGTTTGGGTGCTCAGCTCAATACGGAACGGATTGTGATTGATGCAGATACTGATGAACCACTGTGTTCGGTGATAACCAGTGTGCTGGCAAGGGGGGACGGCGGCTTTGGTGGTGAAAGAAAAGCGACGGTAAAGAGCGATCCAATTCCGGGGCGCGACCCTGACAAATTGTGTGACCTGGCCACTTCTCCGCAACAAGCGCTGCTATACCGCTTGTCCGGCGATCATAATCCATTGCATGTCCTACCGAGTATCGCTCGCGATGCGGGCTTCAAATCACCAATACTCCATGGCCTGAGCACCATGGGGGTGATGACACATGCGCTACTGAAATCCTGTTGTGACTATCAACCGGAACGATTCAAGCATTTGCGACTGAGGTTTTCCGCACCGGTCTATCCTGGCGAAACCATCCGCACAGAGATCTGGGAAGAAGATGGGCATATAGCATTCCGCTGTAAATCGGTAGAGCAGGATAAGGTGGTAATCAATAACGGTTACCTGCTTATAGACTAGGCTGGCAGGAACAGAGTGCAGAATTTACTGGCAGGACTTCGAATCGTAGAAGGCAGTGCATTTATCGCAGCGCCTTCGGGTGGTATGACCCTGGCACAGCTTGGTGCCGACGTGATTCGTTTCGACCAGATCGGAGGTGGTATTGACTATCGCCGCTGGCCTGTCACGGAGGAGGGTGCAAGTCTTTACTGGCATAGCCTTAACAAAGGCAAACGTTCCATCGCAGTTGATTTTCGAAAACCGGCTGGTCGGGAACTACTGACTCGGCTGGTGACTGCCGAGGGTGAAAATTCCGGCATCTTCGTCACCAATTTTCCTGCCAGGGGCTGGCTAGCTGACAGTGAACTGCGCCAGCATCGTGAGGATCTGATCTATCTGAACCTGGTTGGCGATCGCCATGGTGGTACCGCGCTGGATTACACGGTAAACAGTCGTGTCGGCTTGCCCTTCCTAAGCGGCGATGGTCTGGAGCCGGTAAACAATCCTTTTCCTGCCTGGGACGTGATTGCCGGTCAACAGATAGCATTGGGTGTTCTCGCCGCCGAACGTCATCGCAGAATCAAGGGTGAAGGCCAACACATAAGGCTGGCGCTGGCCGACGTGGCCATGGCCACCATGGGGCATCTGGGTTACATCGCCGAGGCCGAGGTAAACGATGAGGCGCGTCAGCCTATGGGCAATCATGTGTTCGGCACCTTTGGTCATGACTTCGCCTGCAGTGATGGTCATCGTGTGATGGTAGTCGGTGTCAGCCCGAACCAATGGCAGTCACTGGTAGATGTCACCGGTACTGAATTGGCAATGATTGGGTTGGAGCAGGAGTTGAAACTGGACTTCAAGAGAGAGGGAGATCGCTTTCAGGCGCGGGAACATATCCGTGCCATGATGGCACCCTGGTTTGCAGAACGGGAATACAATGAAGTGAGTC
>CAYTLI010000081.1:0-11166 GCA_964438455.1 uncultured Pseudohongiella sp.
CGCATCATGGTCGGCACCTATGCGTTGTCGGCGGGCTACTACGATGCCTATTATCGCAAGGCGCAAAAGATTCGCCGCCTGATCAAGAATGATTTCGATGCAGCATTCAAGGAAGTCGATGTAGTGGTCGGACCCACATCCCCCCACACAGCTTTTGAACTTGGCGCCAAGACAGACCCGGTGGCCATGTACCTGGAAGACATCTATACCATCGCGGTAAACCTGGCGGGACTGCCAGGCATTTCCATCCCGGCTGGCATGGCCAACGGGCTACCCATCGGCATGCATATCGTTGGCGATGTATTTGCCGAGTCCCGCGTACTCAATGTCGCTCACCAGTTTCAGCTCGCCACCGACTGGCACCGGCAGAAGCCAGAACTCAAGGCGACGGGGGAATAGGCATGGAATGGGAAACAGTCATCGGACTGGAAGTTCACGTCTCCCTGTCCACCAGGTCAAAACTCTTCTCGGGCACTGCTTCGGAATTTGGCGCAGAACCAAACACCCAGGCCAATATTTTTGACCTGGCTATGCCCGGAACCCTGCCGGTATTCAATGAAGAAGCTCTGCGCATGGCGGTGAAGTTTGGCCTCGCCATCGATGCCGAGATCGGCAAACGCTCCGTATTCGATCGCAAGAACTACTTCTACCCCGACCTGCCAAAAGGCTACCAGGTCACTCAACTGGACTTTCCAACCGTTGGCAAGGGATCTCTCACTATAACCCTGGAAGATGGCAGTGAACGAGAAATCGGTGTTACCCGCGCGCACATCGAAGAGAACGCCGGCAAATCATTGCACGAAGATTTTCACGGCATGTCTGGCATCGATCTGAATCGCGCCGGCGAACCGCTACTGGAGATCGTGTCTGAACCCGAAATACGTAATGCGAAAGAAGCAGTTGCTTATCTTAAGAAGCTGCATTCGATTGTGCGCTACCTGGATATATCCGATGCGGTAATGGCCCAGGGCTCAATGCGCTGCGATGTCAATGTATCGATTCGTCCTATGGGTGAGACTGAACTGGGTACTCGTACAGAGATCAAGAACATCAACTCATTCCGTTTCGTTGAGAAGGCAATCAATTCGGAAGTGCAGCGCCAACAGGATGTTATCGAGGATGGTGGCACCGTGGTACAGGAAACACGCCGCTATGACGCGGACAAGGACGAGACATTCTCCATGCGCAGCAAGGAAGTCGCCAATGACTATCGCTACTTCCCGGAACCGGATCTGCTCCCGATCATCATCGACGATGAATATATCGAGGCGGTAAGGGCCCAACTACCGGAATTGCCAGACGCCCGTGCCGATCGTTTCGTAAGTGAATACGGGCTGAGTGACTACGATGCGGGCGTGCTCACCAGTGAGCGCGAGATGGCAGACTATTTCGAGGCAGTAGCGAAGAACAGCGGCGATGCGAAGCTGGCAGCGAACTGGGTGACTGGCGACCTGCAGGCCCTGCTCAACAAAAGCAACCTGCATGTTGATGACTCTCCTATCCAGGCCGATCGGCTGGCAAGCCTGATCAGTCGCATCAAAGACAATACTATCTCCGGCAAGATCGCCAAGACTGTATTCGAAACCATGATTGAGGACGGCAGCACTGTCGACGAAATCATTGAAGCCAAGGGACTGAAGCAAGTCACCGACTCGGGAGCGATTGAAAAACTGGTGGATGAGGTTATCGCCAACAATCCCGACCAAGTGCAACAGTTCAAGGACGGCAAGGAAGCGGTGCTGGGTTATCTCGTTGGCCAGGCCATGAAACTTTCCCAGGGCAAAGCAAACCCGGGCCAGGTCAATCAGCTGCTCAGAGATAAGTTGAAATGAAGGAAGGCAAGAAACGCGGTGCCGAGCGGACCCAGATCGCCACTCGTGACGAGGAGTGGTCCGATGAAAGATTAAAAACCTTCCTTGCCCTTGAACCACCTGAACACCTGCCGGCAGACTACAACATCCTGCTCAAGGCTTATCGTGGCATGACGGCTGACCTGTTCAGTCGTTTCCTACCCTTTTTTGTCGATGACGGGCGGGACATTAACGCCAGCCTGGAAGATGGCAGTACTTTTCTGGACCTGGTGAATCAGCACCGTCGCTCAGTGGACTATGCTGCTGCGCTGAAGGAAAACGGCGCCAGCGCGACACGCGAAGCTTAACGGCGTCTGGGGCTGCGCTTGTTATCCCTGCCACTGGCCGCTTTAGCTTTGAAGTGGGAAGGTCTTTCAAATCCAGGCGCAGTGGCGAGCAATTCCTCTGCCGGATGAATGCAGCTCAATTTCTGCCCCAGCTTTTCTTCAATGGCCGGCAGCAAAAAAGAATCCTCTTCACAGGCGAAGCTGATGGATGTGCCTATGGCACCGGCCCGGCCCGTGCGTCCAATTCTGTGTACGTAATCTTCTGGCTCTTCCGGCAAGCTGTAGTTAATGACGTGAGTGACGTCTTCAATGTGCAATCCACGGCCTGCCACATCGGTTGCAACCAGCACTTTCAGCTTGCCTGATTTGAATTCTTCCAGTGTGCGAATGCGTTTGTTCTGGGCGATCTCACCTGACAGCATGCCGCAATCGATTCCATTGCGATAAAGATTGTCCGCCAATTTCCTGACCTGATCACGACGGTTGCTGAACACCATGACTTTCTCGGCGCTGTCTTCGGTGATCAGGTTGTAGAGCAGATTGTATTTGTCGGCAGTGGTTACCAGGTAGACTTTCTGATCCACCGCGTCGGCTGCCACCTTTTCCGGTTCGACTTCAACCATCACCGGATCCATTGCCCAGCGCGAAGCCAGCTCGGTGATTTCTGGAGTGAAGGTCGCACTGAACAACAATGTCTGGCGGCAATCTTTCTTCGGCGTGCGGGCAACAACCTGTCTGACCTGCGGAATGAAGCCCATGTCCAGCATGCGGTCCGCCTCATCCAGTACCAGCAATTCAACCAGACCCAGGTAGATGTTGTCGTTCTGCACAAAGTCCAGCAATCGTCCAGGCGTCGCCACAAGGATATCGACTGGTTTCTTGTTCAGCTCCCGGTGTTGTTTCTGGTAGTCCTCACCACCCACCAGGGTTACCGTATGCAAATCGCAACCTACAGTCAGGCCTACCGAATCACTGGCAATCTGAATTGCGAGTTCACGAGTTGGCGCGACTATGAGGGCTCGAGGCTCTGCAGTGTAACGTTCATCCTCAACAGGATTACTCAGCAGATCATTGATGATGGTTATGAGAAAGGCTGCAGTCTTGCCGGTACCAGTCTGTGCCTTGCCGGTCACGTCGTGACCCTGCAGGGTATAGCGAAGGCTCTGCGCCTGAATAGGTGTGCAGAACTCAAATCCCAACTTTTTGATTGCATCCCGGAGTTGCGGTTGCAAATCAAAATTATCGAAGGATTCGGGTTCTTCTACTGGCGGAGTTGTTTGGGGGTTTTCCATCGACTGCTTGTTATCTTCTGATGGACTAAAGACCCAGACCGTCTGGGTTTTTGGACCGATTATTTTTTCGTAGGCTTGTTTTGGGGAGGGATGATAGCGGCTAGATCATGGGGAAGCAATGGAGGAACAAGTCAATACCCCAGTGTTTACGCTTTCGTGCCACAGGCCGCGCAGGCAGGGTCGCGCGGTAGCTTCATCTCGCGCCACTGCATACTACTAGCGTCCAGCAACAGCAATCGTCCTGCCAGGGACTCGCCAACACCGGCAATCAGCTTGATAGCCTCCATGGCCTGCACAGAGCCGATGATGCCTACCAGTGGTGCCATGACCCCATTAGTTGCACAGCTGGTATCCAGTTCATCGTCTTCCTGGTAAAGACACTGATAGCAAGGGCTCTCTTCCAGGCGACTGTCAAATACAGCCACCTGACCCTCCATGCGAATGGCAGCACCGGAAACCAGGGGTACCTTATACTTGATACAACTGCGGTTGACGGCAAATCGAGTGGTGAAATTATCACAGGCATCTACCACCAGATCTGCTTGCCTGACCTGCTCATCCAGAGCTTCACCTAACAACCGTTCCTTGATAGGGGTCACCTTCACATCGGGGTTCAGACCAAGCAGTGTTGCCCGGGCCGATTCGACCTTCGGCTTGCCCAAATCATCCTGACTATGTGCGAGCTGTCGCTGCAGGTTGGTCAATTCGACCACATCATCGTCGGCAATAATAAGGTGGCCCACGCCGGCGGCGGCAAGGTACATGGCTGCCGGACAGCCCAGCCCGCCCATGCCAACGATAAGAATGCTTGCATCAACCAGCTTCTGCTGCCCGGCCACGTCCATATCGGGCAACATGATCTGACGACTGTAGCGGAGTAGCGCCTCGTCTTTCATCGATTCGTCGATTTCCGGTTAATTAATTATTTCACCTGGCTGGTTTCTGCGCCTGCACCATGCGCCAGTGACCAGCGAGATCCCGCTTTCCCAGCACCGCAGTGTAGCCCAGCTCCAGTAATTTCTCACACAGGCGCGAGTGCTGATCATAGCCGTGCTCCATCAGCAGCCAACCACCGGGTTTGAGATGATCTCTCGCGCAATTGGCGATAGCAAACAAGTCTTCGTAGCCATCAGCATCTGCTTGCAATGCGATGATGGGTTCATAGCGCAAGCCCTCACTCTGCAGGTGAGGGTCCTGGGGAGCAACATAGGGAGGATTCGCAACGATCAGATCCAGCGAGTCACGCTGCAGATCCTCGCACCAGGAGGAATGCAGCAACTCAACATTTTCCAAATCGTGTTTCTCGGCGTTTGACCTGGCCACCGCCAGCGCCTGTTCGCTGGTATCCACCGCTGTTACTTGCCAGCTCCGACGACTGTGCGCCAAAGCGATAGCGATCGCACCACTTCCCGTTCCCAGGTCAGCAACACGGGCTGGTGAATCTTCCGCAATCAGATCCAGCGCAGTCTCTACCAACAGCTCGGTTTCAGGCCTCGGCACCAGCACATCGGGTGTAACGGAGAACTCCAAACCCCAGAATTCTCGCGTTCCAGTGATATAGGCAATGGGCTCACCCTGTTGCCGCCGCTCAACGAGTGAATTGAATCTTTCCAGCGCGGGTGTCGCGAGTTCGAATTCCTGGTGTGAGTAGAGAAACTCACGACCCTGGTCCAGCACATGGGCCAGGAGAATTTCTGCGTCGAGTTTGGCAGAGTCGCTGTTATCAAGCTTGCTGCTTGTCTCGCGCAACAGATCCTGGATGGTCGTATTGCCGGTCATCAGTTCTCATCGGCGAGACTGGCCAGCTGGTCTGCCTGGTATTCATTAATCAGCGGCTGGATCACCGCATCCAGGTCACCGGCCATGATCTCCGGCAGGTTATACAGGGTCAGCTTGATGCGATGATCGGTCACCCTGCCCTGCGGATAGTTGTAGGTGCGAATTTTTTCACTGCGATCACCACTACCAACAAGCTTGCGACGGGTGTCGGACTCTTCCTGCTGTTGTTCGGCCTGGGCCTGATCGAGCAACTTCGCCTGCAACAAGGACATGGCCCTGGCCTTGTTCTTGTGCTGCGAACGCTCATCCTGACATTCGACCACGATGCCGGTTGGCAAGTGAGTCAGTCGAATTGCCGAGTCGGTTTTGTTTACGTGCTGTCCACCTGCCCCACTGGCGCGAAAGGTATCGATGCGCAAATCATTCTTGTTGATGTCGATCTGATCAACTTCTTCCAACTCCGGCATGATGGCCACGGTGCAGGCCGATGTATGGATCCTGCCCTGGGTTTCTGTCTCCGGCACTCGCTGCACCCTGTGCGCACCGGATTCAAACTTCAGTTTTTCGTAGACGTTCTTCCCGTCCACGCGCGCAATGATTTCCTTGAATCCCCCATGCTCGCCGGGGCGCTCGGTGATTATTTCGAGCTTCCATTTTTGCGATTCAGCATAGCGAGAATACATGCGGAACAGATCGCCAGAAAAAATGGCCGCCTCATCGCCACCGGTGCCGGCGCGGATTTCCAGGAACACATTGCAGCTGTCCTTGGAATCTTTGGGCAGCAGCAGCTTTTGCAGATTGACTTCCAGCGCTTCCAGCTCTTCGGCACCACTGGCTATCTCATCCTCAGCCATGGCGCGGATGTCGGCGTCTTCGTCTTTCTTCATCTCCTCTGCCTGTTGCAGGTTTTCCACAACTTGCAGATAGCGATCGAAGCTCTTTACCACTTCCTCCAGCTCAGCATATTCCCGAGACAGGTCGCGATAGCGATTCTGGTCATTAATCACCTCGGCGTCACTGAGCAAGGCTTCCACCTCGCCGAAGCGATCACGCAGGTTTTCCAGTTTGATACGAATTGATTCTTTCATTGCTTATTTAATCGGAGTGTACCTGGAGCGTATTAATCGTCATCGGCTTCATTGCCGAGCTCGTACAATTGCTTGATGATATCCAATACCTCATCTTTTCCTTCTGCTGTTGCTTCCTTCATTTGTACACTCGGCGAGTGAATCAGTTTATTGGTCAGGCCTCGCGCCAGGTTGCTCAGGACTTTTTCTGCTGACTCGCCCTTCTCCAGTGATCGCAGGGCTTTGTCCAGTTCCGTCTCACGGATCGTGTTTGCCTTCTCGCGAAACGCACGCAAGGTATCGACTGCACCCAGGGATCGCTCACGCCGGAGAAATTCCGCAACGCCGCGATCAATGATTGAATCCGCCTGGGCGGCGGCTTCTTCACGACTCTTCTGGCTATCCTCAATTACACCACTGATATCATCAATGCTATACAAATAAGCATCGGCAACCTGCCCTACTTCCGGTTCGATATCCCTGGGTACAGCCAGGTCAACCAGCAGCATCGGCTTATGTCTTCTTTGCTTAAGTGCCCGCTCGACTGCACCTTTACCCAGCAGCGGAAGCTGGCTGTTGGTTGAAGAGACCACGATATCCGCGTCGACAAGCTGTTCCGGGATATCGGACAGCAAGGCACCGTGACCATCGAAACGGGATGCAATTTCCAGCGCATTATCCAGGGTCCGGTTGGCGACCACCAGATGATGAATACCTTTATCGACCAGGTGTCGTGCAACCAGCTCGATGGTACGGCCGGCACCAATCAGCAAGACATGCAAGCTGGACAGGTCACTGAATATTCGTTCTGCCAACATGGCAGCAGCATATGCCACCGAGACAGGGTTCTCGCCAATCGCGGTGTCAGTTCTCACTTGTTTGGCGATCGAGAACGATTCTTCGAACACCCGACTCAATGCAGAACTGACCAGTCCCAGGTCTACTGATACTGCGTAGGCAGACTTGATCTGACCGAGGATCTGCGGCTCACCCAGGATCATTGAATCAAGGCCGCAGGAAACCCGCATCAGGTGTTTGATTACATCTTCGTCACCAAAAAAGTAAACACACTGTGTGAGATCTTCGGCGGGTAACTGGTGATAACCACTTAACCATTCGATCACCCATTGCCGCTGATCCACCAGTTCCCGGTTTTTATGCAGCTCTGACTCCGACTCTTGCTCTGGATGGCCGGCGACATCAAGGTAAATTTCCGTGCGATTGCAGGTAGAGACCAGCACCGCTTCATTGACCGTTTTCTGGGCAGACAGATCCCGTAACGCATCGGCGATAATTTCCGGCGGAAAGGCAACCTTCTCCCGCAGCGCAACACTCGCGGTAGTGTGGTTGATGCCAACAAGTAGAAGCGCCATGCGTTATTGCCAAAAGGGCCCAGCTCAAGAAGGGCGCATATGGTACTAGAAATGGGCGACTTAACCCAATTTGCACAAGATAATCCAGTATTCGGGTCACTGTCGTAACTGCTACAATAGCCAGCTCATGAGGAATCCCGTAAACACATGATCCATCGTCATTTATTACCCCTGCCCCTCGTTCTCGCGGCGCTGTTGAACGCCTGCGCCAGCCCGCAATCAACACCCGACAATGAGGGCACGGTAGTCGTGCGGGCAGAGCAAACGGCGCCGGTACCTGCCCCCGCAGCAACAGAAGAAGAAATCGAGTACGGCAGCTTTTCCCAGGATCAGCTCTACCAGGCGATGATCAGCGAACTCAGCGCCCACCGGGGTGATGTGGCAGAGGCCGGGGATATGTACCTGGATCTAGCCCTGGAAACACGTGATCTGGGTATCATTCGACGCGCGGTGCAATTCGCTTCCGTTAACGATGATGTAAATGCCCTGTTGCAACTTGGCCTGCTGTGGGCGGAGATCGAACCGGAAGCTGCTCAGCCTCACCTGATGCTGGCGTTCCAGTTTCTGGAAACCGGCAACTTTGAGCAGGCTCTCTCCCACATGGCGAGAGTGATAGATCTCGGTGGCGACATGGACTTCTCCGCGCTCGCTGCGCGCACTGGTCAGCTCGATGAGGGCACACGCTCTACCCTGATTGAAAACCTCTACCAGCTAGTGCGTGAATTTCCCGACCGGGAATCCATTCGTCTTACGCTGGTACAATTGCTGGCACAAAACGGAAATTTTAATGAGGCCCTGACTGAATACGACGCGTTACTGGAGCAAATGGACCTGACACCAAACCTGGTGTTGCTACACTCACAAATCCTGCAGAGAAACAATGACACAGAAGCTGCTCAACGCGCGCTTCGAAATGGTCTTCGCGAATTTGAAGATGACAAGAACCTGCGCCTGACTTATGCCAGGTTACTCATCCAGGACGAAGCATTCGAAGCAGCCCAGCAGCAGTTCGCCATCCTGGTTGAACAGGATCCACAGGACTGGGAAACAATTTTTTCCATGGGCCTGCTGGATCTGGAAATGGAAAACTTCGAACGGGCGGCAGAAAGATTCCAGCAACTGGTGAACGTGGACCAGAGGGTCGATGAGAGCCAGTACTACCTGGGATACATTTACGAACAACTGGATGATCCCCGCCAGGCAATTCAACATTACCGCGAAGTTCGCATCGGCACACAAAACTTCCTGCCTGCACAGCAACTGGCAACCCGGCTCTCCATTGATCTCGGTGAGCTCGATGAAGCCCACGCACATCTGGCGCGTTTATCTCGTGGTCAGTCGCGCCTGGAAATCCTGTTTACCACAATAGAGTCCGGAGTCCTGATCCAGGCGGGTTACACCAATGAGGCACTCACTCTGCTCGACAATGCCCTGAACAAGTATCCCAATGAGACTGACCTGTTGTTTTCTCGCGTACTGGTGTTTGACAACATCGGCGACCAGGTCAGTTCCGAACGAGATCTGCGCCAGATCATTTTGATGAAACCAGATGATTCCCGCGCGTTGAACCATCTTGGCTACATGCTCGCAGACAGGACTGATCGCTTTGAAGAAGCACTGGAGTTGCTGGAGCGGGCGATAGCACTGGAACCAGAAGACCCGGCAATCATCGACAGCCTGGGCTGGGTGCAGTACAAGCTTGGTCTCTACGAAGAGGCGCTGGCAAACTTGCGCAGGGCCTACGCGGTATTTCCCGACCACGAGGTCGCTTCCCATGTTGGTGAAGTACTCTGGCAGATGGGTCGCAAGGAAGAGGCCATAGAAGTATGGCGAGAAGCTTTGGAAACAAGACCCGACAGCGAACTTATCAGGGAAGTTGTGGAGCGGTTCCAGGCGGAACTATGAGTGAACGAGCCAGCCCCACATTCTTGCTTCCTTTTATAGCAACACTCTCTACAAGTTCATGCGTGCGTAATCTTTCGTTCGCGATAGTCGCTATCGCCGCTCTTGGCGGCTGCGCCGCTATCGCTCCTCCTGCGGAAGAGAACAGCGAATGGTCGGCACTGCGCAACAACCTGGAAGCACTGGACTCCTGGCAGCTGGGTGGAAGAGTCAATGTACGCTACTACGACGAGGCCTACACGCCACGCATCCGCTGGCAACAGGAAGACCTGAACTACCACATTCGCCTCTGGGGAACCTTCAACGCGGGTAACACCACCATAGAAGGCCGGCCGGGATATGTCTCCCTGGAACAGGATGGCAATGTACTCACCGCCAGCAGTCCCGAAGACCTGATTCTGCAACAACTGGGTTACGAATTGCCGGTATCGCACCTGGAATACTGGATCAGGGGGCTGCCCGCACCCAGCTCAAATGCCGAACTCGCCTTCAATGAACTAAATCAACTCTCCCAGTTGGTCCAGGATGGATGGACGGTAAACTATCCCGACCCTCGCCAGTACGGAGACATCGTTCTGCCAAGACGCGTCGACATGAGCCGGGCTAATGATGATGTGCGCCTGCGTTTTGTCGGACTGAGCTGGACCCTGGACTGAGCCTGCATCATGAGCGCCAACCCGGATTACTGGCTCGCCCCTGCCAAGCTGAACCTGTTTCTGCATATCACCGGTCGCCGTGAAGATGGCTACCACGAATTACAGACCCTGTTTCAGTTACTCGACTACGGTGACGAACTGCGCTTCCAGACCGATACTACTGGTGGCCTGTCCCTGCATGTTCTGGATCAGTCCCCCATCAGCACCATGCCCCTGGACAACAATCTCATCATCCAGGCCGCGAAACTGTTGCGCGATGCTGGCGGTAACCAGTCCCTGGGTGCCAGCATCGAAATCTGCAAGCGTCTGCCCACCGGGGCGGGATTGGGGGGCGGCAGTAGCGACGCCGCCACTACGCTGCTGGCTCTGAACCAGCTCTGGGAGCTGAACCTGGAACCGCCTACATTGCTGGAACTGGGCCTGAAGCTGGGTGCCGACGTACCGGTTTTTCTGCGGGGCCGGACAGCCTGGGGCGAGGGCGTTGGAGAGCGCCTGGAGCCGGTTGAACTGCCAGCGAGCTGGTATGTTGTCATCACTCCCCACTGCGAAGTGTCCACAGCACGCATATTTGCCCAGCAGGATTTGACACGGAACTCTCCAACCATCAAAATTGCCGACTTTCTGGCGGGCAGGGCCCGTAATGACTGCGAATCCAGCACGCGAAAGCTGTATCCGCCAGTGGATGAAGCACTGGTTTGGCTGAGTCAGCACGGTGCAGCGATGATGACCGGAACCGGATCCAGCGTCTTCGCCCGCTTCGACGACCGGGAAGGTGCAGAACGGGTTCTGATAGCGCTACCCCCGAACATGTCGGGGTTCATCGCTGAAGGCGTGAATTCGCTGGAACGTCACAGAAACGCGGCCTAAAATGCCGCATCGGCGAAAGCCGAGTATTAGCCGGAATATTGGGGTGTCGCCAAGTGGTAAGGCACAAGGTTTTGATCCTTGCATGCGTTGGTT
>CAYTLI010000082.1:0-11157 GCA_964438455.1 uncultured Pseudohongiella sp.
CAAGTCATCCACTGACAGATCTTCTCTCAATATCTGCTCACAGAGTTGACGATCTGAATAAACTTTCTCCATGGCTGCCAAGCGGAAAAAACCTCACGTATGGACGACCGACGAAGATTGTGAAATTAAAGATCACGTTAGAACGCATGGACCGCAAAAATGGAATAAACTGTCTTTAGTGAAAGAGAAAAACTTCACTGCAAAACAATGCCGGGCCCGATGGTTAGACGTTCTCGATAAAAGCATAAACAAAGATCCGTTAACCGAATTCGAAAAGCGATATATAATCGCTCAATACGCCATTGAAGGAGGACAATGGGAAAAAATAGCATCGGGGCTACCGGGGCGAACAGCTGCCAAGATAAAGAACTTTTGCAACGGTTTGATCAAGAACAATTTACTCGAACGTCGAAACTGTCATAGACAGAAAAAGAACGTAAACAGGAGAAGATGCACTTTTGGGCGTTTTGAGTATCAAATCCCGAGTGGGGTCACCCAAGTCTCTGAAGAAATGGGTGGCTCCAGTTACACAAGAGAGCTGGTCCTTTCTCGTGTTCCTGATCATATACATGCACAACTAAACAGAGGATTTAACGAAAACTGCCAAGAGATTCATGTAATACCTCATAACACGTCTGTTGATGACGTATAATCAACCACATGACAATAAAACTAAACATCAGTTTCAAAGAATTGAAAATATGCTCTAAACAGAGAAAAGAATTTTTTGCGAACCAGTGCACCCACTGGGATAATAGGACTTTTTTTTGGTGAATAATGTGTGTTTGTTTTGTTTGTGACATATACCGTTTCATTTTTACTTTGCATGTTTTACATGCATAGCTGGGTATCCGTGGTATTCGTACCTTTTCCCAAAGTCTGTGCCATTTGCTCACCTTGTAAAATGAACGATTCCAGGCAGTCGGGGCCGTCGGGTTCAGTTTTTTGGGGATAGAAAATGAGATGATACTGTTTACTACTTTATTTTTTTATTCACAGAGAAGTTTCTGTTACTTTGTATACAGTTATATTATTATTCATGGACTCTATATTTTTTGTATCAAGCTTTTGTATGAACCTGTCTCTTCGACTGATTACAATGTAATTGTGTCTATTTCTATTTGAATTTGTTCCACTGGTTACCACTTCTTCATTTGCGTTAGATGAAGTTACTATATACAAATATTCAAATAACTCGTAAACAGTAGCCACTGATAGAAAACATTGTATACAAGATTCATTTAAACTCAATAGTATTCCACCATTGGATACAGAAACATAATACGAAAACATTATCACAAAAGTTGACTTTCCCGTTCATCCCAAATGCTGAGGTGGGATTCAAGACCGTGGAAAAAATTTTATGAACACCATGACCGCAAGCGCTGTAGTGACACCGGTTGCCCAGTTGATCTCTCGCAGGCAATACATACAAAAAACAGTCAGCATGTCCCTGAGTTCTTTGCTGTAGTAAAGCAACACAGTGGCGAGACAGATAGACACGAGTTTCAGTAGGAACAAAGTTCGGTGGGCCGAGGACATCATGCGTTTGTGTTTTGATTCAAGTTTGGTAGTCTTTGCGCTCATGGCGTTGAATTTTTCGTTTGTCTTCTGTAATGTGTCTGTAGACTCTTTTAACAGTTCTTTTAACGTTTCGGATTCCATGCGATGGTGTCTTAATAAGTTTTCATACCCATCTTCCATATCTTGAACCAGGTTTCTCTCCAGGTTTAAATCCTTACTGATTTGGTTTTTGATTTCATGCAACTCCTGTTCAGCGTCTGTAAAATTTTTATCATTATTTTTGTTTGGATAATCCATCTCGGGAAAAAAAAGAAGGGATAGACACAGCCGGACTCGAACCGGCGGCCGTCTGTTGATAAGACAGATGCTCTGCCAACTGAGCTATGCGTCCCTTTTATAATATATCGCAGTCAAAAGTTATCATTTTACATGTTGATCAGTTTATAACGAAACATGACTTTTGTATGCGCGAGATTTAGCGAGAAATTCTGCCCGGATTTGATATCTTGAGCGGAAAAACTCTGGAAATAATATTTCACCGTTTTTTCCTCATTTCCCAACTCGTCATGATGGATGAAACAATTATAGGAGGTAATCCTTATGGGCCATATGACCCCGATTATGCTGAACTTGTGGTCGAGGCATACCGTGATCGATACACTAATTGGAAGTTGTGTAAAAACACACCTGCATGGGGCATAGTGCATGCATTTTCAAGGCGTTGGGCTCAAAATAAGCGTGATCCTGTAGAGGTGGCAAGTATCTTATATTTGGCTGGAGGCATCGAGGCTGTACAACATCAGGTTGTGTTTACCACTGGGTTGAAACGTTTAATCGATGAATGGTGTAAACAGAAACGCGTGCATCCAAAGTCATGATTGTCGTCACTAAGTATATTACATTATGTTTATAAAAAAAAAATATATCAAACCAGACTCTAGTGCCTGACTACAAAGCAGTCACAAATAAAAATATATATCATGTGGCTCTTATTATTGATTTTGATTGCTCTGTACAAAATGGACGATTTAATCCAAGCAACCGAATCCCTCTTTATCCGTCCGCATATTGAATCCATCGGTAACAATCTTCGAAAACGAATGAACCGCCAGACAAACCGTAGTTTGTTCCGGATAGGCGGGTACTTTGGAGAGAAACACTTTAAAGATTTAGTAGTAGAGACACTCAAAGAATTAAAGTTCTCGGTCTCTGAAGAAGTTAAAATGAATTGCAAGAAAGACGGGACACCAGGGAACGGGCGCGCTGATATTGTCGCGGAGCTGGGAGAAACGGTTTATATTATTGAACTCAAGTACTTTTGCCCGACCCAACTAGGAAGCTCCAACTCATTCATGCCAGACGATTTACACATGGGCTCATACAAACGATGGGACGTGCTGGGGAGGAAAAAACTCACCGACGCTACGCTAGAATACATGGACACTCCGCTCGATAAGCTATACACCGCTAAAAACTGTTTTACCGGAGAGTGGGTCTACCGAACGGCTAAACAAATTATAGCCGAAGCATCTGCACAAGTACAAAACTACCAAAAAACAGCAACACGAAAAAACATGACTCCTGTAGTTATTTGCGGCTTTGGTCGCAGGGTGTGTATTAAGAAACTGTGATTTCTTGTCTGATTTGGTTTCCTTCTACAAAAACATGACTGAGCGGATCAAGCGTTGTTTGGGCCATGATCTTTTGCTTCAATAAAATTTCCATTTCTTCCCCCGTTCTTGCTACGTCTTCAGGCGTAAATTTCACTGTTAAGATAGTTCCGTCGGAATTCACAAACTCCAGGCATCTGTTGTTCGCCTGCATTCCGGTACTGAACAAATACGCAAAATCCGGCCGATTTTGAAAATCTTTGAACGTGATACACGTCTCGTTATCAAAGGCACCGCGAGCGGCGTAACAATCAGCGTGCGCGTAGATTTTTTTGAACCCGGTCCCTGTAAACGAGCTTGTTCCCGCAAATTGAAGATTGGGGAATGAATTTGTTTTCAGGGATTTTGCACCGTGCAACCCGCCCTCGTCTACCATGCTGAGATTAGGGGCGTTGAGCACTTCAAGCCCCGAACATCCACTGAACGCATATTTTCCTATCACCGAGAGGACAGGGGCTTCAACGTGTTTCAAAGCAGTGTTGTTCACAAAACTTTTGCTCGGAAGATTCTTCAGATTGACGAACTTAATTTTTTCCACAGACACCTTGTCAGGGACAAAATCTGTTTCCGTAACAACAACAAAATCATCGACCACTTTGCTGGCCTGTACAATCTCAGAAAGATTTTTATTGTGCATTGTAACAAGTTTCTTTAACGTAGTTTAGCACTCCTAAACAAACAGACAATAATATGGTTATAGCAGCAGTAGTAAATCCACCCCCGTCTGCGGATCTTCCTTTCATGCCAGAGTATACCATCCACTTGAGCGAAATTTTTGCGCCGAATGATAGAGATATGTACAGAACATTGGACGTTTTGGCAGACACTTGGTCAGACTTTTCTAGAACAAACACCACACCGAATGACATGAATAACAGGAACATGACTGACAGCACCGCAGACGCCACGTCCGGCGGTGGAGTGTCTGTTGTCAGCGCGTATCCGAACGAGGAGAACGCGGGCGTCCATAGAATTGTCTGAAAGACGAATAAGAGAGCGACGGTCTCTGAGAACCCACCTGGGAGAACGTCTCTTTTATCACCCGTCCACTGGGTCTGTACAACGTATACTACCCACATGGATAGCGTCTGAGC
This sequence comes from uncultured Pseudohongiella sp., assembly GCA_964438455.1. Classification (GTDB taxonomy): domain Bacteria; phylum Pseudomonadota; class Gammaproteobacteria; order Pseudomonadales; family Pseudohongiellaceae; genus UBA9145. The sequence goes on from CAYTLI010000082.1 coordinate 4,289, forward strand.
AATCGCGATTGAGGTCAGAGCAAACACATCCGTCACTCCACACAGTAGCGATATGATGACTAGCATCGGAGGAGATGACAAAGAGTAGTCCTTCCATCTGAAATAGACTTCATACTGCTGGAAGAAAAAGGCGGCCAGTACATGGAAAACTCCGGACAAGAAGCTTGTGGATACTAACACCGTGCGTATAGGAACGTGGGTATCAATTTCAACAAACGTTTCGTTGTACGTGTATCCCACTGTCGGCTCCCAGGAAACGTCGTTCACGGTGACGAGAATAGCGAATACAAGACATGAAACAGCGTGGGCAGTTGCTGCCAAAGCGTGTGAGAACTTTCCCGTCTCTGTGGAAACAGCGCCCCAGACCAATAGCACCAACAGCATAAGCGAAAGAACTATCGCCACGATGGCGTCTGCTTCACTGGACACACATGCTATTCCGTACGCGCTTACGAGCCCGAGCGTATACAGGATAATCATAGTCGAATATATATTGTGACTGAACTATTAACTCCTTCCATGCATCTATATACAAGCTTGGCGTTGACTGGGATAGATATCTCTTTGAGGGAATCACAGTCTTCGAAAATACTTATTCCTCCCAATTGCGCGTTGTCTGGAAGTCGTATTTTCTCAAGTTTTGTTTTGGCAAAAGCTAAAAAGCTAATTGTCAGATCGGGATTCTCCTGAAAAATGACTTCAGCGAGGTTTGTACATCCATAAAAACAACCATGGCAAATGTACGTAACAGATTTAGGGATAGTTACTGATGTTAAAAACCTTTGGTGCTTGAACAAATTGCAAGCGAGTACAGTACACTTGGGAGGTAGCTCAACACTCAAAACAGAGATATCCCAGAAAGTGTCTTTGTACACATTCTTCACATTCTCTCCAAAAGAGACTCGATAAAGTTGTTTATTTTTGTTGAACGGATTACGATCTTTATAATTTTGCGTATCCCATTGACAAATCCAATCAGAACATTCTTTCGAGACAAGCGTGATATCGTTGACAATAGTCTCTGAAGTTTTCCTCCTCTTTTTAGGAGTTTCCATGACTCGGGTTATGAGCTTTTAAAAATCTGTTACAGACATGACCGTTACAACGGTAACATTTACGGACAAATGTGTTACAGGCAGCCGAAAAAATCATTTAACAGCCACCATGGCTCTGCATCCTGATCAAGTGACTTATCTCTGGAAACCACCGTCCATGACTGTGGAGACGATGTTCCAGAAGAAAAAAGTTGACCCGGATCTACCGGATATAGAAAAAATAATATTCTGCTTGAACAACAAGTTGAATTTTTTTCTCGGCGGGGCACCAGGCACGGGGAAGACTACGCTCGTCAAACAGTTCACGTCTGCGATGCTCGGGTCAAAAGCTCACAACAACCCGTTTGTCGGTAATGTCCCTGTTCTCGAGAAAGGAGCCAATGCATTGAGCAAATGTGCTTACACCGGGATGGCCGCTTCGCATATAGACGGGAGCACTCTGCACTGCGCTTTCCAACTGTCTGTAAAAAGCATGGAACAAGACCCGAAAAAAGTTGCGGCTGACCATAGGAAAAAGGAACTAATGAATTTGGAGTTGCAGTACGTTGTCTGCGACGAGGTGTCCATGATTTCCAGTGATATGCTTTACTGGCTCGATGCTTTTCTCCGGGCTTTGTACAAGAGGGACACGTATTTCGGCGGTCTTTGTATGATTTTTGTCGGAGATTTTCAGCAGTTGCCTCCTGTGGTCATTTCTAATACACGCGACGGAGAAAAGAAGAAACTTGTTTCTATTCCCCAACTCGGAAAAAATAAACCGACAAAGTCTGTGCAATCAAAGACGTTGACTTTTGAAACACGACTCTGGATACAATCATTGGCGACTTCTGTAATTTTGACAAAGAATCACAGACAGAGTAGACACGCTGCACTTCGTAAACTGCTGGAGGAATTTAGGATACAGAAAATCTCTGATGAATCTGAGATTTTTTGGAGAAAAATGGTTCATGCAGCACACGAACGGTACAAAAAACTATCGCGTAACGATCTTCGCAAAATTGCGCACGTTGCTTACACAAACGCCTATGTCAATGAACACAATGCCGAAATGATGGAAAGCAATTTGGCCGAGAGAGTTCGTTTCACAGCTGATATACGGATCAAAAAACCAACTGGGTCTCATCTCTCCTACGGGCAAGTTGCCGAAAACTTTCGGATCAAAAAAATACCAAATTCACAATCTACCACACACAAGTACGGCTTGCATGGAATAGATGTCAAATTAGGCTGTGTTGTTGTGATTACGGCCAACAATCCAGAGGATGAGATTTTTTCAGGGATGATGGGTGTCGTGGTAAGCATCCAAAAAGGAAAATCTGTTTCAATCAAGCTGTCCAGTGGCCGGATAATCAAGGTGGAAGTTAAGAAACGGAATCTTATGAACGATAAAAATGAGATAATGGCCACTGCAAAATACATATCTCTAAAGATCGGCCATGCTTCAACGATATACGGATTCCAGGGCGTGACTATCTCCACAGGAGAAAAAATGGTAGTAGGCAGGTGGTGGGTCCCACCGGATGTTCGCCATGAATCTCTTCTGGTGCTATTATCTCGGATCCAAACCCCAGACCAGTTAATCTGCACCCAGCCGCCGTCAGCTGCCCCCTCACTAAAGCAAATCAAGTGTAATGAGCGGACGACTCAATACATGAATCCTCATATCTCTATCGAACCCCTGAACAAACACAAGAAAATTAAATCGGATTCGCCTGACGAAGATATATCGGACGAAGATTTGCTTCTCGCGTGTACGGACTGAATCATGGAGTCTGTTTCTTTCACCGAGAAACTCACAACAGCCGTCTCCAACTTTGTGATCACTAGCTTGAAACGCGCATGGAATCTCCCTTTTAAACTAGCATTTTTCTTGTTCGCTCTAGTGACATTCGGGTTATTAGTATCAGTAGAAACTCTTATTAAACACGCAGACGAACTTAGTCACCATGGAATAGCTTCTGTTATTATTTACAACGCCAGTGTACTGTTGATTGACGCGATTGTTGAAGTATGCAAAATTGTATATGTAGTGATATCAACGGTAAAGTCTTTGTTCGGCCCGCATCCGTTCAGAGGCGTGGATTACCATTCTCTTGTGGTTCCGGCCATCCCTCTTATCGACGAATCCACGCTTGTGCGGTATCTGAAACACGTGGCTACCTGCTCGGCGTGGACGGGTAGCTACTGGAACATCGTGACCAAATGGGTGGCGTATTTTGCAGGAGACGAGGTATGCACGGCAAACAAGATCTTGGAGGGGACGGATATCGAGTGGCTGGTTTCCGAGCTCACCAAAGGCATGTACTACGGGTCATACAAAACCGTTGAGATTACGAGCTACTCTGAACATGGACCAACTACCACGTCTTCCGCGTGTATGGAACAATACGTGTACGTAGGTGATTGGTGTGTTTTTCTGACTGCGCCTACACTTTTACTCGGAGCGATAGCTATTGTGTTGTTTCTGTATATTTTTCTACACAAAGACACATTCAAACTGGTCACTGTGATATTTTAATCTTTTTGATCCGTTGAATAAAGTCCCGATGATACTGCATTTTAGCCGTGTCCCATATGACTCTTCCCACAAATGCTTGCTCAACACAGTCTTCATCGTGACACCATTGCCAGATAGATCCAAAATCTGGAAAAATCCCTACCATAAAGTATGTGTTGTTACTCTTGTGAGCGCGTTGTGCAGTAGCACAGAAATGGTTACCACCCGAAGTGATTACAAACAATCTGTTCTTTTCAACGTCTTCATACACGTGCTTCACACATACACATCCACCGTACACGCCTTGAAGATATGAGTTTATCCCTTTGATCACAGGATCTCTGAATCGTGGAGATACTTTGTTCGATAGATCATCCACGCAATCAAAATTGCGTTTGCGGTATTTAGTCACCGATGAACATCTCGACGGAGGAGGAGTGAATTCCTGGTGGACAGTCGCTTTTTCGGTTGTCCCGACGTGACTCTCCTGAAAGATCTTAAAGCTCACAAACCCATTGTCACTTGATTCTTTAAATTTTCCATTGGTATATGTTCCCATGTATCGTTTGTATCTGTTTAGATCTTTGGCACTTGATCTTTTCACGCAACCGGGTAACCGGAATGCTCTGTGTGTAGTGTAGACTCCGTTGTCAATGTCGCTAACTCCAAGTATATTTTCATGCGTATCTATCAGAGAGTGCACAAAATATTTCATATTATCCATAGAATCGAATATAGTTTTCCAGAAAATAATATGCAGAGATAGCTTCTGTTCTGTTGTCGATGTATATATATGACAATCTATATCGGAAAGATTCAGCTGCAGTTTGACCGTATCTATTAGTGACTTTGCCACATCAAATTCTTTAAACCCAAAGTTTTCACCATCGATATCCATAAACAATCTCCTTTGTGTATGTATCTTTTGATGACCTATAATTTCGTACATATGACGAGCCACACATCCTTGCGAATCTTTTAAAAGATTGTACACGTATCTTTGATTCAGATCCTTGTAATTGTTTCCTGGGTTTTTATCGTCTTTTTTCTTTTTCTGTGGCCCAAAGTTTGTTTTTTTCTTTCTCGGTAGTTCAGCTGCATATGTATATACATTTACATCATCGCGTTGTTTAGCCAGATTTTGCAACGGCTCGGGGACGTATCCATACTCTTGTTCTTTGTAAACAGACATCTTCACTGGTGATATATCCCCAATCTGCTTAGTACTCAAACACGATGTTGTGCCGCGGAGTCTGGTACGACGGGGACACCATATCCACTGTAGCGATACTAGTCGCTATATTAGCATCAGTGGCAGCCGTGTTCACTAAAAACGTAGGCCCCGGCTTCTTTGTGATACTGGCATTCATGTGCCTCTACGTATTCTTCCAATTCGTTTATGGCTACCATACAATCAACTTTTACCACAACTCTACAAATGACACGAGTTGGGTTGAATTGGACGAAAACAAAACGGTTTTGTACAGTTTAACGGGTATACATTTATTTTTCATCTCTGCGATTTTATTAGTGATTTTGCTCTACAGCGTCTGGTGGAACAAAAACGTGTGCTCGGTGCTGTTAACAGTCGTTACTATCATCTCGTTGGTAACTGTATTTGAGGTGATATTCTCCAACACATGCGACAAGTACATCTGGACGGTGATCACAGCAGTTTCTTTTTTGTTCGCGCTTCTGTCGCTTCGTTTTCATCTATGTCTTGGGGACGGAGATAATAAGACACGGCGTAGAACAACAGAGAGACCCCAAGAATCTGAAGTCCAGCAAAAGTTAATGGAGTCTGACGATGATTCCCCTGAAACCCAGTCACTGGCTGAGTTTTCTGTGTAGCCGTTCTGGATGTATCAAACACCTTGCACGGCGCGGTCACGGTGTAGCTCACGTCTGCTGAAAGTATCGATGAAACGAGAATGTGCATTGGACGCGTGCACGTGGCTCCAATTGTTCCCGAGATTAAATTAGCTCTTAGTAAATTTGTTTCCGCTGTTGATTCATTAAACTCGATGATCGGACTAAAGTTTTCAGAATACACAAGTGTGTCCACGTTGGTAGACACGTGCTCAAGAGTAATGTTCATTTCCCCGTCGAGTATTTCTAGAGCATGTGTTCCTGAATTTGTGCATTGTACGTGTATGTTATCTACGGCTATGTATCCATTGCCGGAAAACTTAATCAAAGGGCATGTTCCAGTGAGCGTTGATCCCTGGCCGTGAATAGTTAAATTCCCGCCGGTACGCATGACAGTAGGGAGAAAAGACAACTCCCCTCCGACCAACGAGCCACACACGGGATTAACGTAGACAACAGACTCTTCAACTATTATGTTGTTCCAGCTGTACTTGTCCTCATTGCATATCTGATATTCGGGTGGATAGTACAACTGCTGAGGCCGAGGAGAGCAGCCCGCTACTTTTTCTCCATGAGTAAAACAAGTTCCATTTGCATAAGTAGTGCATACACACGAGTAACCACACACATGGTCACACGGAGACGATGTTAACAGAATAGAAATTAACGAAATCATTGTGTCTTTGGTTTATTTCATGTCTAGTAAAAAAAATTGCTTTATAGAATATTAATTCTTCTGTTTGCGATGTAGTGCGATCACGGTTCTTAATATTCCTCGGCATCTGATTCTGAATTTGAATCATCCGAGTCTTTTTTCTCACGAAAAGGCTGATTCCACATATAATCATTTTCAGCATATTCATCACTTTTTTCCTCCTTCTTCCCACCGTCGGGCATTTGCTTACTGATCTGAAACCGCATGGTGACCTGAACTTTTTTGTTGCTGGAGACATTCTGGTGATAGAAACTCTGATCAATCCGACCAATCTGCCATCGGGAAGCTTCGGGAGAGTATCCGGCAAATCCACAGCCGATGAAAACCGTTCTGCCGATCATCCACATCCTCAGCCAATCCATTCCTTGGAAATGTTTTGCGAAATCTTGCTTGAAATAAAAGTAATTACTCCCGCGTTTGTCAAACTCGAAAGTCGTTGTTGTTCCTTCTGTTTTGCTGTTCACGTATACAGGCATCCAGATTGGTCGTTTACGTTTATATTTTTCATAGAAAAATTTCAGTTTTTTCCAATCCGGATCAGGGATATCAAACTTGATTTTTTTGGTGTGTTTTTTGTCATTTATAACATCCTCGAATTTAGTAAAATCAAGCATGAGGATAACGCGGGTCAGGTTTTTGTTGTCACTCGCTGATCCCCACTGGAACAAAATCGCAGGCCCAGTTCTACTTTTTTCTCCGATCCACAGAAACTTGTGGGTAAACTCATGTTGCC
>CAYTLI010000083.1:0-11085 GCA_964438455.1 uncultured Pseudohongiella sp.
TGAAAGACACCTCCAAAACACCTCGGTTTATCAAGACCGTGTGGGGACGTGGCTACACTTTTGTCGGCCAACAGGTATGACACCACTTATACAGACCGTGAAGCGGTCGCTGTTCCTGCGACTGCTGCTGATCTTCGGCGCCACGGTCATGTTATTCATCATCATCATCTGGGGCTCCTTACAGGTGATGAATGATGACAATAACGTCATCGATACCATTCCCGATTTCTTCACCCGCAACGTCGAATCCATCATTGAGGACATCGGCACGCCACCCAACCTGCGCAATGCGAGTCGACTTGCGGATGAGTTGGGATGGTCCATCAATATCCGCAACCCCATCATGCGCTGGAGTTCGGACCCTGAGGACCGTCTTGATGTTGATGAATCAGAATTCGACCGGTCCCTTTCTGACGATGCCGAAGTTCGCACAGTAAGTGGTGAAGCCACCATTCATGTACTCCGTGGCGGCTATGAGTTTTTTCTCTATCCTCGCTTCCAGGGGGAAAATGAATTTAATTATCTCGTCCTCTACGCAGGCAGTGCTCTCGCCATCGTGGTGCTGTTCTTCAACTACTTCATGGTCAATCGCTTGCTGGCACCAGTGCGGCAATTGCGTCGAGGCGCCGAGCGCATCCAGAAAGGCGATCTTAATTACCGGGTGCAAAGCAATCGTCAGGATGAACTGGGCGAGCTCACTCACAGCATCAACCATATGGCCGATTCACTGCAGTCCATGCTGGAAGCCAAGCGACAGTTACTGCTCGCCATCAGTCATGAACTACGTACCCCTATTACCAAGGCCAAGCTTCGGCTCGAGTTCATGGCCGACACCAAAGAGAAGGAACAACTTCGGGAGGACATCGACGAGATTGACCTGCTGATATCCGACCTGCTGGAAGCCGAGCGACTCAACAATGAACACGCGGTGCTGGTAGAAGAACCAGTCTACCTCGCCGAGTTTGTTAGCGGCGTTTCAGAACAGTTTGAGGAGTACGAGGGCGACTTGCAGGTTCATGTGCCGGATGAGGACAAACTGTTCAACATCGATCGCTTGCGGGTGCGACTGCTGATCACCAATCTGCTTAACAATGCCATTCGCCATGGCGAGTCGAACCCCATCAAGGTAAAACTGGAGTTTGTCGATGACCAGGCAGTGATCGAGGTGATTGATAAAGGGGAAGGAATTGCCGAAGAGCACCTGATGCAGATCACCGAACCGTTCTATCGGGCCGACAGCTCACGCCAGCGCAATACCGGCGGTTTTGGACTGGGGCTCTATCTTTGCCGCCTGATTGCAGAGGCTCATGGTGACAGCCTGCACATAGACAGCGAACTGGGCGAAGGGACTCACATCACTCTGAAGCTTCCCTATCGCCCGCTGCCTGATTAGGATCGTCTGCGCCTGACTCGGCTGTAGTGTGCCAGTAAAGCAAGAATGGTCAGCAGTATGGGAACGGCCGCGGTATTGATGGCCTTGAGATTACTTCCCAGGCGATCGATATCTTCGGTTAACTGAAACTGCACATCGCGCAAGCGCCGGCGTGTATCCAGCATCTCAGCATTAAATCTATCGATCTCTGCCTGAATCTCCGGAGTGAGCTGGCCCAGGGGATTACCATCTTCGTCCTGATTCAACTGTGCCAGTGAGGCTTCAGTCTCGGCGAGGCGATCGAGCAACTCAGCTTCTTCCGTGCGTAAGCGATCGTCTGCCTCTCGCTGCAGATCGATGACACGAGTAAATGGCCGCGAATAAGTACCTCGACTTCGAATACTGACCAGATCCGCACCACCGCTCAGGTTATCCAGTGTGTTGATCAGGATATCGCCGTTACTGGCAAAGGGTTGGGGAATACGCTGGCCAAGAAACTGTGCCAACTGGACCCAAAGGCGGTCAGTGAGCAAATCAGTATCGGCAAAAAGAACGATGCTTACTTCACCCTGGGAGTTGGGAATATGTTCCGGTAAAACTGCTTCCGGTTCAGCATCTGCGACTTCTTCTTCACTTGCAGCGTCGTCTTCTTCAGATTCTTCTTCCTCTACTTCCTCTTCTTCCACAACCGGCCGGCCATCGGGGAATGCTGAATCGATGACGCCGCTGACCCGCGCCGCAATGACATAGCTCTGGTCAGAGGATTCGAACTCATCGAACAGGATCGATGGGTCGGTAACGTTTTCCAGCAGAACGCCGTCCATCAACATCGCATTGCTTGATGATACGATTAGCGGCTCGAACACCGTGCTGGCGCCTTCGATTGGAGCCAGTGCACCGGCAGACGAGAAGTTAATGGTTTCCAGGCGACTGGTGATGATGTCGTCCTGGGCCAGATATTGCCTCTGCACACCCAACATACCCAGATGCGGTGCCGGGCGTTCAGTCTGGCTCATGCGAACACGCAGCGCGAGATCGCTATCGGTAAGCACCTTGTCGCTTTCATAGGCAACACCCCAGCTTTCCAAAAGCCCTGGCAAATCCGAGCGTATGCCTGCTGGAATCAATGCCCCTTGCGGTGAGCGGGTGACCATGGAATCCGCGTTCGGATCCAGGAACACCAGGGTTTCGCCTCCTGCCATCACAAACTGGTCGATGGCATACAGCATCTGTTCAGACAGATCCTGCGGATGCACAATCATCAGGATATCGACGTCTTCTTCGATGACAGAGTCTTCCATGTTGATGCGGCGAACGTCATAGAGCTGGCGAATCAGGTCCATTACAAACCAGGGTTGCGTCGCCTGTCCGGCAGCAGGATTGAATCCGCCGTCGATGTCCAGTTCGGTTAACAAGCCTACGACCGTGCGTTCGGGATTGGCCGCGTTGATGATCAGCTTCATGAACTCATATTCGAGGAACTGTTCCTGGTCGGGACGAATAAGCGGCATGGTCTGCGGCATCGGTGGATTGAGTGGATCAACCTCGCTCGGGTCCACATCGGGAGAAGCCACCAGGCCGAAATAGATTTCCAGACCCCCCTGGGTAACCGGCACGGCGCGAATGCCGTACTGGGTTGCCAGGTCCTCATCTTCGGAGAATGGTTCGGGGTCAATCAGGCTTAGCCGCAGGTTACTGTCACTGGCAATGACGATTTCTTCCAGCAACTCCTGAACCCGATTGCCATAGGCACGAATCTGGGGCTGGTCTTCGGTTGCGCTTTCTGAATAGAAGAACATCAGCTCGATCGGCGTATCGAGGCTGGACACAATATTGCGCGAGCCGTCGGACAGGGTATAGAGCTGGTCTTCGGTCAGGTCGATGCGAAAGCTGGGCAGGACACTGATGATGCCAACCGCTACGATAAGTGCGACGGCGATACCAACCAGCCCGACTGAAGAAAAAAGTGATTTCGTATTCATCCTCAGTCTCCTCTAGTTCGCTTTCTTCATTTCAATCACCACGGCACTGGCCAATAGCCAGGCAGCAATGAATGCACTGAAAAACAGAAAATCACGCAGGTCCAATACGCCCTTGGCGATGGAATCGAAGTGGGTCAGGAATCCCATTGCAGAAAAGGCATCGACCAGAATCTGCGGCACCCAGTCCGGAAAGGCATTCAACAGAATGGGCGAACCCATGATGACGAACAGGAAGCAAATCGCCACGGTAAGAATGAAGGCGATAACCGAGTTCTTGGTGCATGCGGACATACAGGAGCCGATCGCCAGGAAACCGCCCGCCATGAACCAGCTGCCTATATAGGCGGTAAAGATGACGCCATTATCCGGATCACCCAGATAGTTCACCGTGATCCAGATCGGGAAAGTAAGCAACAGTGCAATTCCCGTTAACACCCAGGCGGCGAGAAACTTGCCCAGCACCACGTCCGAGAGTTTAACTGGTAGCGTCAATAATAATTCGATAGTGCCGGTCTTGCGCTCATCTGCCCATAGAGTCATTGCTATGGCTGGCACCATGAAGAGATACAACCAGGGATGGAAACTAAAGAATGGCAATAGATCTGCCTGGCCGCGGATATAGAATCCGCCCAGGTCGAAAGTAAATATTCCGTTGGTGATGAGAAAGATTACGACAAAGATGTACGCCAGAGGAGTGGCGAAATAACTCATCAGTTCACGGACGAATATAGTTTGCAGATTCGCCATGGTCACACCCTCCCCTGTGCTTCTTGCGTCACACTACGGAACACATCTTCGAGTTGCCCGCGCTGAACGTGAAACTCGGTGACTGGCCAGTGCTTTTCCTGCGCAATATCAGACAGCCGGGCAAAAATCGGCTGCCCGTCCCTGGCAAGAATTGTGTAGGCAAGCTCTTCGTCTTCGAGCTTCTCAACTCCGGCGACCTCGGGCACAGAGCCAAGATCCGCAGCAAGATCATAATCACTGCTTAGTCTGACACTAACCGCCTGATGCAATCGAGAACGGGATTCGAGTTCTGCCGGGGTGCCGTCGGCGACGATCCTGCCCTCGGCAATGATGATTGCCCGGGTGCAAACTGCCGTCACTTCCTCAAGTATGTGCGTAGATATGATGACGATCTTGTCTCGCGCCAGATTTCGAATCAGCTCGCGCACATGATGTTTTTGATTGGGGTCCAGACCATCGGTTGGCTCATCCAGAATGAGCACCTTCGGGTCATGCATGATCGCCTGGGCAAGTCCGACCCGGCGCTTGAAACCTTTCGACAGGGTTTCGATGGTTTGGTGCCGCACCGATTGTAGAGCCACTTCTTCAATTGCGTGGTTTACCCGCTGCTCCAGCTCTTCTCCCTGGAATCCCCTCACCCTGGCGATGAAGCGCAGGAACTCGATGGTGGTCATATCACCATAGCAAGGTGCACCCTCGGGCAGATAGCCGATGAGGGATTTTGCCTCGATGGGGTTCTTGCTGATGTCAAAGCCGTCGATGATTGCAGTGCCATCAGACGCTGAGAGAAAACCGGTGATGATTTTCATGGTGGTAGATTTGCCAGCCCCGTTAGGGCCCAGGAAACCCAGCACCTCACCTTCTTTGACATTGAAGCTGAGATTATCCACGGCAACGAATTGATCGAATTTCTTGCTGAGATTTTCTATTTCTATCATTGTTCAGAGCTTACCCGAGCTTATTCTGTTTGTGGTGTGAACCCTGTTCCCCGGCTTCACGGCCAACACTTTACGCGGCCGTCGCCAGAGCTAAAAGAGTGGGAAAATATAGGGATGCCCCGGGAAATTTTCAAGCGCACTTTCGGCAAGACAAAAATCGCTAAAAATCAATGGCCTGGAGTTTTGCCAATACCTTCTTGATTAGCGAAGTGGCTGTGTTTATCGAAGGCCTGCAGGTATAATCTGGCGCTTCCCAGGTCAGGCCGCCGTATTCGATATCGATGAGAGCTTCAATTCGACTAATCACCCTGATTGCGCTTTGTGTCTGGATCACTGCTTGTGGCCAGAAAGGTGGGCTGACGCGCCCCGAACAGCAATTCACAGCGGTACCGTTGCAGAGATAAGTCCGTAACCCAGGGCTGGATTCATGGATCATTTTAATTACCAGGGCGATTCGCTCTATGCAGAAGATGTGCCCGTCGCAGGGCTTGCCGAGTCCTATGGCACACCCTGCTTCGTCTATTCTCGCGCCACCCTGGAACGTCACTACAAGGTATACCAGGAAGCGCTGGATGGGCTGGCCAACCTGATCTGCTATGCGGTCAAGGCCAATTCCAACCTGGCAGTACTCAACATCCTGGCGCGCAAGGGAGCGGGCTTTGATATTGTTTCCGGTGGCGAACTCGAGCGAGTGCTGGCTGCAGGCGGTGACCCCGGCAAGGTAATCTTCTCCGGACTGGGCAAGACCATTGCCGAAATTGAACGATCGCTGGAGTTGGGCATTCGTTGTTTCAATGTGGAGTCCACTGCGGAACTCGATCGCATCAATACCATTGCCATTAGTCACGGCATTGCTGCACCAGTTTCATTGCGGGTGAATCCGGATGTCGATGCCGGAACACACCCTTATATCTCTACCGGTCTGAAAGAAAACAAATTTGGCATTACCTCTGAAGAAGCCTTGCGTACCTATCGCAACGCGGTAGAGATGGATGGTATCGACCTGGTCGGGATCGATTGCCACATCGGTTCCCAGCTCACCAGCACCGAACCCTTCCTGGATGCGATCGATCGATTGCTGACCCTGGTTGACCAGCTGGCATCTGAAGGTATTCACCTGCAACATTTCGATATGGGTGGTGGCCTCGGGGTTACCTATGGCGATGAACAGCCGCCGCATCCTTCTGAGCTGATAGCGGCAGTTAAAGACAGGTTTTTGCAACGGGACATGACCCTGATGGTAGAACCTGGACGCTCCATAGCCGCAAACGCTGGCATCTTCGTTACCCGCGTCGAGTATATAAAGCGCAACGAACACAAGAACTTCGCCATCGTGGATGGCGCCATGAATGACTTGTTACGCCCTGCTCTCTACGGCGCGTGGCAGGATATAGTGCCAGTAGAGATATCCGCCGGGGAACACGAAGTTTATGATGTCGTCGGACCGGTGTGCGAATCAGCTGACTTCCTGGGTAAGGAGAGAGGCCTGGCAGTCGCAGCGGGTGATCTGCTGGCAGTTCGTTCCGCAGGCGCTTACGGCTTTGTGATGAGTTCAAATTACAACACCCGCGCACGCGCACCGGAAATCATGGTTGATGGAGCCAATCACTACCTGATTCGACAACGCGAATCCATAGAGCAACTATTCGCAGGCGAAAGCTGTCTTCCCGAGTGATAGATAGACTGGACGCCGAAAGAACCAGAGAAATGCAGATTCAATTCACCAAGATGCACGGCCTCGGCAATGACTTCGTTGTGGTTGACGGTGTCAGTCGCAACATCGAACTCACCGCCGAACAGATCAAGGCTATGGGCGACCGCCGCTTTGGTATCGGTTTCGATCAGTTGCTGCTGGTAGAACCAGCCAGTGATCCCGATGCTGACTTTACTTATCGCATCTTTAATGTTGATGGTAGCGAGGTGGAACACTGTGGTAACGGTGCTCGCTGTTTCGCTCGCTTCGTCCGGGAGAAAGGCCTGACAGATAACAATCCGGTGAGAGTAAGAACCGTTAATCGTGTACTCACACTGGAAACGGACACAGCAGGCAATGTCACGGTTGATATGGGAGCGCCTGAATTCGCCCTGGAAGAGATTCCATTCCGCAGCGAAGAGCTGGCGCTCAGCTATGAAAGACAGATCCAGGTTGCCGGTGAGGAGTTGACCATCAGCTTCAGCGCGCTTTCCATGGGCAACCCCCATGCGGTAATTCTGGTTGAAGACCTCAGCAAGGCGGCCGTAAAAGATATTGGAGAGGCCCTTGGAAATCACCCTGATTTTCCCGAAGGGGTCAACGTAGGATTTATGCAGGTGGTGAACAGGCAGGAGATCCGGCTACGGGTCTATGAGCGTGGCACCGGAGAAACCCTGGCCTGTGGCACCGGCGCCTGTGCCGCAGTGGTAACCGGCAGAAATCGGGACTTGTTAGATGAAGAGGTTTCGGTGAGACTGGCAGGTGGTTACCTGAAAATTCAGTGGCCGGGAGACGGTGCGCCAGTCTTGATGAGCGGCCCCGCCACCACAGTCTTCGAGGGGACAATAGAGTTATGAGCAAAGAAGCATCCACAGCAGAGAAGCTTTCCGATGGCGGCGAAGACAGGCTCAGCGTAGAGCAGGTTGTAGCCTACCTTCAGGAGAACCCGGATTTTTTCCTGGAACAGGATGAGTTGCTGGCAGAGCTGTCTCTCCCTCATGAGAGCGGCAAGGCGATTTCCCTGCTGGAGCGCCAGGTTACCATTTTGCGCGAGAGGGGTATCGAAGCAAGGCAGAAACTTAACAACCTGCTGGAGAATGCGCGCAATAACGACCAACTGTTTGATACTACGCGCAACCTGGTACTGGCCCTGTTGCGGGCTCGCGGTGTAACCGAGATCGCAAATGTTGCTGTCGACCAGCTCTCCAATCATGACAGCATCGATGCCTGCGAGATGATCATCGTGGAACATCCAGACATGCACGTGGACCCATCCATCCGCGTCGAATCACTTTCCTCTCTCAAGTCGACTTATGGTGACGTGTTCCGACTGAAGCGCACACACTGCGGAGCAATAGACGAAGACCAGATCGAAAAACTGTTCCCGAATCGCCAGGACTCTATTCGCTCAACCGCACTGTGCCCCGTTATCAGCAACGGCGAAGTACTGGCATTGCTTGCCCTGGGTAACAAAGCGGAAAACTATTTCAATGTTCATCTCGACACATTGTTTCTCGATTTCATCGGACATGTGGTCGGCGCAGTGCTGGATCGACAACTGGATCTGGACTCCGCCTGAATCCCATCTGACCTTGTATGCCCAGTGACAACTCTGCCCATAGCGAAGCACTCGTATCCGTAATATGTCGCAGCGTCGGGCGTGAAGAACTAAAGCAGACTTTACAGTCTGTAGCCGAACAATCTCATCCTGCTATTGAACTGATCCTGGTTGATGCTGCTGCAACAGACCTCACGCCAGCGCTCAGTGATTTCTCGCAACTGAACTGCACAGTCGTCAGCACAGGCTCACCATTGAAGCGATCCGCCGCCGCAAATGCAGGCCTGGAAGCCGCGCAGGGTGACTGGCTGCTAATGCTTGATGACGACGACTGGATTGCTGCGGATCACATCACCTCTTTACTGCAAGCGCTGCAGGGTAATGATGAATACAAAGCGGCGTACAGCAATGTGCAAAAAACTGATGCGCAGGGAAATGCCCTCGACTATCGCTTCGATCAAAGTTTTGATCCAGTACTGCTAATGCGCGACAACTACATTCCTATTCATGCCATGCTGTTTCAGAGCAGCCTGATTAATGCCGGTTGCCGTTTCGACGAACAGTTCGATATCTATGAGGACTGGGATTTCTGGTTACAACTCAGTGAGCACACAAGCTTTCTTCACGTGGACAAGGTCACTGCGTTCTATCGCCAGGGTGGAGAATCTGACACTGACGTTGCCGATGCCGGGATGAGATATCGAAACGACAACGCTATTGGCCAGGCAAGAGCCAGGTTGTTTTCCAAGTGGGTACCGAAGTGGACGGGCGAGCAAGTCAATGCCCTGCTGGGCTCACTGGATCAAAGTGAACTGGTTACCCGACTGGCCAATGACCTGGAAAGCGAACACCAAACCAATCTTGAACATCAGGCACAGATAAAAGCCCTCCTGCAAGATCTGGAATCTGTAAGGAGCCACCTGGCGGCGACTAATAGCAAGTACGATCACGCGGTTGAACGAATACAAAGCCTTGAGGCACATATCGATGCCTTGCAGCGCAACCTGGACGAGGTTTTTACTTCAACTTCATGGAAGCTAACCGCACCCGTCCGTTCGGTAGGACGCTTGCTGAAGTCTCAGCCTGACTCTACAGATAGCCCAGAAGACAAGTCATGACCTCATCAGATTCTGTAGTTCGCAGCGCTGAGTCTCTGGCGTGCTCCATCATTATTCCAACTCGCGACAAACTTGAATACCTGAAGCCTTGCATAGAAAGCATCAGGACCACCCAAACGCAATTCAACTACGAAATCGTTATCGTAGATAACGAAAGCAAGGAAGCCGAAACCCAGGAGTATCTGCAGGCGCTTTCAGCAGAGGAAAACGTTCGGATACTGCAATGGGATAGCGCCTTCAATTTTTCTGCTATCAACAACTTCGCAGTACGCAATTGCGATGCAGAGGTTATTTGCTTTCTCAATAACGACATCGAGATTACAGACCCACAGTGGCTGGACAAGTTGCTTCCACTGGCCCAACGGGAAGACGTGGGTGCCTGCGGCTGCGTGCTGCTCTATCCTGATCACAGCATTCAGCATGCAGGAATCGCGCTCGATCGGGGCTCGATTGCCAGGCACATTGGCGTAGGTGAAGAAGAGAATTTTCTGCGCTTGCAAGGAGTGGATCACCCTGTATCGGTGGAAGCGGTCACGGCGGCCTGCATGTTCATCAGTCGAGAGTTGTTTCTGAAACACAATGGCTTCAACGAAGACAGCCTGCACGTGTCCTTCAATGATGTCGACTTGTGCCTGCGTCTGAGAGAGAAAGGCAAACCAGTTTTACTGCATCCGGAAGTGAAACTGATCCATCACGAATCCATATCCCGCAAGAGTGACCAGCTTTCGCCAAACAGACCACGCGCACTTCGAGAGTTCGATTTCATGCAGCAACGTTGGGGACACATACTCAGCACCCATCGTTATAAAGCTGGTCTGCCGCAGGCGATGAAAGACCAGATCGACCACTTACCCGACCTGGATAAAACTGTACAGGATGCTACGAGGCGGCTCTACAGTGATGCCCCGCTTGAGGGCCAACTGCGTGACGAGTCCCACGATTCATCCAGTGTTGCTGCGCCTGGATCCATGAGCCTGATGGAGCTGCGCCGTCGCTATGAAGATCTCGAGGCCCACAGCAAGCGAGTTGAAGAAGCCCACCGGCTGATTGAGTCTTCAATCTTCTGGCGATTGACTGCACCTTTGAGAAGCCTGCGCAATTTGTTTCGCTCAGCTGACCAAAATGCAGATGAAGCGGTCGAAACAGATACAAATAACAGCGCGACACCGTCTGATAAGAACAACGAAGAAACTACCAGGGCTAGTGGAAAAACCAAAGCGCAATATGATCGCGATGCGCAACACAAACTTGAGGCCTTTCTTCGCAGCGCTGAGCGGCTGGAGTTTGCCAGACAAGCAGAGCCGAAAGTCTCAATCGTCCTGGTCTTCTACAATCGTGCAGCTTTGAGTTTTCTTTGCCTTAACTCAATCCTCAAGCAGGTCAGTGTTGCGTTTGAACTTATCATCATTGACAACAACTCTACCGACGAGACGGCTGAACTACTGAACAAGTTGGACGGTCCCATCGTTAAACGTAACAGTGAGAATCTCGGGTTCGTGACAGCGGTCAACCAGGCCGCTGAGTTGGCAAATGGTAAGCTTCTACTCTTGCACAACAATGATGCGATTTTGGAAGAGGCAAGTGTCGAAACCGCAGTTGAGGTAATTGAAGGATCCGACGACATTGGTGCAGTTGGCGCCAGGATAAAACTCCTCGATGGATCCCTCCAGGAAGCGG
>CAYTLI010000084.1:0-11009 GCA_964438455.1 uncultured Pseudohongiella sp.
GTGACCCTGTCCCGCTATGCGGCAGCCAGTAGCAGCCGACCACCCCGGCATCCTGCCGGCATTCCGGTGTTCAAGCCACCCTACAGCCGCATTACGGCGATCGACATGAACACTGGTGAGCACCTGTGGTGGAAGCCTGCCGGATATACACCCGATCGCATCAAGAACCTGCCCGCACTGCAGGGTGTGGATATTGGCAACACTGGTTCGGGCGCCGTTGGCCAGATGGTCGTTACTGACACCATGCTGATCTACAGCAATGTAGAAAGCGATGGTACGCCTTATCTGTTTGCCGTGGACAAGATGAGCGGCGAAGAGCTGAACCGTGTCGAAGCACCGGCTGCAACGCGCTACGGCATGAGCTCCTGGGTTCATGACGGCAAGCAGTATGTGATTCTGCAAACCGGAAGCACCCTGACTGCCATGGCATTACGTGATTAATACCTATTCAATAACAATCGAGGAGTAAATCGATGAAGAAAAGTTTGTTGTTCGGCTCTGCAGCGATGATCGCGGCAGCAGCAACATTTACCACTGTAAGCTCGCAACAGAATGAAATGAGCTTCTTTATTACCAGCGTCGGATCCGGTGAAGGCGCCGACCTGGGTGGTCTCGCTGGCGCCGATGCCCATTGCCAACAACTGGCAGAAGCGGCTGGCTCTCGCGGCAAGACCTGGCGCGCTTACCTGAGCGCTCACGCGACCGCCAATTCACCGGCAGTCGATGCGCGCAACAGAATTGGCTTCGGCCCCTGGTATAACGTGAATGGCGTAGAAGTCGCCGCCAATATCAACGGCCTGCACAGCGTCATCAACAACCTCAACAAGCAAACTGCGCTGACCGAGAACGGCGACGTGGTTAATGGTCGTGGCGATAGCCCCAACCAGCACGATATCCTCACCGGCTCGACTGTTGATGGTCGGGAAATTGAAGATGGCTCCAACCACACCTGCAGCAACTGGACTACAAGCGGTTCCGGAACTGCCCAGGTTGGCCACTTCGATCGTACCGGTGGTGGGCAGAATCCTACTTCCTGGAATAGTGCCCATGGTTCACGGGGATGCTCCCAGTCTGACCTGGTCGGCACTGGAGGTAATGGTTATTTCTACTGCTTTGCCATCGACTAATAGTCGGCTTGTGAGCTTGTGAACAGGATATAGTCACCAAAAATTCGCGATTTTAGAAAACGTTAGAACCTAATAGAATGGTGTGGCCGGGCAATCGGCCACACCATTTTTTTTAGCGGACCAATTAAGAAGAGGCACCATCATGAAGCTGTATGGATTCGGACAGTCGCGATCTTTTCGCTGCCTGTGGGCATTGGAAGAAGCCGGCCTGGAATATGAGTACATCAACACAAAGTTGCGTACCGACCCAGACGATCCAGAGAGCGCAAAGCATCCCAGCTACATGGAAATTAATGTACAGGGTAAAGTTCCGACCCTGGTCAACGGTGACCTGGTGCTGACCGAGTCTGTCGCGATCCTGAACTACATCGCGCGCAGTGCACCCGAATCAGGATTGCTGCCCAACGACAGCATGAACGTCTATGCCAAACTGGATGAACTGGTGTGCTTTGTATTGGCTGAGCTGGAGCAACCACTGTGGAGCAAAGGCAAACACTGGTTTGCCCTGCCAGAAGAACACCGCATCGAGGCCATGTTCGATACAGCGAAGTTCGAATTCGCCAAGGCTGTGAAAACCCTGGATCACTTGTTAGGTGATGGTGAATATGCAATAGCCAATCAATTCACCATCGCGGATATCTTGCTGGCCCAGACATTTAACTGGGCAATTCGATTCGAATTCGATGTGCCGGATCATTACCGGGCTCTACGAGACAGACATTACCAGCGACCTGCTGCACAACGAGCACTGGAGCTGGTTGCTTGATATACCGATTTCTCTCGCTGGTTCTTGGCCTGCTGCTCAGCAATATCGCGCTGGCTGCGGAAACTGGCGCAATAACCAACTATAGCCCGGATCAGCTTGAGTATTACCTGTTTCAGGCGTTCAACGCTCCATTTCAGCAAGACCGCCAGGCCTTGAATCACATTGGCATCCAGGGGCAGGTGACTGAAAGAGGTTTCCTGGTAAGCGCTGTACTGCAGGGTTATCCCGCGCACGAGGCCGGCATCAATCGAGGCGACATCATCCTGAGCGCCAATGGATCTCCATTCCATCCCGTGTTCAGCTTTAACCAGTCAACTCAAGCACCCGATGTCCTGTCTCCTCAAATGGGCACTTTCGATCTGGAAGTATCTCGTGCAGACCAGACGCGCCGCATCAGCCTCAGCCCAAGATTTGAAAACCTGTATGACAGCTACAGAAATGCGACACTTAACAGTGTGCAGGAGTTCAGCTCCGGCAATAAAGTAATAGGCTATGTGCAGATCTGGGCGCTGGCCCGCAGCAGCGACTCTCTGCTTAGCCTGCAACAACTCATCGCCAGTCTTGATCATTGTGATGGCATCATCGTGGATCTGAGGGGCAGCTACGGCTTTCTTGATTGGCAGCACTTCACTCTCTTCAATCCCGGCAAACCTGATATCACCATGGCAGACGCTCCAGCATGGCTAGGCAGTTGGCAGTCCTCCAGCCTTGCCATGGCCGCTGAGACCTATCGCAAGCCATTGGTCCTGCTCATCGACAGCAGCACTCGAGGCGCTGCTGAAATCCTGACCCTGGCACTGGATGACGCGGAGAGAATCAGCAGCATGGGCACAAGGACTGCTGGCATGGTTGGAAGCATGGAGCTGCGACAGGATAGCCTGAATTATCTACCGGCCACGGAGTTAATGATTGGAGAGCAGACACTGGAGGGAACCGGCGTTGCGCCGGAACAGAAAGTTGATTACCCATTCGATGAGAGTCGCCGCGATGATCCCCAGTTTGAAACTGCCGTGACCTGGCTACTCGGCGTTATCTGATAGCCCCTGAGCATCCTCCCAATGTACCTCCCGGTAGTCGAATCCCTTTTCCAACGTCGGTTTGATGACGTGAAAATAGGGAGATAGATCGAAGTCCCGCGGAGTGAAATGCGTAAAATGACGCTTGTAGTACAAAGGCACTTCTCCATCTTCGCCCACTGCTTCTGATTCTCTTTCCAGTCCTTCAGTGCCATGAATTGGCAAGATCGGGTAACCAATCGATTGAAAAGACTCTGCGATGAGAGTCGAGCAGATTGCCTTGGTTGGCTCTCCGCTGCCAAAGGCAATCATGGCACGTCGATAGCGCTGCGGGACCGCAGGTCGCTGAATGAGATAGCGTATCAGGTCGATTACATTTTTTAAGTCATATCTATGACCTAGTTTCTCGCGGGCAAATCCAACCAGTAACTCCTCGTCCTTTGCAGCGAGTTTGTTGGGTCGGCAGATACGCAGATTAAGGTCACGATATCGATCCGGCGCGACCAGTCGAACCCCTTCCTGTAAATCGGCTTCCAACAATATCTGATCGCTACTGCTGTTAGCCGTACCAACACACAGACAGGCATGGGACCAGGAAGACTGTGTCAGATATTTGATTGCAATACTTATGCGCGAATTACCTTCAACAAGGAGTACGTCCCCCGGTCGTAATACGGTAGCGAGCTCCTCAATGGCGATTGTGTCGAGTCGCCGGTAACTCTCTACCGATTTGCTCAGATATCTCGCGAGCCAGTTGCCGATCTTTGTTGAAAATGCTGAAGCCATGCCACTCCCTTGCCTTTCTGGTTATACTAGCTGCCCTTTTTTGATAATCCAATCTCAGCAATTCAGGTGAGGAGCAGCAGAATGACCACGGCCTATAACAAATTTTTCATCAACGGCGAATGGATAGAGGCAGACAGGCCCACCCTGGATGTGATCAATCCAGCCACTGAAGAAGCCTTTGCCACTATCGCCATGGGCACTGCCGAGGACGTTGATGCTGCAGCCAAAGCTGCGCGCGCCGCTTTTCCTGCCTGGTCTCAATCTTCTGTGGAAGAGCGCAAGCAGGTACTTAGTGCCATCATCTCGGGCATCAAGGCACGGGGTGATGAGATAGCGACCGCCATCTCCAACGAGATGGGCGCACCCATGGGATTGTCGAAGACTGCACAGCTCGGTAGCGGCCTGGGCCACTTCATGACCGCCCTGGGCATTCTGGAGAACTACCAGTTCGAAGAAGTTCGCGGTAGCACCAAGATCGTCAAGGAACCCGCGGGTGTCTGCGGTTTCATCACCCCCTGGAACTGGCCGCTGAACCAGATCGCCTGCAAGGTTGCACCCGCTATCGCCGCAGGGTGCACCATGGTACTGAAGCCCAGCGAAATTGCCCCGGTGAGTGCCTACATTCTCACCGAGATTATCGCCGAGTCCGGCCTGCCTGCAGGCGTATTCAATCTGGTTAATGGCGACGGCCCTACAGTGGGAGCTGCTATCTCCGCCCATCCGGATATCGACCTGGTGTCATTCACCGGTTCAACCCGGGCAGGACGTGAGGTCGCGCGCGCTGCTGCCGACGGAATCAAGCGAGTCACCCAGGAGCTCGGCGGCAAATCAGCCAATATCATCCTCGATGATGCAGCTGACTTCGCCAAGGCAGTAGCAGGAGGAGTGGCCGGTTGCTTCGGTAACAGCGGTCAGTCCTGTAACGCACCAACCCGCATGCTGGTGCCCAAGGCACGCATGGCAGAAGCAATCGAAGTAGCGAAAGCTGCTGCTGCCAAGGCTACGGTGGGAGACCCTGCCGCCGAGACCACTCGCCTCGGCCCGGTAGTGAGCGAAGCGCAATTCAACAAGATTCAGGGCCTGATCGAGAAAGGCATCGAAGAAGGTGCCGAGCTGATCGCCGGCGGCCCCGGCCGACCGGAAGGCCTCGACCATGGTTATTTCGTACAGCCTACCGTGTTCGCCAATGTCAGCAACGACATGACCATCGCGCGGGAAGAAATTTTTGGCCCGGTGTTAAGCATAATTCCCTACGAGGACGATGCCGATGCAGTGCGTATCGCCAATGACACCGAGTATGGCCTGTCCGGATATGTATCCGGGGAACCCGAGCACGCGCAGGCAATAGCGCGGCAGCTGCGCACCGGCAATGTACACCTCAATGGCGCCGGCCCTGATTTTTCTGCCCCCTTCGGCGGCTACAAGCAATCAGGCAATGGGCGTGAATGGGGCATAGAAGGATTTGAGGAATTTCTCGAAGTCAAAGCCATCATGGGCGCTGCCTAAGCGAGACAAGAATATGGAGATTCAAAAGCGCGCAATCGATCTTGGCATCATCACCAATAACCTGGAGAAGATGCTGGTATTTTACCGGGACAATCTCGCCCTGGAAGTTGAAGGCGTCATAGATATGCCTGGCGGGGGTGTCATGCACCGGTTAAAAGCTGGAGACAGTATCGTCAAGATCATCGAGACAGATCCAAAGCCTGAGGTGGATGCCCCTCCGGGCGGTATTCGCGGAGCAACCGGCTACCGCTACTGGACAATCCATGTAGAGGATCTGACTGGTGTTATCGATCACCTGCAGGCAGAAGGCGTGGAAGTGATGGTGCCGGTAAAGACCATTCGCGATGGCGTCACAATTGCTATAGTTGCCGATCCCGATGGCAACTGGGTCGAGTTGTTACACAACGCAAATATCTAACAAGAGTAATACCAAATAAAAAAGGCGTCAGGTTGTGAGATCTGACGCCTTTTTATTTTCCGCTTGTTCTGAATAGCTACCAGATGCTGCGCTTCTTCAATGGAATATCCAGCACGTTTCCATCTGGACGACCCACGTGAATAATAAATGTCTCTGCATCAGGATGACTGTAACCAAGCGATGCCATGCCGCCCTCGGAGACCGCACGGAATTTCACGCTGTTAGCAGTAATTTCTTCCAGCTCCATCTTTTGAGCTGATTCCGTCCGCGGCTGAAAGCCCGGGTCCCATTGCTGGATATGCAGGACCAGTGAACCATCAACTTCTTCGATGGTAATCATTTCAAACATACTGGTCGCGCCACCACCTGTCATCCTGACCATGGCTGCTATGGAACCGCCTTCGGTAGCAATCCAGTTCTCTTCCAGTTGATTGGGGCCCAGTTGCCCGGCCCAGTTACCAGTCATCCAGTCCAGTTGGCTCACTGTCGCCGGCGGACCAGCAGCGAAACTCAGCGATGCATACAAAGCTACGACTGAAGCCGCAAACAGTTGCTTCAAAGATACCTTGGTCATTCTCTACTCCTTCACAAAAATTCAGTTAGCAGTTCTTTGTTCTTTTACTCTTTCCAGCCAGGGTTCCAGTGTGTCCCAGTTCATGCGAAACATGTGCGGGGCACTATCGAGAATCGCGGCATCGAGATCGACACCTGCCTCGGTAAAAGCATTAACTGTGTCATCAAATCTGTCTGCCCAACCAAGTTCATCGGCGCCCCCGATGCGAAGGTAGACAGGAAACCCAGCGAGTGGTTTGTTATCGAATACGGATGACGATACCGCCGGCACCGCGACAACTCCGAGATAGTTGTCCGGATCGCGGCGGGCGATTTCAAGGGCCGACATACCACCGTTTGATATACCGGCAAGCATTACACGACCGGACGCAATGTCTTCTCGCTTCTGCAGCTCTTCAATTAACTGCGCAATCTTGAGATTGTTTTCATAGCCACGAAAGGCACGATTGTTGGGCGACACTGGAACCGCCACCATCCAGCCACGTGAAGCGAAGCCACTGCCCAACCAAATTGATGTGTCACGAGATATCGAGGCATTGCCAGGTCCGCCGCCCATGAGGATCAGCAGTGGACTCGGTTCGTCAGTGGATTCCGCCGGATTTACCATGAACACAGCGAGCCTAGAGCCATCCGCAAGTTCTATTCTTTCCTGCGCCTGCAGCGGAGAAGCTGCCATACAGAGGATACCGAATAGAATTATCAAGGATCTGTTCAATTTACTCATCGGTGTCTTGTTCTTGTTGTTCTTCCTGCTGTTCTTCTTGTTGTTCTCTCTGCGCACGCTCCCGATAGGCATCGGCGAAACGCGCCTGAAGTCTGCGCATGCCACCTAACCATCGGTCATAGTCATCGGTTTTACGCCGCATGTAGGTTAGCACTTCCGGATGGGGCAGCACCAGAAAGCGCTCTTCCGCCAGC
The DNA here is from genome assembly GCA_964438455.1 of uncultured Pseudohongiella sp. GTDB lineage: Bacteria > Pseudomonadota > Gammaproteobacteria > Pseudomonadales > Pseudohongiellaceae > UBA9145. The sequence continues at coordinate 7,111 of CAYTLI010000084.1, forward strand.
GTCTCCACCACTGTGTCCGCCAATTGCTCCGGCTCAAGCATGCCATCCAGCCCGGCAACGCCACCTTCTTCACTGCCTGCCGTCATCGCGGTGCGCACTGCTTGCGGACATAGCGCTGACACCTTGATGCCGCGATCGCCGTAAGTGATTGAGAGCCATTCCGCGAAACCGATAGCTGCATGCTTGGTCACCGCATAGGGTGCGGATCCCACCTGGTTCAACAGTCCCGCCGCAGATGACGTATTCAGCAGATAGCCTTCACCCCGCTCCAGCATGCTGGGCAATACTGCCCGGGCGGCGAACACATGCGCCATCACATTGATGTCCCAGATGGTCTGCCAGGCCTCGGTGGACACGTTTTCATCGCCCGGAGTGAATATGCCGGCATTGGAACAGAACAGGTCGATATGCTGAAAACGCTTCAGGGATTCCTGGACCAGCTTCTCCACTTCCGCTTCTTTTCCAACATCACAGGGGATGCCAACTGCTGAAGTAGCATCGCCGATTCGCGCCACAGTCTCGGCCATTCCCACCGTATCTACATCGGAAACGACAATCGCCGCCGCACCCTCGGCAGCAAAGCGTTCACACAAGGCTCGACCGATGCCACTGGCAGCGCCGGTTACTACAATGACCTTGTCTTTTATCTCCATCTGCTTCTCTCTCCGAATATCTGTTGATGTATCAGGCCACTATCGCGGCGAGTCGTTCATTAATAATCGATTCCGCTTCCGCAACGATACGGCTGATGAGTTCTTCGCAACTGGGTATATCGTCGATCAGCCCCACCACCATGCCGGCCGACCAGATACCGCGGTCCAAATCCCCCTCCTCGAACAATTCCTTACCCTTGGCGCCTTGCACCAGCGGGCGGATGTCTTCGAAACTGGTCTGTCCTGGCTGCGATTCAATCTCCAGAACCTGTTCGGCGATACTATTCTTGAATACACGCGCCGTGTTTCTGAGCGATCGGTATATCAACGCAGTATCCAGCTCGCTGGCATCAACCATAGCCTGTTTAACTTTTTCATGGATGGGTGCTTCCTTTGTTACCATGAATCGCGTACCCATATTAATGCCATCTGCCCCCATAGCCAGGGCAGCAGCCAGTCCCCTGCCATCGCCGAGACCACCTGAAGCCAGAAATGGAATCTTCAGCCGTCGTGCAGCCAGGGGAAGCAGGATCATGTTAGTGACATCATCCTCACCGGGATGCCCCGCACATTCGAAGCCGTCCACGCTCACCATGTCGCAACCGATGCGCTCCGCTTTCAGGGAGTGTCGGATAGAAGTGCACTTGTGAATGACCGTTATGCCCGCCGACTTGAACAAGGGCAGAAAAGGTTCGGGATTACGGCCGGCAGTTTCGACAATCTTGATGCCGGAATCGACAATAGCCTGGGCATATTCCTCATAGGGCACCGGCTTGATGGTCGGCAGGATGGTGAGATTGACGCCAAAAGGCTGGTCGGTCATTTCCCGGCAACGGGAGATTTCTTTTTGTAGATCCTCTGGAGTAGGCTGGGTCAGTCCGGTGATGATGCCAAGCCCTCCCGCATTGGAGACGGCTGAAGCCATTTCTGCCAGGCCAACCCATTGCATGCCTCCCTGCACCACAGGATGTTTGATGCCCAACATCCTGGTAACTCTGGTTTCCATGACCAATACCCTCCCCCTGGTATCTGCTCAGTAATTTATCCATACGCTGCCGATCAGCTGACCTCCGGGACCATCAATAGCCCTGCAATCGAGCGCGGGCAGCTAGTCTACGTGGTCTCATGAAGCGGTGCAAAAGTGACGAAAATCGCCGCTTCTATGCTATATTGCCTATCTTCTTGACTGTCCGCCACAGTGAAGAAATAGAAGTAGTTTTACCGGCTGCTCTGGTCACTCGCCGCTACGACGCGGTGGATTGCAACAACATGTTACAAAAGCAAGATCAGACCGGCACATCGTACGACTAGCTGAATCGAGCAATAACAAAAAGCTTGTCGTCTGGAATCAATGAGACATCGGAGAGAGCACATGATTCGTAAACTTCTGGCTACTGGCATCGCTGCCAGTACCGCGGCCTACGCATTACCTTCACTGGCACAATCAACTGCCGGTCTGCAGGCAATCGAGGAAATCGAAGTGATTTCGACCTCACGTCGAACGGAAGGCCTGGCGGACATCAACGCAGCAGTTTCAGTGATCGGCGAGCAGGAACTTAACCTTGTTCAGCTGACCCACTACCAACAAGCCCTGAACCGGCTTCCCGGGGTAAACATCCATCGCAACAATGGCCAGGAAAGCCTCGCCTCCATTCGCTCACCAGTACTCACCGGTGCCGGCGCCTGTGGAGCCTTCCTGGTTGCAGAAAACAGTATCCCCCTGCGTGCATCGGGTTTCTGTAACGTCAATGAGATGTTTGACGCACACACGGAGAACGCACAACGCATTGAGGTGGTACGTGGCCCCGGTAGTGCGTTCTGGGGTTCCAACGCGGTGCATGGACTAATCAACGTGGTACTTCCGGATGCAGGAGATGCTGGCAACCTGCGCCTTGAGGCTGGACCGAGAGGTTCATACCGTATTAAGGGTGCCATCGGCTCTGACTCTGGCAACTTCAAGCAAACGCTGTTCGTCAATGGTGTTAATGAAGAGGGATATCAAGACGATTCCGGTGTCGATCAACAGAAAGCCTCCTGGGTTTACAGTTACACTACCGATGGTGGCACGGAGCTGGATGGCGGCTTCACCGTCAGCAATCTGAACCAGGAAACTGCTGGTTATGTAACTGGCACCAATGTGTATGAAGACGAAACCCTGCGCAAGCTGAATCCAAACCCGGAAGCCTACCGGGACAGCAGGGCCGTAAGGGCGTGGACAAGCTTTTCATGGACAGTTGGCGAATGGGACTATGTGTTCACACCATATTTTCGCGATGTGGACATGAATTTTGTCCAGCACTTCCTGCCCGGACAACCCATTGAGGAATTCGAGCACCAAAGTTTTGGCCTGCAGGCTGCCGGCTATCACGCCCTGGATAATGGTGGTCTGTTGGCCATCGGCATAGATGCTGAAGATACCAGCGGCTCCCTGTTACAGAACCAGCCCAATCCTACCCAGGGGTCATTTTTCCTGCGTAACTCTATCCCGCAGGGCAAGCACTATGACTTCGACGTAGATGCACGCATGCTCGCCGGCTTCCTCAGCTATGATCAGCCGCTGAACGACAAGTGGGCTATCTCGCTGGGTCTGCGCCTGGAAAACATGGAATACAAGTACGACAACCTGATGATCGACGGGCGCACCGACGAGAATGGTGTGGCTTGTCGTTTTGGATGTCGCTACAACCGACCTGCCGATCGCACCGACGAGTTCAGCAATATTTCGCCGAAGTTTGGCCTTAGCTATGCCCTGGACGACAACAACAGCCTGCAACTCAGAGTGCAGCGCGGCTTTCGGGCACCACAGGCAACCGAGCTTTATCGATTGCAGAATGCACAAAGCGTAGCTGACCTGGAATCGGTTGAGCTGGATAGTATAGAGATTGCTTTCAACGGCGCTGGAGATAACTGGGATTACTCAGCCAGCATCTATCACATGAGCAAGGATAACGAGATCATCAACGACAGCTCTCGCGCCAACCTCAATGACAGCCACACCGAGCATGAAGGTCTTGAACTGGAAGTCGGTATCGATATAACCGATACATGGTCTGTGCGCAGCGTTGCCAATTTCGCCAAGCATGTGTACAAGAACTCGCTGATCTCCGGCGGTATCGATATCAAGGGTAACGATATAGACTCGGCACCGAATATATTCGGCAGCACTCGCCTGACCTGGCGCCCTAACTCCAGCTTTTTGGCGGAGCTGGAATGGGTCAATATGGGCGGCTATTTTACCAATCCCGA
>CAYTLI010000085.1:0-3556 GCA_964438455.1 uncultured Pseudohongiella sp.
GGGAGTCAGCCATGACTTCAATTAAGCGCCGATCCTTCCTGCGTGGCCTGATGGGTACCGCGGTAGCAAGTTCATTTCCTTCCGTGGTGCTGGGGCAGACGGTACAGGTTTCCACGGTTGCCGGCATCGGTGAACCAGGATACGAGGAGGAACCCAGGGGCGGCATCCTGGCGCTGGAGACACCGGTAGATAATCCCTACGGCATCGTACCCGGCCCCGATGGTGCACTGTATTTCTGCGAGGTAGACACCGGCCGTATCAGGCGCCTCGACCTGAGCAACCTGCGCCTGATGACCATCGCCGGTACTGGCGAGAAAGGTTTTCGTTCGGAATCGCGTCGCCCCATGGAGACACCTTTTTCCGCACCCCATGAGATTCGCTGGGACGATCGCAATCTCTACATCGTCGAACGGGACAATCACTGCGTGCGCCGCATTGGCGGGCAGACCGGGCTGGTCTCCACCCTGGCCGGCAATGGCGAAGCGGGATTCGGTGGCGATGGCCAACAGGCAGTGTTGTCCCAGCTCAACCGACCCCACAGCATCGCCTTTGATTCCCGCGGCAACCTGCTGATCTGTGATATCGGCAATCACCGGCTGCGTTTCGTTAACCGGGAGACTGGCATCATCAGCACTATCGGCGGCACCGGCGAGCGCATCGCCACACCGGACGAAGGAGCGCTGGCGGGAACACCCCTGTTGGGCCCTCGTTCTATCGACACGGACCCCAATGGCAATGCCTATCTGGTGCTGCGTGAAGGCAATGCCGTGTATCAGCTGGATATTGCCGGAGATCGCTTGCGCCGCATTGCCGGCACCGGTGAGCAAGGCTATAGCGGAGACGGCGGTTCGGCACTGGACGCGACTTTCAATGGACCCAAGGGCATCGCCTATTCCAGCATCGACAACAGTCTTTATATAGTGGATACAGAAAACCATGTGATCCGGCGCGTGTCACTGGACAGCGGTATCATTGATACGGTGCTCGGTAACGGTGAGCGCGGCGACGGCCCGGACGGTGACCCACTGGCCTGCGCGATGAACAGGCCTCACGGGGTATGCGTGCATCGCCAGGTAGTCTATGTCACCGACAGTGAGAGCCATCGCATACGAGCCATCACCGGTTTGTTTGCCTGAGCCGAAATTCGATTGCGCTGTTGGTGGTAGAGGGAATGTCGCTGTGTATGAGTTAAACGATCTGCTCCTGCTGCTGAAGTCGGCGCAGCCCATCATCAGTATCCAGACCCACGAGGAGAGACGCGCCGTGGATCTGGTGCGGCGCTGTAGCGTCAAGCTCAACAAGCCAGTGTTGCAATGGTCGCTGACCAGGGGCCTGGTTGATGCCAACACCGGCAAGGCCGCCATGTCCCTGGCAGGCAAGCATGTCAGTGAGAACATGAAGGATCACTCTGATCCAAAACAGACCCTCATCGACATCAACAACAGTCGCACCCCTTCCCTGTTCGTGCTGCTGGATTTTCATCATCACCTGGACGACGCCTATTGCGTGCGCATGATCAAGGAGATCGCCCAGGCCTATCACGACAAAGGGCATCAATTGCTATTCGTCTCCCATGAGCTGGACGTGCCGGCAGAGTTAACTCACTTCACCGCACACTTCGAGATGTCCCTGCCCGATAAGGACGCGCTGAAGAAACTGGTGATCAGCGAGCTCAAGGTGTGGAAGCTGCGCAACGAGAATGAAAAACTGGAAGCAGATCGCAAGTCCATCGATCTTTTGGTGAACAATCTCATTGGCCTTTCGGTTTCAGAAGCCAAGCGACTGATTCGCAATGCCATCTATGATGATGATGCCATCTCCAAATGCGATATCGACCGGGTACAGAAAGCCAAATATGAATTGTTAGGACAGGATGGAGTGCTCAGTTTCGAGTACGAGACTGCTGACTTCAGCCAGGTGGGCGGTTTACAAAACCTCAAGGACTGGCTGGAACTGCGCAAGGCTGCCTTCCTCAGTGACGAAACCAAACTGGATCGGCCGAAGGGCATCATGCTGGTGGGCATTCAGGGCAGCGGCAAGAGCCTGGCGGCGAAAGCCGTTGCCGGTGTCTGGCATGTGCCTCTGCTACGTCTGGACTTCGGCACCCTGTACAACAAGTTCTTCGGCGAAACAGAGAAGAATATCCGCAAGGCACTGGAGCTGGCGGAGGTGATGTCGCCCTGCGTGCTGTGGGTGGACGAAATCGAGAAGGGTATCTCCACCGGTGACTATGACAGTGGCACATCTCAGCGTGTGTTAGCGACGCTGCTCACCTGGATGGCGGAGAACAACAAGCCGGTATTCATCGTCGCCACGGCCAACAACATCGAGGCCTTGCCACCGGAACTGATTCGCAAGGGTCGACTGGATGAAATCTTCTTCGTCGATCTACCCGGCGCCGATGTGCGTGCCGATATTTTTCGCATTCACCTGCAAAAGCGCGAGGCAGAAGTCGATGGCATCGAACTCGACGCGCTGGCCGCCGCCACCGAGGGATTCTCCGGAGCCGAGATTGAACAGGCGGTAGTTTCAGGGCTCTACCATGCCATGGCGATATCCGAGCCGCTGGATCAGGCCATGCTGATTGAGGCAATCAAGAAGACCCGGCCACTCTCTATCGTGATGGCGGAAAACATCGCGCGTCTACAGGAATGGGCGAAAGATCGCACCGTGCTGGCTAATTAGCGCCGAAGTGTTTATAAACAGAATTCATCTGACTGCCTGGCAGGTCATACCATGAATACAAGAATGAAAATAAAAACTCTCTCCGCGATTTCGATCGCGCTCATCAGCCTGGTTACGTTTTCGGCCCATGGCAATGATGAAGTGACCATCGATGACTTCGCGTTTCTCGCCGGTTACTGGCAGGGCGAGGGTTTCGGTGGACAGTCAGAAGAGATGTGGATGCCGCCATCCAATGGGCGCATGTTTGGTATCTTCAAACAGATCAACGACGGTGAACTGGTGTTCACAGAGTACCTGGAGATAAGCAAGCAGGAAGATGGCTGGGCATTACGATTGAAGCATTTCAATCCGGATTTTTCCGGATGGGAAGAAAAGACCGACTACGTCAACTTCCGCTTCGACAGCGTGTCTGATAATAAGGCAGTGTTTGGCGGCCTGAGTTACGAAGTCACCGACGGAAACAAACTAGTGGTTTCGCTGCGTATGAGGCAAGATGATGGCAGCACGACGACCGAGTATTTTCATTTCACCCGGTCCGAAATCTAGAAGTTTGCAACGAGACATAGCGAGATATTGTGAGACATAAAGAGGTAAGTGGATGAGCGAGCAACGACTCAAGGAAATCATGACCGAGCTGGTCACTGAGCTGGAGAAAACCGAAGGCGTCGATTACGAGACCCTGGATGTTGCCCGCCGCCTGCAGACTGATATTGATGACCTGGTGAATCCGGATGTGGATAGTTCAGAGAATACGATTCTCGATGATGCAATCGCACTGGAAGCCAGTTTCGCCGCAACACACCCGGTGGCAGAGAAAGCCATTCGGGAGCTGATCAATACCCTGAGCCGGATCGGGATCTAGTTTCCGATC
>CAYTLI010000085.1:3656-10749 GCA_964438455.1 uncultured Pseudohongiella sp.
GCCTGATCACCGCGCGGTAACGTTGGGTTTCTCCATTTCGCGTAAGACTGAATTCCCCGTTTGAGATGATGCGGTTGTACCAGCCAGAACTCTCACCGCTGGAACGCAGGTAGGGATAGCCTTCATCGTCCACGATCCAAAGACGTGTGGTCACCTCTTCACCGGCTTCGTCCACGGTGTGCAACTCGACCACTTCGACCCGTTCCGACGCAACATACTGAAGAATGCCGACACTCGCAGCCAGACCCAGCAAGATACCCAGTGTCCAATAGACATATTTCACGGAAGCCACCTCTCAAAACCAGAGCAGGCAGATACTTTAACACTAAATTGATTTTCGTCGCGGGGAAAGCGGGGAATAAGTGGCGAGCTGAATGCCCTGCCCGACTCGGCGACTACAAACTACCACCGACAACAGACGAGAGGTGCATTCGGCTCATCAAGGCGCTATGCGCAATGGAGAGGTATGCAGTACCTCGTCAGGAATCCTTCCGTGCCCCAAGGACAACCAAGTCGTTCGGAGCTGAACCCCTGAGTGGTATTAAACGTCAGGGCTGCGGGTCTGGATCACCAGGTTTGCTACAATTTCTGCCCACAGCTGCTTGGGGTGCATGAGATGGACAAAATACAGGTTTTCACGGTCGGCGGGACCATCGACAAGATCTACTTCGATGCCAAGAGCAACTACGAAGTAGGCCCCCCGAATATCGCCGAGATGCTGGAAAGCCTGTGCCTGAACCCGGAATTCCAGGTCACCTCGCTGATGCAGAAGGACAGCCTGGATATGACCGATGCGGACCGGCAACTGATCCTGGAGGCGGTGCAGAATGCCGACGCCAGCAAGATTCTCATCACCCATGGCACCGACACCATGGTGCAGACCGCCGGGGTGCTCAGCATTGTTGCTGACAAGACCATCGTGCTCACCGGCGCCCTGTCCCCGGCGCTGTTCAAGAACTCCGATGCCATGTTCAACATCGGCTCTGCCATCACCGCAGTGCAGATTCTGCCGCCCGGCGTCTACATCACCATGAACGGCCAGGTCTTTGACCATGACAAGGTCAGCAAGGATGTTGCCCGCGGGCGATTCGTGTCAAACTAGCATCTGTTCCAGCGGAGGTGCCCCATGAAAAAAATAGTAATCCGACTCGTCTCGCTTGCTTCGTTTACGGCTCTGCTGTCCGCTTGCGGTGAGGCAGAACCACCGGCGCCAGAGCTAAGTTTCGAAGAGGCGCTGCAACTGCAGTTGATCGAAGCCCAGCCGGGCGATGTGATCGAGATCCCTGCCGGCACACACAACATCAGCCGCAGCCTGTCCCTGACTGTTCCCGGCGTCACCATCCGCGGCGCGGGCATGGACAAATCGATCCTGTCATTTGCCAACCAGGCCCAGGGTGCCGAGGGCCTGCTGGTCACTGCGGATGATTTCGTCATCGAGGACCTGGCCATCGAAGACACAGTGGGTGATGCACTAAAGGTCAACGAGAGCACCAATGTCACCATTCGCCGGGTGCGCACGGAATGGACCAACGGTCCCGACTCAAGCAACGGTGCCTACGGTATCTATCCGGTGCAATCACAGAACGTGCTGATCGATGGCTCGGTTGCCATCGGTGCCGCCGATGCGGGTATCTACGTGGGGCAGTCCAGCCAGATTGTGGTGCGTAACTCGCGCGCGGAATACAACGTGGCCGGCATCGAGATTGAAAATTCCACTTATGCCGATGTCTATGACAACGTGGCGACCAATAACACCGGCGGCGTGCTGGTGTTTGATCTGCCCAACCTGGAAGTACAGGGTGGCCAGTCAACCCGCGTGTTCAACAACCAGATCTACAACAACAACACGGACAATTTTGCACCGCCGGGCAACATCGTTGGAAATGTGCCACCTGGCACTGGCTTGCTGGTTCTGGCCAACGACAACATCGAGGTGTTCGAGAACAGCTTCGCCGATAACAAGAGCGTCAACATCATGATCTACAGCTTCGTGCTGGGTGGTCGCACTATTGATGATCCCAACTACGATCCCTATCCCGAGCAGATTTATATCCACGACAACACATTCAGCGGCGGCGGCACCGAACCCGGTCACGCACTGTTGAAAGTCTGGCACGGAGAAACCGGTCGCAGCTCACCGGAAGTAGTCTGGGGTGGATTGATCAAGGAAGGCGGCAGCATCGAAAACCTCATCTGCCTCGGTGATGATCCACAGATTGGTTTTCTTAACCTGAACGGCACAGGCAGGGCTGCAGACGTGTCCTATGACACCGCACCCCATGCCTGCACCCTGCCCAGACTCAACCCCATCGAACTGGATATTCCGGGCGACGACTAGGAAGCAGCAAGCCTGCCGCTTCCACTGCGATTATTGCTATTCGAAAAGCCCTTCGTAGCTATGGGCGATGCGCATGTAGTCGCCCATAAATCCTTCCAGCAAGTAGCGATTCTCGATTAGCTCTGTTATTGCCGCACGATACTTGTCGTGATAGTCCTGAAAATCACTGTACAGTCCTTCCAGGGAGTCGCGCTGATCGCGATTGGCCAGGGCATCGAAGGTATTCTTGGCGAATGGAATATATCCTCCGGACAGTCGTGCCAGTGACTTTTCAGCACCGGTGCTCGGGTTGCGCAGATTCCAGGTCACGAATGTTGCAAGCGGCACACTGGTGAGTGGCGGCAGAATCGTGCTGCCGGCCAGGTCGTTGTTATTACTGTCTACCGCAGGCACCAACGCACGATAGAAGTGATCGGAGTAATCGGGATGATTGTCGACGATACGATCGCTGTCCCAGCGGCTACCATAGTTGGCGTGCGCCGGCAGATACATGCTGGAAGGATGGTTATAGCCATTGATGGGATTCCAGGCATCGCGATTGATGCGTCCTTCGTTGTCAGCATTGTGTGAGGCTACCAGTGTGCCATCACTGATCTTTGGATAGACCGACTCGGGTGGTTCCACGCCATCAGTTACCCAGTCCGACATGGCGGCAAGCAAAGACATGCCAATGGGTGCCCACATGTTTGGGTTGCGCGGCAGTTGTCCGCTGGTAGGTTCACCCGGCAGCAAACCATTACCTGAACCGTGTTGAGAACCGCCGATGGTGTAGAACCTCACCTCTTCCGGAATCACTGCGTCTTCGGTGCCCTGGGGATTGGTGTGCGGCAAGGAACCGGCACGCAACCAGTACTCGTTGGAAGTCTGGATGTGCATCACCTTTGGCACCGTGTTGCTTGCCCGCGCACGCGCCAGCAGGCTGTCGGTCTTGCCGGTATAGGGGTCGGTGCTCTCGCCATAGGTAAATGGAAACAGGTCGTTTGGATACAGGTAGTTGGAGTGATGTCCATTGGTACGCGTTGGCATGGCGAAACGCAGGTTGAACATGCCGTAGCCACCACCGGCGATGAATGGCACCACGCCATCGAAGACGATGCGGCCTTCACTGTCGGCATTGAAACCATCGTAGACATACTGGCGCAGGAAACGACCACTCTGGGAGAAGCCGAAGGCGATGGCATAGTTCAGCTCGGGCAGGTCGAACTGATCCAGTTGGTTCGCTGCCGCGCCGCCGTAACGAATCAGCGACACCATGTCACGCACCGCGCTCATGCCCGCACTGGCAAGCACCGGATCGCGCGCCTCGTACACCAGTTCATAGATCATGCCGGGCTCGAAGCCACCATCCAGCGACAACCACACTCGCGGTTGATTGCTGTCGGCGACAGTTTCCACTTCCAGCTCGAAGCTGGAACGTTCGATGGGTACGCGTGGGTCGGTCTGATAGAGACGGCGGGTCAGGGTCGCCTGCTGCAAGCCGCTGTCGGTTGGCATGTAGGCAAGATGATTGCTGCCGGCGATCTCGACACGATCTGCAGCACGACCAACACTCACCTCATAACGCACGTCGCCGGTAATCGGCTGGCCAGCGTCGGAGACTATCGGTGCGTGCAAGCGCAAGCGGCCATCGGCGGGTGCGAGCTCGTTGATCCATCCCGTCACCAGATAGGTGAAGCCCAGCTCGGTGATGGGGTCGATGCCAGCCTCCGGTGGTGTTGCCAGGCCACCACGATTGTTTACGCCGTAGACCAGCACGCCGTTGTCTGCACCATCGGCAGGTACCAGCAGTTTGAAATCGGCCGAGTATTCCACCTGGCCCTGACTGTTACGCGGGGCGAACTCGATATCGGTAATAGTGGCATTAGCCGAAGAACGGGGGTCCAGGGTAAACCAGGCAACGCCAGAGTAACTCTGGTAGTCGCCAGCCATTGACTGGTCGGTCACTTCGATGCGGGAGACGTCTGCGGCAGCAACATTAACCAGCAGCGAGCATAGTGAAGCGAAGGTGATAAACAGAAGAGAAATTCGACGCATGGCTCAGACCTCTTTATTAGTCTTGTTTTAAAAGGATCTTACAGACCGGGTTTTGCAGTGTTCCCCAATCCAGTTGGGCTGTCAACGGCAGGGCTAGTTGGCCGTCACCCGGGCGCTTTCGTCATCAGCACCTCGCTGTCGGCCGGCGCGCTGGCGTAATACGGGCATCAGGGCGGTAAGCACCGAACCGACGATGAGCAGCAAGGCCCCGACGATGGAAAGCCAGGACAGGCGATCGGAAAAGGCGTAGTCGGGATTGAGAAACACGATGAGTTTCAGCGAGCCGATGGTAAACAGAGGCGCTAACGCCAGGGTGGCACTGACTTTCGAGGCATCCCAGAGGTTCAGCGCCTCGGCAAAACAGCCATAGGCGACGATGGTGTTCAGGCAGCAGAACGCCAACAGTGCCAGTTGAAACCCGCTCAGGTCCAACAATTGAGATGGCGAGATGATCGGGAGCAGAACAATTACCGACACCAGGTAGATGACAAACAGAATCTGCACCGATGAAAAACTTTGCAGCAATTGCTTTTGCAGCAATGCATACACGGTCCAGGTAACTGCGGCGAGAACGACGATCAGCACGCCGATGGTTTCCTGGTTGTCGAGCGAGGCCAGCACTGCCAGTCGATCGTGAAAGAACAATAACAGGCCCGCCGCGATTAAAAGGGTGCCCAGTTTTTGAATGCCTTCGAAGGGCTCCTTGTAGACAATCACGCCGCCGAGAATCAGGAACAGGGTAGTCAACTGAATCACCGCTTCACTGGTTTCCGCGTTGACGTAGTTCAGGCTATAGGCGAAGTAATAATAGTTGCCGCATAAGCCCAGCGCGGCGATGAGCAATGCCCAGCGTACCTTCACCGGCACCTGCATAATGGCAGGCAGGCTGTCGCGAAACAGCAGCCAGGCGAACAGCGCTACGCCGGCGACCACGAATCGATACCAGACCACAGTCGACGCATCCATCCCCGCCAGCAGTTCTTTCAGGGCAACGGGCAACACACCCCACATGGCTGCCGCCGTGAGGGAGAGCAGAAATCCTGCGACATGGTGTTGTTTGGCCTGATGCATGGCGCTGGTACTCGATACCTGCAAATAAGACTAACGACTGGGTGAGGGAGGACGCATCCTACCACGATTGGTCGGGCAGCGGCTCGCTACAGGTGGTGTTGCTAAGAGAGTTTAATGTGGCGCGAGAAGCGCGCGCTGAGGAACTCCATCTGGTCCGCCAGTACCGCGTGGTTCGACAAATAGAGAAACTCATACTGGTTGGGCACAAAGGGAATCGCCAGCAGTTCCATGTTGGCTTCTTCCGGCTTGCGGTCGGCCTTGCGGTTATTGCAGCGCCGGCAGGAGGTGACCACGTTGGTCCACACATCCTTGCCACCCCTGGAGATGGGAATCACATGGTCGCGGGACAGCTCGCTGACACCAAACTCATGGCCACAGTAGAGGCAGAGGTTCTGGTCACGACGAAAGAGAAATTTATTCTCGAGGGGTGGGTCGTAGTGATCTTTGTGCACCTTGCCATCGCAGGCAACGATGCTGGGGAGTCTGAGTACCGAGCGTTCCCCCAGGCTGTTGTAGCCGCCGCGAATTTCCATCACGGTGTCGCCGAGGGACCAGATGACCAGGTCTTTTACCAGAAGCGTCGCAGTCTCTTCCCGGGTTAGCCAACTAACCGGGATACCAGCTTTATTCAACCGCAGAATCTTGGCGTTCAAGATCTCATACCTGAATCGACTGCATTTGCGTTGAGAGTGTACACGGCCATCGGGATTCTTGCAGCATTTTGCGAGCAGGCGATGACCGTTCTCACCTCTATTTTATCGGCGCTTTTTTTGCGGGCTAAATATTTACCGGCGAGGATTGAGGATTTTTCGGTCGAACGAAGGGATTTGATGCTGGATGTGACAGTTCAGCAATCTGACTTGCTGGTCACCTAGCCGAGCACACGTTCCTGGAGTCGCTTCCAGCCGCCGTTGCTGTACCAGTATCCCAGCTGCAGCAGCACCGCCAGCAAGATGAAGTATGGAAACGTGCCCCAGTCCCGGCCACCGACGCGAAAGTAGAACACGGCGTTGTAGTTGCGATCCTCTTCGGGATGCTCGGCGGTGACCACACCGATGTAGGTGCCCTTTTCTTCGAACGCGTAGGCTGCTCGATAGAAACCGCCATCCTCGATGGAGGCAGGCTGGTAGTAGACTGTCGCCGCCTCAAGGTCGTCAATTGCCTCGATGTCTTCCCAGGAAGCGAAGCGCCCCACGTCGTTGACGTCGCGGATGATGCGAAAGTCTATCGACATCTCGGTGAGCAGGTTGTGCAGATACTCCATGACAAAGATGGAGCTGGTGACTTCAGGGATGTCCTCGCAGAATTCTTCGCTGGCGCTTGTCTCCGGTTGGAACACGGTAAAGTGCGCCTGCATGAAATCGATGTTGATCACACAGAGATCATCTTCAAACGCCACGCCGCCATGGGCGAACGCCTGGCTGGCATTTAAAGCAAAGATAACGAGTAAAAAAGTGCGAAAGAGTTTCAACTGGCTACCAGGGAATGATGCTGCCGTCGTAGTTGAAGAACTGACCGGTGTTTGCAGCAGCGAGATTGTCGATGACCGCAATCATGCCACCAACGCTTTCCGGTGGATCGATCAGACCATTCGGGCCGCCCATGTCGGTTCTTACCCAGCCCGGATGCACCGGGCAGACAATGATACCG
>CAYTLI010000086.1:0-10724 GCA_964438455.1 uncultured Pseudohongiella sp.
ATTACCGAAGCCCAGCCTGGTGTAGTCACCCTGTTCGAACATGCCGAGAGCAGAAACTGGCAGTCCCTTTTCTGCCCCATCGGCTATGGCTTTTGCTGTGGTACGACTGGCGAGCCCTTGCTTGCGTGCCACCAGGCTGGTTGTCACTGCCGCAACGATTTGCATAGGCAGTGTGGTTTCCAGATGCTTGATACTGCCATCACAGGTTGACACCAGGCATTCCGCTTCACCATTGAGTTCGGCGACGAGATTTGTTGATTGCCGCAAAAAAGTCTCGAGAATTTGAGCCTGGTCTTTCTCGTTGCGCTTAATCCAGGCGATCTCTTCCCATAACCGCTGCACGGCGGGGAAATCAGTCTCGGGTTTATAGGCGCGAATGATCATGTCTCGACCTATGAGAGGACGCGTGTCCGGTATGGATGCCGGACATCAGATTACACGGGTGTGGTGTAGCTTACAGAATGTGAAACAGAAATTCGTCGCTTTCGCCGGAACCGCGGGTTCTTTCGATGCGAGTATGAAGCTCGTCGCGCTTTGGTGAAAGCCAGGCTTCCCTGTTTTCATCGGGGTCGTTGCCTTCGTTGCTGATGCGTGCTTCTTCTGCGCTGCGAAATTCGACGAACTCATTGTAGGCTTCAATCTCCGCATTCAGATCCCTGATGACAATCTCGACAAACATGGCGTCATCGAGAAACCCGATACCAGGAATGTGGTCTGGAATCAGATCGATGGGATCGGCAAAGTAAGACATGGCGCTGATAATTCGCGCTTTGTCTTCCTCCTCCATGCCCCATTCTTCATCTCGCATCATCTCCAGCAAGACCTTCAGTTGCAGAAGCCGGTCGGCAATGAAGTCAGGCAGATCGGAGTTCATCGCAACATCGACAATCTTGTATGCAGCTTTCTCAATTTCAGCCTGCCCCTGGTTGTCGGCAGCACCGGATTTGGACTTGCTGACTATTGTCTTGAATCGTTCCAGATCCCGGTCACTGAGTGTGAAGGTGATATCAAGAGGCATAATCTGTTCCTTTGTTGAATCTGCTGAATCCGCTGGATTGCAGGCCTGAAGCCTGAGTCGAATATACTCGAAAATCTCTCCCGCTTGAAACCTTAGTCTGTGCTATCTGCACGCCGTTTGCGTGCCGGTTCACGTTTCAGCAGTGAGGCAGGGAGTCAGGAGGAGTGGGGAGCGGCGCCGAAACCAACGGTGCAGCGGGTAAGCAGCCGAATCGCTAGTTGAGGATGTCCACCACACCGAGCCGCCAGTCCACGAGCTGATCAGGGGTGGCTTCTCGCATTTTGCGCAGGCTGTAGTTGAGCTGCGGAGTCTCAAGGCGCAGCTTCTCAAGGCGGCGGCTGTTAAACAGCAGCAGCTTACAGCCATCCTTGGTGGTGATGGGGCCGGTGATATCTGGCGCAAATGGTCGGGCGCCATAGTCCTCGTTGAAGAACATGGACTTGCCGTTGAGTGTTGCTTCGCCATCGGCCAGCAAGCACCAGTTGTTCTCTGTGAGTTCCAGGCTGTCTCCGGGACCAAGCTCCTGGGCTTGCCCCACGTGGCTCAATTTCTCCAGCACGATTGAACTTAGCCCCTGGAACTGAGGCTGTTTGGCAATTGCTGGTCGCATGGCCCATTGGGACAAAAGTTTGTCCTGGAAGCCTTCGGCGACAATGAAAGACTTGAAAGTTTCTTCCGAGAATACACACAGGGTTACCGGGGTAGTTGCAACCACACTGGCATTGCGGGTGCCGGTACCGGTAATTACCGCCATCTCACCGAGAATATCTCCTGCCTGCAGGTTAGCCTCATGGTGCAATTCCTTGCCGTCGTGACGTACTACTTCACAATATCCTGTGAGGATCAGGTAGACATAACCCCTTGTCGTAGCATCCTGTACCAGGATCACATCGCCGGTGTTGTAGCGACGAATCTCTTCTTCCGCTAACAGGCTGCGCATCCAGCGATTGGGGAACGGCCTGCCTAGCCATACAGTCAGGTAATGATTGATCTGGGAGGTGTAGATCGCCGGATCGCCTTCCAGGATGGTGTAACGCTTGCCTGAGCTGGCCAATGAAAAGGTAGTGTTGAATTCATTTGCCAACTGTTCAACATGCACAAATACAACCCGGTCTGAGGCTGAATGTAGAGCGTCGGCAGGATCACCATGAATAGCACCCGCGCCTCCATCAGCGACCAGTAATGAGTAGCGTTGGCTGTACAGTTTTTCCAGGCTGCGAGTAGTGCTTTCACGCACCAGTCCGCGCCTGGTCATGTCTTTGATCGAGCTCATGGTGTGGTTGTCGCCGACAACACACACGTCTCTCTCGATTCCGCGGTGCACGGTGGAAAACGTGGCGCCAATCGTAGGAATGCTGTGTACGGTTACGTGCGGCTCTATGGTGAGGCCAAAATAATTAAATCGCTCGCCCGGACGAACCTCCACCAGACGAAAATGTTCGCGCACAGTCTCTGGTCGCCAGCCGATCCCACAGGCCAGCTTTTCCATCGCCATATTGAAGATTTCCCGCGTGGTAATCAGGTCTACCCGCTGGGGCATGATCAGCAGTGGGAACAGGGAAGAGTGGTCGTCGTGCAGGTGCGTCAGGAATACGGCTGCTATCTGGTTCTTGGAGATGCCCCTGGCAAACAGGTGTTCATCTAGGAACGGAATACAGTCGATGAGAATGTATTCACCGTTATAACAAAGTGCCAAGCCTGTACAGGGTTCCGAGGGTGTGAAGCCAGAAGCACCGCCCAGCACTTCAATGCCCATCTTGGTTAGACCGCCGGGCACATAATCCGGTGTCACCTGATAGGGAGGGGCCAGATCGGGATCTTCAGTAAGATCGACGAGGGTAACGGCGCCATTCACTTCGATTTCGTACTGATCTATCCCGGTACGGGTGATGAGCTGTTTGCCAATCCTGACCTGGTCATTTTCAAAGGGCAGGAGGTTGAAAAAATCTTCTACAGGAATTGTCTTCCCGGCATTGTCTTTGAGGGCAAGTTCGTCGCTGGCTGCCAGCCATTCATCGCGCAATTCCGGCTCCGTGCGCCAATTTTCCAGCTCCGCCCGGGTCGGGCCGAGCAGAGTGATTCTCAGCAAGCGCAGGGTCTGGCTAATTGCATCCTCGTGCCCAACCAGGTTGAGTCTTCTTCCTTCGGCGAGGCCCTTGCTCACGAACAGGAAGAAGTAGAGCGGGAATTCCAGGGAATTGGTTAGTGAACCACCTTTCTCCCTGACATCGGGCAGGACGACGGTATCGAATTTGTTCACCCCATGCAGCAACAGTCCTTTCAGCACCTCCGGTGGGGCGCCAAACAGGATGCTGCCAAAATCGTCTTCATATAGCCGCGATCCCTGGCAGGGTTGTACCAGGGTTGCATTGCCAACGTAGGCACTTGCAGGAAATTCTGGGTGCTTGATAGCCATCTGACCTTTATTTTTTGATTTATACGCAGACATGGAATCTGTCATGCAAAGACTATCCACTGTGGTAATCCAGTGGAAGTGATTTATGTAAACTTTTGCGGATTACTTCCCGTTTTTGCACCGAAAATTACCTACAAAAAGGTAGGCCGCAGTAGCTAGAGTTGATAGTTACTAATATCTTCAGGATTTCAGCGCCCCATCCCATAGAATTCGGGGTTTGGGCGCAGGCCTGACATATTGGCCAGGCGGTTCGACATGGCAAAGAATGCGGCGATCGCACCAATTTCCCAGATCGCCTCCTCACTGAAACCTGATTCGAGCAAGATATGGCGATCTTTGTCACTAATTTCGTGGGAAGATTGGCTTACTTTAACAGCAAAGTCGAGCATCTTTTGCTGCCTCTCGGTGATCTCCCCGCGGCGATAGTTGCTGGCAAGCTGGTCCGCGATCCGGGGATTTTTCTCCCTGATTCGCAGAATGGCACCGTGGGCTACAACGCAATACAGGCATTGATTGAGCCCCGAAGTGGCGACGACGATCATTTCTTTCTCGCCGGCGGTGAGGGTGCTTTGGTTTTCCATTAGGGCATCGTGGTAAGCGAAAAACGCCCGAAACTCGTCCGGCCGATGGGCCAGGGCCAGAAAAATTGTGGGCACAAATCCAGCCTTTTCCTGCACGGCTTCGATTCGCTGCCTGATATCGTCATCAAGGTCAGTTAGTTCTGCTACCGGGAATGCGCTGATTTCTGAATTACTCATAATTAGATTTGGCTCCGTACTGCCTCGGTAACGAGTTCTTTTTTATTCTATGATTGTGATCGGGAAGCCTGTTGGGCTTCCTGATTGATAAACGTAGACAGAATTCGGGCAAGTTAACATAGCCCGTGACAGGTAAACAGAATGATCGAACAGGATTTGGTGGGGAAAGTAATCGTCGTTACCGGTGCCAATAGCGGCATTGGATTCGAAGCAAGCAAGAATTTTGCCCGGCGCGGTGCTGAAGTTGTGATGGTAGGCCGTGATGAAACGCGAATGCTTGCAGCTGTTAAGCAGATTGAAGCAGGGACGGGTTCTAACAAGATTGTAATGGAGTTGGCAGATTTCAGTTCCCTGGCCAGTGTGCGTGAACTGGGAGAGCGCTTGCAGACGAACTACGCAAGCATAGACGTGTTATGTAACAACGCCGGTGGCGCCAATGCTGGCCGACAGCTAACCGATGAGGGATTCGAACTCACATTTGTCACCAATCATCTAAGTGGCTTTCTGTTATCCAGAATGTTGTTGCCACAATTGCTCAATCAGGCAAAACATGGTGAGGCACGAATCGTCTTTACCAGTTCACTCGGTCACAAAAATAGCCCAATCGATTTCGACAATCTTAATCTGGACAAAAGCTACAGCACATTAAAAGCGTATGGGCGCAGCAAATTGATGAACCTGCTAACTGCGCGTGAGTATCACCGCCGCTATGGGCAACAGAATCTGATTAGCAGTTCGTTTCATCCCGGCGCTGTACGTACCGCGATCTGGGGCAAGGGTGGTTTGATTGCACGCCTGATCGGCATCATCATGTATCCTTTCATGTGGTCAGTGGAGAAGGGCGCTGACACCTTTATCTGGCTCGCCGCCAGCGGTGATGAAGCTGCGCGCAATGCCCAGGGCGACTATTTCTTTGATCGCAGGAAGGTGCGAATTGCCGAATTTGCCACCGATGAGGCGGCTGAAAAACTATGGCAGGTGAGCGAAGAGATGATAGCGCCTTACCTGCGATGAATTAGCAGCCGGTTTCATCAAACCAAGCGTGCCCGGGCTCGATGGACCGGTGCTTGCCTGATCGGGATTAACCTGTCCCCGACAGGGTTAATCCCTCAAGCCAAATGTATAAACGACGTTCCCTGAAGCGATAGTCACGTATTGTTCACCATCGACAGAAAAAGTCATCGGTGCGGCGTGGACACGAGCGCCAAGCGAAACGTTCCAAAGCTCACGGCCAGATTCTGCGTCGAGGGCAAAGAAATAACCATCGGCGCTACCGGTGAATACGAGTCCGCCGGCAGTTGTGGTAATGCCAGCAGATGAACGAGGCATGATCGGAAATTCCCATTCAATCTCCGCTGTCTTGGGGTTTATCGCGCGAATGGAGCTGTGATACGCATCCATGGGTTGCGTATAACGACCACCGCCGCCGGTGAATCGTTCGCCTTCCTCGTAATCTTCGTCGCGTTTGAAGAATTCCTGTTCGCCATCAAATGAGGTCACGTAGAACAGTTCTGTATCCTGGCTGTAACCAGGGGAATACCAGTTGGTGGCGCCCACGATCGGGGGCGATACCATGATGCCCTCATAGGTAGGTGCCATCCCGGGCACGCGAATTGGTGCGCCAGTTACCGGATCCAGTCCTTCAGCCCAGGTAACGGTGGCGAAAGGTTTGCCAAACAGGAATTCACCAGTTGCGCGATTCAGTGTGTAGTAGAAGCCATTGCGGTTGGCCCACATCATGGCCGGCACTTGTTCGCCACTGATCTCCAGGTCGGCAAGAATAGGCACCTGAATAGAGTCATAGTCGTGTACATCATGTGGAGTGAACTGGAAGTACCACTCGATGGCACCGGTATCACCGTTCAGTGACAATACCGAATCAGAATAAAGGTTGTCGCCGAGACGTACATCTCCGTTCCAGTCTGGGCCAGGGTTACCCGTGCCCCAGTAGATCTGGTTCAGGTCCGCATCGTAGGAACCGGTAATCCAGGTAGAAGACCCGCCAGTCCGCCACGAATCGTCGGACCAGGTGTCGTTGCCAAATTCACCCGGGCCTGGAATCGTGTACGTACGCCAGATACGCTCACCAGTTTCCGGATCATAGGCATCGATGAAACCACGAATGCCAAATTCAGCACCCGCGATACCAGTCACAACTTTGTCTTTTACGATCAGTGGCGCGGCCGTCTTGGAATAACCTGCATCGTGTCTAGCCACTTCAGTGTCCCACAACAAGTTACCGGTGCGGGCATCGATGGCGACTAGATGTGCGTCGAGGGTAGACATGAACAGTGTTTCACCGAGAATCGCCACGCCGCGGTTGTTGCGTCCGCAACAGATGCGCAAGTCATCGGGCATGTCATGGTCGTAGCGCCAGTATTCGCGACCGGTTCGTGCATCGACGGCAACCACGTTGCTGGGTGCCTCGGTGATAAACATGATGCCATCGACTACCAGGGGCACAGTCTCTGCGCGATCGATGACGGGAATCTGGTATGCCCATTTCATTTCCAGCTGATCGACGTTATCCACGTTAATCTGATCCAGCAGGCTATAGCGCTGACTATCCAGCGTGCCTGAATACATCAACCAGTTTTCCGGTTCGTTGCGGGCATCAACCAGGCGTTCCCAGGTAATCGGAGAGAAGGCTGGGGTGATCACCGTAGAAAATTGATCTTCCTGCGCGAACAACTGCGCGCTACTCAGTACAATTGAGCTGATAAATACAGAGCTGATTATTCTTTTCATTGTGGCAGTACCTCACGGCGCAGGGAAAACATATAGGCGACAAGATCGTCCAGCTCGCCGTCACTGAGTTCTCCTTCGTAGCTGGGCATGGTGGATTCTTCTATGCGTTCGTATGATTCGATCTGATTCTTGCGGAAGTGCCAGAGATTTTCCTCATCATCCATGATGCGCAGGGTGAAGCTGTCTTCGCCCATGCGATAACCCTGGCGTTGCACGCCGTCTGTTCCGGTTACCCGCAGTGTCCACCAGCGTGGTGCTACTTCCTCATTGGGATTGGTCATCGCCAGCAACAAATCTTCGGGAGTGTGATCTTCGCCTATTCGCGAAAGATCTGGTCCAAGACGACCGCCTCTGCCATCTACCATGTGACAACTGGCACATTCGCCTTTACCAGTAAACAAAGAAGCGCCGCGACCAGCATCACCATCAAGCACCACGGAGGAGGGGTCATAGCGTAGTGAGTCCAGATAGGCCACTACCTGCCAGACTGTCGGGTCAGGCACATCTTCAGCAACAGGCAGCATGGCTGTGCCAGGCACGCCCCCACGAATGACATTGAATATACCCACATCGGTGCTGGCGTTGCGCAGGCGGCCTGTGAGATCAGGCGCGCCGACTTCATCATTGCCCTTGGCGTCGAAGCCGTGGCAGCGAGAGCACTGGCGCTCGAAATAGCGCTCACCCATGCGAATATCCACAGCAGTGTTATACAGGTTGCCGCCATCTTCGGCGAAACTGGTTGGCGTTGACATACTCAGCAAGCCTGGCAGCAGGATGCAGCCTGCCAACAGCAATGGGGTAGTACGCCGATTGGTTGTTGAGAAGAAACTCATACTCACTCCTCTGTTTTTATTGTGCTGGTGAGAGCGGGAAGCTCTCTAGTGTATCACCGGGGGGTCGGGATGCAATGCGGGATTATGCGGCCTGTGCAGGCCATTACAGGCTGTAATTTTCCTTGCGCAGTTCGAATACCACATAGGGAAAATCCACATCGCCATGCTTGCGGGTGAATATCCCGTCTCGCTTGATGCCGCCGATTTTCTCCACTGCTTTCTGGGAGCGCCAGTTGGTGTCTCCGACCCAGAACAGCACCGTGTCAGCAAAGGTGTAGGCATGCTCGAGCATGAGCTTCTTGATTTCCTTGTTGTAGCTGCCGCCCCAGTAGTCTCGGCCAAGAAAAGTCCAGCCAATCTCAATTTCACTTAGCTCCGGGTCATAGCCATTGTAGCGACTGGAACCGATGAGCCTGCCAGTTTCCCTGTCGACGAAGGAGAAGGCGCTACCACTGGCAATAGCGTCATCGAAGAATGCGCGGAACTGATCCTCTTTGTAGCGTTCTTTAGCCGGATGCTGTTCCCATACCAGTGGATCGCTGGCAGCAGCAAAGAGTCCTTCCCAGTCATCGGCGCATATGGGTCGCACGGTGATTCGTGGACCTTCCAATTCTGGTTGCAGATTGATTTGATCAGTCATGGTAAGCGCTTCCTGCCAGCCAGATAGTACTACGGTAGCACGATAGTAATTTCATTCATGCCGTTGTTCGGGCCCAATGGTGTGTCACCGGCAGGATAACCAAGCATTGACAGGATATAAGCGGTGACATCTGTGTATTCGTCATCGAACAGAGAGCCAGGATTGTCCTGGGGCATTTCGCCCAGGATATAAAACCAGAACTGCTCAACCGTGCGATCTTCCCAGCCGGACCAGTGCTGGCGATAGAACCGCTCGTTGTGACAGCCGGCGCAACTATTTTCGTAAATCGTCTTGCCGGACTCGGCCTGTGCTTCGGTAAATACACCGTCAGCAATAGTACGTTGCTGGGCCGTGGATTGTGTTGTGTAGAGTGCCGATAGCAAAGCTACTGTTGTGACAAATTGAACGAGAGCTCTGGTTTTCAATTTAAGATGTCCTGATTGGGCTTGACGTTAATGTGTTTGCAGGCCGTGAGTATAACAGCGTCATCACCATGATTACTGTCACGCCCAGGCCTATAAGATAGACCCAGGCAGTGCCTGAATGCAGCAGACGGATTTTCTGTGATGGATTTCCACATGAAAGAATTATCCAGGTTCAAATGTAGCGCCTAGTATGGCTGGATCAGACAATATGCCCAACCCATCTCCCAGCCAACATTACGCCAGACCATAATAACAATGACAGCATGCCGGCGGCTTTGACCTGTAATGGGGTGTCTGTTGCCGTATCCCATTGACCAATATTCTTGTAAACCTTGAAATGAAAATAAGCCATGTTGATGCCAGCAAGAACCAATAACACCAGTTTGGACTGAAACGCGGGATTTTCCAGATGCCCGGCAGCGCGGGTGATAAACATACCGAGGCCGGTGATGACAGCAATAGTGAATGCACCCCAGGTCCAGCGTACCAGCTCTCTGTTCATAACGGAGACCGGGTAGCGGGTCGCAGCGACGCCGATCAGGCGCAAATCGACCCAGAGAATAGAGCCCACCACCATTGCAGCAGCGATCACATGAATCGTTTCGAGGGTGGGGAACCAGTTTGTAGCGCCTATTACCTGTGACAGCCCCCAGTTTTCCACACCAACCCAGAAGCTGAATTCGGTGCCATCAAAATAGGGCTCCATATACCAAAGCGGATAATCCAGGTACTCAGTGTAGGCGATCCACCGTCCGCCGGTGCAAACCAGGATCCATAGGGCAATTGAAATCAGCGCAATGCAGCGGGCAAGCCACTTTTTGCTTTCCTGCTCCCAGTAGCCGTTTTGCTTCCTGTGCATATAGAAGAACAATGCCAGCAATGCGATCGCCGGAACCAACACAGCCATCTTGGAAGCGAACACCGGGTTGTTGAAATAACGGTTGGGCCTGCCGAAGACGAAGAAGGCGCCGGATATGAAATTGCTGACCAGCGCGATCCAGAACCAGGGGATGATGCGGTTAGTGAATTCGCCCAGGTTCTGGGATGGCATGGCCAGTCCAAGTACACGAAGATTAAGCAGCACGGCAGTACCCATAACCACAGCGATGCCCAGGATGTGGACAGTCTGGATTATGGGCGGGAAACCCGGAATGTTGTTTAGCGCCCAGAGCGCACCATCTTGCAGAAAGCTGCCGGAAATCAGTGGCGCGATGCTGGTGAAGAACTCGGGCAATGCATTGCTCTCTTATTTTGCTTTTATTGTGTTACAGATACTTGTCGGTAACTGCGCCTTCAGAAGCCGAGGTGACGGCCGCAGCATACTTGGCGAGCACGCCGCGCTTGTATCGGGGTTCAGGTTTCTGCCACTCGGCAAGTCGAGCCGAGATTTCCTCATCGCTAAGCTCGATATTCACCGTGTTTGCTTCTGCATCTATGGAGATGCGATCACCATCCCTGACAATGGCTATTGGGCCACCCTCAAACGCTTCCGGGGTCACGTGTCCCACAACGAAACCATGACTACCGCCACTGAAGCGACCATCAGTAATTAGTGCAACATCTTCGCCCAGCCCCTTGCCCATAATCGCCGAGGTGGGGGACAGCATCTCGCGCATGCCGGGGGCTCCCTTTGGCCCTTCGTAACGAATTACCAGCACGTCGTCTTTAACCACTGTGCCATCCAGGATACCTTTCAGGCAATCCTCTTCCGATTCGAACACACGTGCATTACCGGTAAAGGACAGGCCTTCTTTGCCGGTAATCTTGGCGACAGAGCCCGTTGGTGCGAGGTTGCCACGCAGGACACGTAGATGGCTGTCTTTCTTGATTGGATTATCCAGAGAGCGGATGATGTCCTGGCCTGCGGGGTACGGAGTCACGTCGGC
>CAYTLI010000087.1:0-10622 GCA_964438455.1 uncultured Pseudohongiella sp.
GTACTCGCTGGCATGTTGATCTTGCCCGCCATGTACGTTGCGCTGAACAGCGGTGTGCAGATCTTCGATGAAAACGGAGGCTTGATTGCAGGCCCTGGCCTGATCGTTTCCGTATTGCCATCCCTGTTTAACACCATGGGCGCCATCGGCGTATTCGTAGCACTTGCCTTCTTCGCATTGATGACCATCGCCTCATTGACTTCTTCGATCTCGATGCTGGAAGTACCGGTAGCTTACGGTGTGGAGCATCATGGCCTGGAGAGGCGCAGAGCAGCCATCGCTGTAGGCTCGCTGGTGACACTGGTGTCCCTGGTAATCGTTTTCAATTTTGATCCGTTGTTTGATCTGGTGGTCACCTACACCACGGAAGTGAGCCAGCCACTACTGGGCTTTGCGTTTTGTATCTTTGTGGCGTGGATATGGCGGCGCAATGAGATACTGGAGGAAATCAAACAGGGTTGTCCTGATGCTGAGTCAGGCTTGTTCTGGAAGATCTGGCCGTTCTACGTCAAGTTCGTCTGTCCGGTAGCAATACTGGTGGTCTACTTTCAGTAATTACTGCCAAATATCAGCATCGCTCAATCCGCGGCGGCAACAATTGTGCTAAATCGTTCGATTTCTTCTTCCGTGTTGTAGTAGTGAACTGACGCGCGGTTGATGTCTACACCGGCCGATTCAGGCAGGTCCAGTTGCGCATTTCCCAGGCGGGAAACCGATGTATTAATGTTTTCCAGCAGCAGGCGCTTGCGCAGTGTGGCGGCGTCTTCGTCTTCTTTATAAAAGGTCACGATGCCGGAAAGCTGGCTGCTTCGCTCCAACACTCGTATGCCTGGTACGGAAAGCAAACTATCGTGTAACTGCCGTGCCAGTTTGCCAACTCTCTGTTCGATGTTTTCCATGCCGAGATTCAGGGCGTAGTCGCTGGCCACAGCTAGTCCTATACAGCCTGCCACGTAACGCTCCCAGTTTTCGAAGCGGGTGGCATCGTCCTGCAGTTTATAGTCGTCTTTCGCGAGCCAGTTGGCTGAGTGCAGGTCGATCATCGTTGGCTGCAACTCCTGCAGTAGTGCCTGCTTCACATAGAGAAAACCGGTCCCCCGAGGTCCGCGAAGATACTTCCTGCCTGTGCCGCAGAGAAAATCACAGCCAATCTCCTCTACATCCAGCTTAATCTGTCCTGCAGATTGGCAGGCGTCCAGCAAGTAGAGTAGCCCATGTTCCCTGGCAATCCTGCCCACCTCCTGGGCCGGTTGCACGTCGCCTCTCTGGCTGGCCACGTGGGTGAGACAGATCAGGCGGGTGTTGGGTTTTATCGATTCGGTGAGTTGATTGAGGTCGATCAGTCCTTCGTCGCTTGCAGGGATTACTGAAATCTCTATACCCCGTTGTCGACTGTAATGGAGCAGGTCCAGGTAGTTGCTGGCATATTCCATGTCGCCAGTAATCACGTGATCGCCAGACTCCAGTGCCAGGGCGTGAAAAGCGATCTGCCAGGCGCGAGTTGCATTCTCCACATAGGCAATCTCCGCGGCATCACAATTCAACAGGCTGGCAAAACTGGAATAGAATCGATTGATCTGGTTTGCCTGCCTTTCGGCTGCTTCATAGCCGCCAATTTCCTGTTCCAGGCGCAGAAAATCAATTACCGCATTGGTAACCTGTGCTGGCGCGAGAGCGCAGCCGGCATTATTGAAATGGATAATCTTCTTGCTGGCGGGGCAATCATCCCGCACCGCGTCGATGTCTATCATTGGCTGGCCGGCAACTGCATGATGGGGCGGGTGATATTAGCAAACAGCTATGCTACCGTGCCAGTCTGTGCTTTCTAATGTGCTTGCTCACTGAGGTCACTGTCATGAAACAACAATACCCGAATAAAGTTTCATCCCATTCTGATCGAAAAAATTCCAGCCGCCGCAAGTTTATGCACCAGCTCGGAGTGCTGGGCGGAGCAATGCTCCTGGCTCCTCTGGCAAGCAGAAGTGTCTATGCCCAGAGTGCCGTAGCCGATTCGGTAAAGGCTCTGGTGTTTGATGTATTTGGCACGGTCGTAGACTGGCGCGCATCAATCATCAGGGAGGGGCAACTCCTGAGTGCCAATAAAGGCTACGATGTTGACTGGGCGGAATTCGCCGATAGCTGGCGTTCCGGTTATGGGCCCGCGATGAACCTTGTGCGTACCGGAGAACTACCCTGGACCAAGATAGACGATCTGCACCGCATGATTCTCGATGACCTGGTAGAAGAGTACGGGCTGGAGGGGATGACTGAAGCCGAGCTTGACCACTTTAATCGCGCCTGGCATCGCCTTAGTCCGTGGCCCGACACAGTCGCGGGATTGAACCGTCTGAAAACCAAATACGTTATTGCGACGCTATCGAATGGTAATGTTTCCCTGCTAACCAACATGGCCAAGAATGCGGGATTGCCCTGGGATGCTGTGCTTTCCGCTGAGCTCTCGGGTCATTACAAACCAGACCCAGAGGCTTACCTGAAGGCTGCGGACTTGCTGAGCCTGCCTCCGGAGCAGGTGATGATGGTAGCGGCCCATCCCGGAGACTTGCGGGCTGCGGCGCGGACGGGTTTACGTACGGCCTACGTGATTCGTCCCCTGGAGCGGGGGCCCGGCAGGCCGGTGAACAGGAATCCCGATGGTGAGTTTGACTACACGGCAGATGATTTCGTCGATCTGGCACGACAACTGGGAGCCTGATCTTGGCAGCAATTGAACTTTCGGATTCCGAACGCCAACTAGCCACAGAAAAATTGCAGCGCTATCTGCTCGAAGAATGCGATGTGGAACTGGGTGGTTTCCAGGTTCAGTTTCTGTTGGACTTCATCGCTGAGCAAGTAGCGTGGCAGTTCTATAACCAGGGATTGGCAGATGCCATGAAGGCAATGGAGAAGAAGATTGATGAAGTCTCGGAACTGATCTACGAGCTGGAGATGCCGGAACCAGATTCGGTTTAGTTGTATTGTTCCCGCAGGGGTAAGCGAATAAAGAATTCGCTGCCAGTTTCTTTTTCCGACTCGAAACTGATTTCTCCGCCCAGCCTCTCGATCATTCGTTTGACAATCACCAGGCCGAGACCAGTGCCCTGGGGATCCTTCTCTGAGTCAGGTTCTTCCTTGGCGAATTCCTGGAACATGCGCTGTTGAAAATCCTCACTCATTCCACGCCCAGTGTCGCGGATAAAGATCTCGATCCCAAGGCGGCGTTTAAAATAAACTGCCTTGTAACCAAGCACGATACTACCTTCGTCAGTAAATTTGATGGCGTTGGTTAATATATTGAGTAGTGCGTGTTGCAGGCGTGACTTGTCTGTCTGTACCAGCAAGTTTGTCGACGCGAATTCGGTAGTAAATTCCAGTCCCTTTTCCAGAGCTGATGGCAGGATCATGTCGCGCACTTCATTGAGGAAATGGGACATCTCTACCAGTTCGAACTCAGGTTCAAAACTGTCTGATTCGATTTCTGCCATTTCCAGCAGGTCGTTGATGAGGTTATGCAAGTGATCGCTCTGTTTGATAACTGTGCTCATGTGCTGGCGAGTTGGCTCGTCCAGTTTGTTCGACTGGGCGGCCAGCAGGCGCTTGGAGTTAGCCAGTATGAGATGCACAGGGGTAAGGAATTCTCTGGAGACATTCTTCAGAAAATCTCCTTTCGCCTTGGTCTCCAATCTCGCTTCCATGAACTCTTCATTCTTTGCCCGCACAAATTCGGTTAAGGAAAATAACACCATGAGCGCGGCCAGAACCAGTAGTGCTTCGCCAAACAAGGCAGATATGGCGCTGCGTTCCACGAATTCCAGTTTGTAAATAAGCCAGGAAAAATAGGCGATAACAATTAGTAACCAGGAACAAACCAGGTAGATGGCAGATCTGCTACCTTGAATGGCAGCGAAAATTGTCATGACGAACACGGTAATTGTAACAACCAGGCCGATGGCCATCAGGGTCTGAATGTTGCTGACCGAGATCTGGTCAAAGGGAATAAACAGGAAATAGATTGCTGCCGGAATCATTGCCAGGGCAAGGAAGCGCAGTATAATCACAACCTGGTCGCGTACTTGGTGCACCAGATTTAGCGACTGACCTATCAGACAAGCACTGGCAATGATGGCTGTGGCCGACAGGTAGGACATGCGATTGTTCATCTCTGCGATGTTGCCCCAGAACCAGACCCTGCCCATGCCGGTCTGGGCCAGGAAAAACATCAGCACGCTGGCAAAGAACAACATGAAACCGACGAATTGTTTTTCGCGCATGACAAAATACAGCGTTGCGCAGAGCAGGAAACAGAGTAGAAAGAAAGTAAAGAAACCACCGAAGAAAGCGAGGATGGACTGGCTTTCTTCTGCCAGCAGTAGTGCGGTGGTTAACACCAGCGGTACTTCAATCCCTACCTGTGAGCTCACTCTGAAATAGATTCTCGTCTCACTGTCACTGTCTGCCATGTCGAAGGGTAGCAAGGGTATTCGGTAGGGTTGGCTAATATCAGCGAAAGATACGGTATCTCCGGTCGCTTCCTGCCAGATAATCTGGTCGTCGTGGGCGATGAAATATTCGATCAGGTCGAGGGTCGGTGCTTCAGTCACCAGCAACAGACTCTCGTTTGCCAGGTCTTCACTGGTGAGTACCAGTGAGAACCAATAGCTGGAGTCGGAGAGGCCGAGCGTGGGAATAGCCTGGGTCGAGCGCTGCCAGCCATGATCATCCGACATGACCTCGCTGATACTCAGGCCTTCGGGTGGCTCCTCCAGATAGTCCAGGTATTGCCCCAGGTTCACCGGGAGCTGGTTGCGGGACACGTTGAGTTCCGCGGCGAGGGAACTGTTGGCCCAAAACAGCTGCAGCAATAGCAAAATTGCCGGCACCAGCTTCGTGCCAGCAACGCGTGTGCTGTGTAGGGATGTATGGAGGTTCAAGTGTGCCGCGCCCTGTGTTCGAGAAAGTCGCCATTATAGGGCAAGCCATTGTTATTTCTCCCGAATCAGGGAAAGATTCGGGCAAATTTCGAGCGATGTTGACTCCACCCGTCAGCCATGTGACATTCCCCTGTTCCTGTATTTAACGAGTGTCTCGAGCATGAAAATTCAAGCGATAAACCTGTTACTGCTGAGCCTGGTCCTTTCAGCCTGTGGCGGAAGTGATGAACAGCCTGTCGACCTGGTGGTTGCCGAACCCGAATCAGCATCCCAAGCCATGCCAGAGTCCGAAGACATGCCAGCCAATCCATTCCTGCAGGAAAGCCCGCTCTATCTCAACTATCCCCAGTTTGATGAGGTGGATGAGGCCCATTATTTACCGGCGTTTCGCCAGGGTATGGCTGAGCAGCTTGCAGAGGTCGAGGCCATAGCCAACCAGGCTGCCGAGGCAGACTTCGAGAACACCATTGTCGCGCTCGAGCTATCAGGACAGCTGTTGAACAGGGTGTCGCGAGTCTTCTTTAGCATGGCCAGTGCCCATACCAATGATGATATTCGTGCCTTGCAACAGGAACTGGCTCCGGAGCTGGCAGCACACCAGGACGCAATTCTGTTGAATCGCAATTTATTCGCGCGCATACAGGCACTGCACGATAGCAAGAGTGAGCTAGACCTTGATGCAGAGTCGGAAAGACTACTGGACAGGATCTACATCGACTTCGTCCGCGCCGGTGCGGCATTGCAGGCAGAGCAGCAGGAGAGGATGAAAGAGATAAACGCTGAGATTGCAGTGCTGCAGACCCAGTTCAGCCAGAACGTGCTCAGCGAAGTGAACGAAATGGCAATCGTGGTTGATACTCGCGAGGAGCTCACCGGCCTGGATGAAGCGATGATCGAGGCTGCCAGTGAGGAAGCTATGGAACGCGGGCTGGATGGCAAATTCGTTATCCCGCTGCTGAATACCAGTGGGCAGCCAGCTCTGGCCAGCCTGCAGAATCGGACGCTCAGGGAGCGAATTCACACGACATCCCTGTCTCGTGGCAGTCGTGGCGGGGAATTCGATAACAGGGAAGTGCTATCAAATGTACTGCGCCTGCGTGCCGAAAGGGCTCGTTTACTGGGTTATGAAAATCACGCCCAGTACATACTCGAAAATCAAACCGCATTGACAGTTGACGCCGTTAACCAACGGCTCGCTGAATTGACTACGCCTGCTGTAGCCAATGCGCGCAGGGAAGCTGATGACTTGCAACAGATGATCTATGACTCGGAAGAGGATTTTCAACTTGCTTCCTGGGACTGGGATTTCTATACAGAGAAGCTGCGTGCAGCCAGGTTTAATTTCGATGCCAGCCAGCTGAGACCTTATTTCGAACTGGATAATGTGTTGCAGAGAGGTGTCTTCTTCGCTGCAGAGAAGCTGTACGGCATTACCTTCGCTGAACGTTTCGATCTCCCGGTCTACCAGGAAGACGTTCGGGTCTTTGAGGTTTTCGATGCTTCGGGAACAACCCTGGCAATCTTCATCGCCGATTTTTATGCGCGTCCCAGTAAACGTGGTGGCGCCTGGATGAATTCCTATGTATCGCAAAGCGATCTGATGAACACGCAACCGATCGTGGCGAATCACCTGAACATCACCGAACCCCCTGAAGGCGAACCTACGCTGCTGACTTTTGACGAAGTCACCACCATGTTTCATGAGTTCGGTCATGCTCTGCACGGTATGTTTTCCAGCGTCGAGTATCCCTACTTTTCAGGCACATCGGTGCCCAGGGACTTTGTTGAGTATCCGAGTCAGGTAAATGAAATGTGGGCGACCTGGCCCGAGGTTCTGGAAAACTACGCCGTGCACTATGAAACCGGCGAACCCATGCCGGTTGAGCTGTTGGAAAAAGTGTTGTCTACACAGACGTTTAACCAGGGTTTTTCCACCACGGAATATCTGGCTGCTTCGATTGTCGATCAGGCACTGCACCAGCTTGCTCCCGAAGAAGTGCCATCAGCCGAGGAGGTGATGCAATTCGAAGCCGAAGCCCTTGAGGCTGCCGGAATAGCGATGGAAGAAATTCCACCTCGTTATCGAGCTACTTATTTCTCACATATCATGGGTGGATACTCTGCTGGTTACTATTCCTATATCTGGAGTGAAGTCCTGGATGCAGATACGGTGGAGTGGTTCAAGGAAAATGACGGCTTACTGCGGGAGAACGGAGATCATTTCCGTCGCACTTTGCTGTCCCGCGGTGGTAGTGAAGACGCGATGCTGCTGTTTCGTAATTTTCGCGGACGAGATGCCGAGATTACCCCGCTTCTGGAAAGAAGAGGCCTCAACTAGTCAGCGTGGTTTCAGGAGGCTTTGACGGTTGCACCTGCTGGTCGTACGCCGGCAAGTTGCAGTAGCAGAATACTCAGTTCGTCCCAGGGATTAGCCAGGGACATGCCCTTGATCGCCTGATCAATCAGCTGGGCATGCGCCAGCATCTGCCAGATGTCGTCCCTGTGTAAACGATTGAGCGCCTTTCCAACCGCCTGTTTTCTGTTAAACCAGACGCGGGCGGATTGCAGTATCGCATTCACAGCTTGTCCGGCTTCTCTTTTTTCCAGCATGGGCAGCAAGGCGCGTAGCTCGCGAGTGATTGCGCCCAATATCACCAACGGATAAGTATCTTCGGCTTTTAGTCCATCGAGGATTTTCTGCGCTCTGCTTATGTCGCCGAGCAGCGCTGCGTCGACTAATTGAAAGGCATTGAACCGTGAACTGTCGGCCACGACCTGCATTACTGTCCTGGCGTCAAGACGGACGGAACCATTGCCTCCATCAGGGGCCAGCAGTTTCAGTTTTTCTATTTCCTGCATGGCAGCGAGCAGATTACCCTCGATCTTGTCAATCAGCAGCTGCAATGCCTCGGGTTCGGCCTGGATGCCAACCCTGAGCAGGCGCTGTTCCAGCCAGGGCGCAAGATCATCTCGATTCACTGGCCAGATCTGAACGATTACACCGGCACTCTCAAGAGCCTTGAACCATTTTGTATTCATAGTGCCAGCTTCGATGCGTGGACTGGAGATCAGTACCACGACGTCCGATTGATCTTCCTCGATGAAGCTTTGCAATGCGGCTTTACCAGCATCGTCCAGCTTGGGAGAGGAGAGCCGGAGTTCCAGAATCTTTCTCTCTGCAAATAATGAGAGGTTGCCACTGGCCTGATTAAACTCGTCCCAACTGAAACCGCGGTCCACATTGAACACTTCCCGATCTGCAAAACCCTGCTCCCGTAGCTGGCGACGGATGAGATCTGCGGATTCCTGCATCAATAGGGGTTCATCCCCGCTAAGCCAGTACAGGTTGTGAAGTTCCTGCTTGAGATTGCGGGCTAACTGTTCAGGTTTGAGTTTCATGTGCTGATGCTAGTTGCAGCCAGGCGTCTGAGTAACTGGTCGACCAGGTCGCGACGCAACTCACTGGTAATCAACTGGACTTCATCTCGGGTGCCGGCCAGGTTGGCTATATCCTCGAAGTAGGTGCGCTCCACTATCAGGGTCTCATCGGCGATGAGTGTCTGGCCCGCTTGAGACAGGGAGATATTTACAGAGAGGCGAAGCTCATACTGGGCAGCTCTTGCCTGGGGATTTACGGTTACGGCACGATTCGCCACACGCTCGGCCGTAACGCGCAACATTGCAAGGCTACCCGAATTGCCGCCTTGCTGGACGTCCACCCCGGCCACGTCCAGGTTGCGGCGCAGCAATCTGGCAAATTCGCCATTGGGTTGTTCCAGATCGAGTACCAGGGCGTCGAAGTTGGTGCTTATGGTATCGCTGCCGCGCAAGGCAAAGCCACAACCCGAAAGCAGGGCAGTAAGCAGAAAACAAGTCAGTAAGCGGCGCAAAAGCTTCGGTTGCTGCAACAGGATTACCCTAGGTCACTACGATATTTACCAGCCGTCCTGGAACGACAATAACCTTTCTGATGGTACCTTCGCCAGTGAATTTCTGCACCGCTTCATCGGCGAGAGCCATCTGCTCCAGATCCGCTTTGGCGATGTCCTTGGGAACCTCCAGTTTACTGCGTAGCTTGCCGTTGACCTGCAGCACGATAAGCATGGAGTCTTGCTGCAGGGCTGTAGAGTCCACTTGCGGCCAGCTGGCATCCATAACTGCGCCTTCATGACCCAGATGCTGCCAGGCAACGTGACAGAAATGAGGAACGATCGGTGCCAGCATCAATACACTGGCTTCCAGAGCTTCCTGAATAACTTGCTGGTCTGCCGCTGCGTTTGCAGAATCGGAGAATTTTGAGACGGCATTGAGCAGTTCCATAACGGCCGCAATTGCCGTGTTGAACTGTTGGCGCCTGGCAAAATCGTCGCTGACTTTTTCGATCGTCTGGTGGGTCTTCAGCCGCATCCTGGATTGTTCAGCATTCAGCTCATCGAACTGTCCGAGCTTGACTGCGTCATGGTTGCTGATTATTCGCCAGAGTCTCTTGAGAAAGCGGAAGCAACCTTCCACGCCGCTGTCTGACCAGTCCAGAGACTGATCGGGCGCAGAAGCAAAGAGAGTGAACATGCGCACCGTATCCGCGCCGTAAGTGTCAATCAATGGCATCGGGTCCACGGTATTACCAGCAGACTTGGACATTTTTACGCCATCTTTGAGCACCATGCCCTGGGTCAGCAAACGGGTAAAAGGCTCGTCGCTGTTGACCAGACCCTCATTACGCATGAGCTTGTGATAGAAGCGGGCATAGAGCAGGTGCAGGATGGCATGTTCGATACCGCCGATGTACTGGTCAACCGGCAACCAGTAGTTGGCACGCTCATCCAGCATGGCTTCATCCTGATCACGACAGGTATAACGCGCGTAGTACCAGGAAGACTCCATGAAGGTATCAAAAGTATCTGTTTCACGGCGGGCAGGCTGTCCGCATTTCGGGCAATCAACCTGGTAGAACTCTGCCATCTTGGTCAACGGAGAACCGCTTTCGGTGAACTCCACATCCTCCGGCAGAATTACCGGCAGATCTTCTTCCGGCACCGGTACGGATCCACAACTTTCGCAATTGATTACCGGAATCGGTGCGCCCCAATAACGTTGGCGCGAGACTCCCCAGTCACGAAGG
The DNA here is from genome assembly GCA_964438455.1 of uncultured Pseudohongiella sp. Lineage (GTDB taxonomy): Bacteria > Pseudomonadota > Gammaproteobacteria > Pseudomonadales > Pseudohongiellaceae > UBA9145. Next base: position 10,051 of record CAYTLI010000087.1, read on the forward strand.
CGATAGTTGATCGTCTTCTCGCCTTTGCCCCGTTCGCCGAGATAGTCGGCAATGGCATCAAACGCAGCCTGGAACTCCAGTCCGTCGAATTGTGCCGAATTCACCAGGCGTCCTTTTTCTACAAAGGCTTCCTTTTCCAGATCGCAGACCTGGTCGGTGCTGACAGGCTCGATAACCTGTTTTATTTCCAGTCCATACTTGCTGGCAAATTCCCAATCCCGCTGATCATGGCCGGGTACTGCCATTACCGCGCCGGAACCGTAACTCATCAGCACAAAGTTGGCTGCAAAGATTGGCACCTCCTGTTCAGTAATCGGGTGTATCGCTTTCAGCCCGGTGTCCATGCCAAGTTTTTCCATAGTCGCCATGTCTGCTTCAGCGACCTTGATATTGTTTTGTTCCTCGACAAAGGCAGCCAGTTCCGGCTTGCTCACAGCAGCCTTCGCCGCCAGTGGGTGCTGAGGTGCAACCGCTACATAGGTAACTCCCATCAGTGTGTCGGGACGCGTGGTGTAAACAGATAGCGTTGCTAACTCGGGTTCGATATCTCCTGCCACAGTGAAATCCAGATT
>CAYTLI010000088.1:0-10571 GCA_964438455.1 uncultured Pseudohongiella sp.
CCTGTGGGGTGGTGAGATCGGTGACCTGGACGTGGTCCTGGCCGGTCAGTTCCGCCAGAACAGCCGCCTGGGTTGGGACGAGCGTAATCTTCTGGCCAACTCCGGTCTGAACATTTCCTCTAACGCCCCAGGTAACTGGTATGTGCCGAATCGTGACGCGAGTGGTGCCTATACAGGCTCTCGTTCACGTGCGCCAGATCCCAGCTGTGCACCAGCCTCTGCGCGTACCGATTACACCGTTGACCAGATCAATAATGCGTTTGGTAACCAACTTGGTGGCAGCTGTTACTTCGACTTCGGTGACAACCGCTCCTATCGTGAGCCAACCGAGACTACCCAGTTCTATGCCAACGCATCCTGGGATGTGAGCGATGACCTGAGCCTGTCAGCCCAGTACTTCCGTACTCGCCTGGCTGAGCGATCCTACACTTCTACCTCCAACCCCGGTAACTCCCGTATCGGTGAGCTGCCTGCGGTGCGTGGTGAGATTCCAGGTAACCCCTTCTGGGCCACTGATGCCAACGGCAACCAGCTCTATGGTGTGGACGCTGATGGCAATGGTATCCCGGATCGAGGCACAGCCGACCTGAACGGCGACGGTACACCTGACTACCTGGTCGCTGGCATCGTGGACAACGGTATTCCTCTGCATGAAGACGTGCAGCCTCGTACCCTGCGTCCGATAAACAAAACCGGTTTACCTCTGGCTGGACACAGCCCGGACATGGACAACCTGTCCGACAGCACTGACAAGATCTCCCGCTTCACCATGCAGGCGGACTTCACGGTTCCCTTCATCGAAGGCTGGGAAGGTCAGGCGTCATACACCCGCAACTCACAAGAGCTGGTGTTCATGTCCAACCAGAACTACGACATCACCGAGATGATCAAGGGTCTGAACTGTGACGTGGCCAACGACCGTCAGAGCTGCTACAACCCCTTCTTCGTCACCAACGTGGCTGATGCGACTGCTACTCACGTAATGGACGCTATCGCTGCCCGTGACCTGGAGTGGGAAATCAACGATCTGGACGTGGTCGACATCGTGCTGAACGGTGAGATTCCCCTGGGTGGTTTCGAACTGCCAGGCGGCCCAATCGGCGCGGCAATCGGTTACCAGTGGCGTGACAACTCCTACACTAACATTCCTTCGCTGGTAGAGATTGCCGGTGATACCTGGATTGGTAGTGACCAGAAGGAAGTGATCACCTCCGGTAATCGTGAAGTAGACGCCTACTTCGCCGAGTTCTCGATCCCTGTGCTTTCTACCCTGGAAATCTCCGCGGCAGTGCGTCGTGAAGAATTCTCCACCGGTCAGGAATCAACGGATCCGAAGTTCGGTGTAACATGGCAAGCCACTGACTGGTTGACTCTGCGTGCGACTCAGGGTGATGCGTTCATCGCACCTACTCTTGAGCAGCTGCTGAACCCAATCACTTGTGGTCTGTCTACTGTAACTGACCGCTTTGGTCCTCATGATGCGTTCACCACGGCCTGTTCCGGTGGTAACCCGAACCTGGACAACGAGAGATCCGAGTCCGAACAGTTTGGTTTCGACATCAATGTGGGTGATCTGAGCTTCTCATTAACGTACAACAACACGTTCTTCGAGAATCGAATCATCACCACTGGTGCCCAGGACATCATGGCATTTGACTTCCTGAACTTTCAGCAAGCCACGGGCTTTACTGGCGACGGCCTGAGCGCCGGCACCAAGCCAAGCCTTGCCCAGCTGACTGCCTGGCAGGCAAACCCACTGTCTAACAAGGACATCATTCGTGATCCCCAGGATCCGCTGACTATTCTCCAGGTTAATGGCCTGGGTGCTGGTAACGCGGAAACAGTTGAAGTAACTGCCTACGATATTCAGGCTAGCTATAACTTCAGCATGGATAACATCGGTGACTTCCGTGTCGGACTGCAAGCCACTTACATCGACGAGTTCCTGTATCAGTCCAAGCCGACTGAGCCGGTTGTCGATGGTGCTGGCCTGTACAATGACCAGACTGGTGCTGCTCCTGAGCTGCCACAAATCAAGGCTAACCTGACTCTGGGTTGGACTCGTGGCAATCACTCAATCACCACCATCACTCGTTACGTCGATGCACTCGACAACTACGATGGTCCCTTGTTCACTCACCTGGATTTCTTCGGCGGTTTCTACCGTCCAGCAGGAATTCGTGACACAGCGATCAAGGCATGGACCCAGCTGGATGCCAACTACACTTACCGTGGCATCGAGTTGTTTGATGGCGAGCTGAGCTTCACTCTCGGTGGTCGTAACCTGACCGACCGCGAACCACAGCGTTCACCGGAATTTGCGGGTGTACTTGGTGCATTGCATGATCCGTTGAATCGAGTGTTCTACGCTCGCGCAGTCTACGATTTCTAACGTTTAGTTAGTCATCTTGAAAGACAGAAAGGGCTCCTTAGGGAGCCCTTTCTTTTTTGTGTGCTCGGTACGCAGCGGCTGCGAAACGCCGGCACTTTGTTGAAGAAGAATTTTGCTTGAGTCATTTACGGGCTTGTAAACTCCTCAAGCAAAATTCTCTTTCGCCGCGCGCCACCGCTTCTCGCACGCTGCTCGAGTTTTCCCCTTCGATAGATTTCTCTGCGACAAGTTTTCCCTTCGATAAAATTCTCAGTTTTTAGATGCACTCTGCCTGAGAGTGGCACTGAACGTGGGTGCTGGTCGGATGTAAGTGTGACCACAATAAAGAGCCAGCGCCGAGCGCAAGAAAAAGACTCGAGCGAAGCGAGAGGCTGCTTTCTGGAGTGAGGGTACCCGGGAGGGGCGTGGCTCGTGAGAACACTACATGCGACCAGCACCCGCGTTCAGCCAGCTAACTACTGAGCGCCACTAAATGACTGTAACGTAAAGAACAGATTTTCTGGGTCGGTAAGTTGAAGCACCAGGTTTGTATAGAGCACCTGGCCATTGACCACCAACTCAGGAATAGTAAGCTGCCCCGAAGCCGCATCGAAAGTAGAGATACCATCAACGGTCTCTGACAATACAGAAACCGTTTCCGGCTGCGCCTGCAGGATGACATCCGGCGCAGTTGATTGCAGCATTAGCGAGACTGCGAGTAGTCCTTCAGCACCAGCATCGACCTTGATGTTCAGCATACTGGTCGCCTCATCAAACACATTGGCAGCATCACTGCCCGGCTGATCGGCTGATTCAACTTCCATCGCCGTCTTGATGACATTGTCACGATCAAAGAGCGCGCATTGCACCACCAGGTTGCCATCGTAGTTTACCGTTGGCACGGAAAGGCTCACGTCCATCGACACGCGCCACGCGTCTGCAATTTCTTCCACCACCGGGTATCCCTCAATCACTTCTCCGAACACTATCGGTTTGATTTCCGGGTTATAGGCACTTTCATTATTGCTGAGGTTGATTATCCACTGACCGCCGAGCCTGCTGGTATCTGAGATGCTGGGTACCAGACCAATTGTCCTCGTGCTATTGGTCAGGCCTGTGGTTTCTAAAGGTACTGTTGCAAGTGGGGGTACCGAGACTGGCCCGACAAAACAGGACTCATAGAAATAGAGGCCCCCGGTGATATAGGAGTTGCTGACTTCATGGACCATGGAAAACTGGTAGTTGCCTGCCTCCAGATGAGCCAGGAACTGCGCCACTGTGGCTGGCGCCTTGTCCTCAAACAACTGCAGCTTGAAGCTGCCTATATTAGTCTCGACGTTGACGATGGTGTCTGCCTGAACCGCATGCGACTGCAGGCAGAATAACAATGGCAGCAGTGCAATTTTGTTGAGATTGGTTTTCATGTTTGCGGATATGCAGTGAAAAGCAGCTCGTTAAGTTGATTACTTCAGCGATGCACCTGGGGTCAGGATTCCAGGAAATATTCCTGTTTTACCTTGTACCAGCCAAACAGGCTGTACCTGGAGGCGCCAGCGTAGGGTTTCACCTGGGTAACCAGATGCAGTCTGGGCACCTTGAACATCACCAGGGTATTGAAGCGGGGTGGCACTTTCTGCACCGGCTTACCCTTGCTGTTGCAGAAGGCAAAATTGCCTTCCCATTCTTTCTTCCAGTCTTTACTCAGACCCAGCACATGAGCGGCGATTCTCCCCTGCCCTGGACTCTCGTCCATGTGCACGGAGAGAAAATGGTGCCGGTCGTAGCGGGACGCCCACGCGCTGACCTCACGCCCGCTATCGTCGCCGGTGATAGCAGCCATCACGCCCAGGTATTCGGGACTGTTGAAGTATCTATAGATCTCGGTGAGGATGCGCGCGTCCTCCGAGACTTCTTCCAGCTTTGTGGGGATGGTGTAGCGACAATAGGCGAAGGAAAAATCATTGTCCTTCAGCTCCGCCATCTTTGGCACCATGCGCTGAACTTCCTTCGGTGTCATGCGGGCGAAATTGTCGGCATCGACGATGTCCACCTTGCGGGTTCTCATCGCATGACAATGAAATTCCCAGGGCACTCGATCCTTCAGGGCCTCATAGGCTGCTTCCGCCACTTCTTCGCGCAGCAGGTCGGGAATGATGACGTAACCTGTGTCCAGGTATTGCTGGTGTAATGCCTCGGTATCGAGCTCGTTGATAATTTCCATGGCGATCAAATCGGGGGCCGGATTGATAAGCCCCCTTCTATTCCGTTAACTGTGCGAGGCGCGCGCGCAGCTGGGTAAGAATACTGGCTATCTGCGCAAACTCGGGAATCTCCATGGTCATCTGCTCCATCTTTTCCTGCAGCCGGGCGTATTCCGGTTCCAGGCCCGCACGCAATGCACTGTCAGTCAATTCGGTACCACGATTAAACTGAAACCGGTTCATGTTATCGGCGCGCGCCTTGTTCATGAATTCTGGCTCGCAGGCGCGAACGGGAATGTTTGAGCCGGTAGGCGTCATGCGCCTGCAGGTGATCTTGTAGTCATCGTCGTCTACATTAGCATTGAAGATCGCATAGAACTGATCCTCTGCCTCTTCGATAAACTGGCGAACCTCGGATCGATTCAGTTCGGAAATCACGATGACCTCGCCATCATCCTGCGCCAGAACAGGGCTTCCGGGCAGCGATAATAGCAATGCTAATAATATGTGCTTCATAGGATTGAACTCCCGTAGAGTCATTGCAACCAATTCTACTCCCCTATCGCTGCCACGGCTAACTTCCCGGATGCGCGGAAATCTAGCCTACAGACCAGAGACCGCCTTTGTCGGCCTTGTATTGCAACTCGGAAATCCTGCGTAATTGCTGCAAGGAAGACAGGTGGCTGTAGATCAGGGGAATCAGTCCTAACTTGCGCAATTCCAGAAAGTCTTCGTCAGACATCTCATTGAGCTTGTTCTCATCGACGGTGTAGATGCCATCTATGTTGTAGCGCTGGCCATCGGGTCGATGCTGTAGTTGCACCTGCTGGGTAGTCAGCAGTTCCCTGTCCTGCAGAAGCTTGCACATCTGGACAGTTTGTTCCCGTTGCTGCGCCGCCTGAACCAGCCCCTCCACTCGACTCTCCGTGTATTCTGTCTTCTCACCATCTTCACCGAACAGGGGCTCGCCTTCTGTCTCACTGAGCAGGCTGCTGCTTTCATCAATCATCACCACGAACTGCTCGCGGTTTTCGTCCGTTGCCGCCACGGCAAATGGCGCATTACCAAAACCCAGGGGAATCACATGGGCAGGATAGGGATTCTGTTTGCAGTACAGGTTGTCGCCATCACGCAAACCCATGATTGCTACCGGCATGAAGTCTTTGGTGTCCTGGTTGGTGACAAATACCAGGGGGAACTCTGAAGCCAGCGTGAAGAAGTCACGGGTGACGATGGGAATCAGGTTTTGATTCTTGTAGCGGGTGTAGTCACCGGATTGGATGACTCGTAGTTTGGCGTGCTTGTCTTTAGCCAATGGAACATGGGTCGTCATACTGCCTACCTTGTTGTACTAATGATTGCTTGATTAATTGGGCATTTGAAACGCTGCGCAGTTTACCCGACACGGGGTTGGGAGTAAAAAACAGGCGCGAACAAGAAACGCTGCGACACTAGGAAAAAGCCCCGAACACCAGGGCAGCGATTACAATAGCCGCCACCACGTAGATCCAGACGGGCTGCCCACCGGCCTCTTCTGCCCCGGCCGCCTCTCCAGTGTCTTCAGTGTCGGCTCCGTCACCGCTTATCAGCTCGATGAAATTGCCGAAGAATTCATCTGCCATCTTCTTCGCGGTACCATCGATGAGCCGAGATCCCAACTGGGCAAGCTTGCCACCCACATTGGCCTGCACACTATAGTTGAGCAGCGTGTCACTGCCTTCCCCGGTTAGCTTGACGGTGGCACTGCCCTTGGCAAATCCGGCTGCTCCACCCTGGCCTTCACCTTTAATGGTGTAACCGTTGGGCGGGTCGATATCGGTGAGTTCCACGTTAAATTTGAAACGCGCCTTGACCGGACCAACCTTCGCCGTGACCTGGGCGATAAACTTGTTGTCGCCCACTGATTCGAAGCTCTCACAGCCAGGCATCGCCGCCTTCAGGATCTCGGTATCATTGAGCGCTGTCCACACCACTTCCCGACTGGCAGGAATGCGCTGTTCCGAAGCCATTTCCATTGCACTACATCTCCTGTGGTCTAAATAAATGGGGTCGGAGAGATTATTTATTAATCAGTTTATTACGACTTGAAAAAACAATCTCTCCGACCCCATTTATTTCTTTACCATCCTACAGCCTGACCATCTTTTCTATGGTCGGAACCAGCCCGATAGATGCCGTTGACCGGATGATCTTCGACGATACTCGCTGGCGTGTATTCCGTCCTTGGCAAATTGGGATCTTTGCTGAACAGGATCCCCTGGTAGCCACCAACGCGACCGCCATTGACCGAACGTACATCATGGCCTTTCGCCTGTAAGGCCCTGCCCACCAGGCTGAACAGCTCATGCTCCAGAGAGAGTATGTTGCTGTTCTGGCTGTGAGTGAATCTGGCAGCATCCGTTGTCATCTGCACGTTCATGCCGTGATCGATCACATTAACCATGTGCTGGGCGTGGGTCTCGGGCTGCACAGAGCCGCCCATATTGCCGAAGGTCATCAGCGGCTCACCATCCTGCATCACCATACCCGCAATGATTGAGTGGAACGGTCGCTTGCGCGGAGCAACCACATTGGGATGCTCCTCGTCGACGGAGAATGCAACGCCGCGGTTATGCAGGATCATGCCATAGGGAGGTATGGTGATGCCCGACCCGTAGACGGAAAAGATACTGTGAATGAAACTCACCATGTTGCCCCAGCGATCTGCCGTGGTGAGATAGATGGTGCCACCGTCGAGACCACCCTTAACCGATGGCTCACTGGCCTGGTCCATATCGATGCGATCGCACAGGCCTTTGGCATAGTTTTTTGACAACAATTGATCGAGAGGCACGTCCGAGAACAAGGGGTCGGCGTTGTAGGCCTGCAAGTCTGAATAGGCCAGCTTCTTTGCCTCAACCAGGAAGTGCCAATAGTCCGGATTAGAGGGGCCGAGTGCCGACAGGTTCAGGTCATGCACCGGTGCACATACCTCGAGAATGTTGAGCATCTCCAGGGCCGCCCAACCTTGTCCAGGCGGCGGCAACTGAAACACGTCATAACCGTGATAGTTGGTGGAGATGGGTTCAACCCATTCCGACTTGAATGCCGCCAGGTCTTCGTGCGTCATCACACCACCCTCGGCCTGGATCTTGGCTACCAGGGCATCTGCGATGTCGCCTTCATAAAATGCGTCACGGCCTTCACGCTGGATTAGTCGCAACGCATCGGCCAGGCCCGGATTACGGATGATGCTATACAGGGGAGGCACATCTCCGTCATTGAGAAAGACCGCGGCGGAATCGGGATCTTCCAGCAGCTTGGCTTGCTGGCTGGTGAGATCCGCGTGACGTCGCTCCGACTGGCCCCAGCCTTCTTCGGCAATGCGTGCGGCACGCTCAAATGTCTCTTCAAAGCCCATGCTGCCGAAGCGGGACAGCAAGGCATCGTAGCCGGATACTGCCCCCGGAACCGTGGCTGCATTAACGCCGCGACCGGGCACACCTTCCAGACCCAGGTCTTGTTTGAAAAACTCCGGTGTCCAGCCCGCTGGTGCGAAACCAGCTGAGTTGAGCGCATAGAGTTTCTGCTCCTCGGCTATCCACACCAGTGCGAACAAGTCCCCTGCCAGCCCGGTATCGTTCTGGGAAGTGACATCAAGTACCGCAGATGCAGCTACCGCAGCGTCGATGGCGTTGCCACCCTGCTGCAGGATTTCCAGCCCTGCCTGTGCTGCCAGGTGATCACTGGTGGCCACGATGCCGTGTCTGGCAATGACTTCTGACCTGCCCTGGGCCAGCCAGCCCTGGCCCCGGGAGCCGGGTGCTGCAACGATATTCGCCGCCGGGTTGGTGACTTTCTCGGTAGGAATGCCAAATGCGTTCGGCGACTGTGCCAGAGCAAAGGATGGAAGCAGCAATGCTGCGCTGAGGATTAATAATTTTCTCTTCATAATTTTCTTAATATTTTTCCAGCAGAATTAATGGGGAACGTTGGCGAGATGTTGCGCCAGCAGGTCCCTGCCATAGTCATTACCATTGGGTGTACGCACTACTGTATGGATATGATCGCGAGTCGGTACGCCGCGCTCGTTGATCATGGTAGTGCCGACGGGGTTCTGGTGATCAAACTCGATAAGGATGACCGGGCTCTGCACACGATAGTAAAAAACCGAATCGTCTTCTGCCAGGCCTATCCATGCGAACCAGGTGTCATCCAGGTGCTCACCAATCTCTTCCATGGTCACTGCGGCATGGGGATCGCGCAGATTACCCACATAGGCACCGATAAGATCGAGTAGTGCCAGGCGCTGGGCACTGGTCATCTCTGAGGCCTGCAAACCTTCGTAATCCTGCACCTTGTTATCCTGGTTGGCTGCCGCCATGGGATAGTTGCGTACTTTTTCTGTACTGATGGTCGCTTCCGCCTGTTGTGAACGATTCAGCGATTGCATCAGAGCCAGACCAAGATCCTGTTCAGGTTGCATGATGGTATTACCAGCATACATGCCAGCTTGTGTGACAACTGGCTCCCCTCCCCAGAACGCTGGCGTCATCACCACCTGATCACCAAGCACAAAGAAGTTGATCACCAGGTGATGGCCATCCAATTGCCAACCCCAGGGACCGTCGTCAGATGGAATACCCATCATGGTGAAATAATATTTTTCCTCACCGTAACGAATCGGTTCGCCATTCAACTCAAACAGTGTCTGTTCCGTTCGCATGATCGAACGGGTCTGTTCCAGGCCCTTGGCACTCAATGACACTTCCAACAAATTCCACGCCGCACTCTTCTGCGCATCTGACATCTCTTCCAGGCTAATACCCCTGCGCGGGAAGATACCCACATCCACGTTGGACCAGTCCCGCCATTCGGGATCATCGATTGCAAAGTGCGTGCGACTCAAATCGATGGTACTCAGCGTCGCCAGGAAGCGATCAGCTGCCTGTTTAATTGGCGCAGTACTCACTCCCGTGGAGCGAAGCGGATACAAACCCTCGATACGACCGGCCGATGTCACCACGCCGGTAAAGGGCTCACCCATGGCAGTCGCCGCACCCCTGGAAAAGCTGCCTTTCTGGTTCAGCAGGTTTTGTGGGTACTGGGACTGGGACAGCACGGTGCCGCCAATCAGGGCCACCCCGGCGAGGGCGAGGCCAGTCAAAAAGCGCTTATTAAACAGGGACATAGCAGACTCTCTTGTTGGAGCTCAGGTTCGAGAATTTATGAGGCTAACTGCTATCGCAGCAGGCTGCAAGAGATGCGGAAATCGCGGATTGCGGTAGGAGAACCGAACCTGGGCTGCTGTGACATATCGTCCATTCGGGACACGCCGTAAACCCATCCCTGGGGGCTCGGGCGCGGCGTCCCTGCCGCGCACGGTCCCTCTTGGACGATATGTCACAGCATCCCGCGGCTCAGTGCCTCATTCCGCCATCACCATTTCAAGCCGCGACTCTTCCCGCCAGCGATTACCCACCAAGCGCCACACGAATACCACGGCTATCGCAAAGATCATCACGCAGAACGCCAACCAGGCCACCCGTGGTCCCAACTCAAAAACGCGAATAATAAAGTACTGCGCCACCAGCATCGCCCAGTGCAAAGTAACCGACGCAATCATCAGCCAGCGAGTATCGCCAGCACCACGCAATACACCACCGCAAACCTGAATCACCCCATCGGCCATCGCGTAACTGGACAGGCCAATCATCATGAAGGCCGCCAGTTCGCGAATCTCACTGAAGTCTCCCTCGGGTGGCGCGAAAAATTCCACCAGCGGAAAACGAAAAGTAATATAGATGATGGCCAACGTTGCCGAATAGGCCAGCGCCATGATGAAGCCCGCACTGATTACCTCGTTGGTACGATCCATATCTCGTGCACCGACGAAGCGGCCAATCAGACTGATCATGCCGATGTTGATGCCCACCATGGGCACGAAGGAAAGGATGTCCCAATTGAAAACGATAGCTGCCGACGCTCCCTCGGCGATGCCGTAAGATTGAAACATCAAC
>CAYTLI010000089.1:0-955 GCA_964438455.1 uncultured Pseudohongiella sp.
AACCCAGGGAGCAGCAGCGGCGGCACTGGCCAGTGCGATTCGCGATGCCCTCGACGGTCACATGTTTAATACAGCACCGACTACTACGGACATGATCATCAATCACCTGGCCGGTAACAGCTATAGCTCTGGAACCGGTTCTCTTAAAACAAATACATTTTGAGGTGACCTATGCCAGCACATGACGTAATGCCAAATATGGAACTGTACCAGCCGGTACAGGTTGAAGACGCGCTTGCCATAGCTGATCGCCTCGCCGAGAGAGGTTGGTTGGTTGGCGGTGGCCAGGATACTTACGGTTGGTTAAAGGACAGAGCGAAGTCTGCAGATGCCCTGATCGACCTGAGCGGCATCGAATCCCTGCGGGGCATTCGTGAGACTGCCAACGGTATCGAAATCGGAGCGCTCACCACGCTGACCGAAGTGGCCGAAAGCGAACTGGTTCAAAATAGCTACTCACTGTTGTCTCAGGCAGCTTCTGTTGTTGCCAGCCCCCAGATCCGTAATATCGGCACCCTGGGCGGCAACGTGTCTCAGGATGTACGCTGCTGGTACTACCGCCGCGGACTGTCCTGTTACCGCGCCGGTGGCAACCTCTGCTACGCCGATACACCGCAAGGTATGAATCGTGAGCACGCTTTGTTCGAACAGAGCCGCTGTGTTGCAGCCGGTGCTTCTGATACTGCACCCGCGCTGGTAGCACTCGATGCCAGCATGGTGATTCAGAACTCTGGCGGTGAACGCGTTGTCTCGGCTGAAGATTTCTTCGTCGGTCCTGCCAACGATATCGAGAACACCACCATCCTGCGTCCTGGTGACATTCTGACTGCCGTCAGGATTAACGCTTCGCTGCCATTCAGCGACTCGGCTTCCCAACGAATTGAACAAGCTGTCGAGCGCTTCAGCAGCGGGTCGCGCTTGCGGGCCGCGCCCACGCTGCGAGGTCGCTTCTGTC
>CAYTLI010000089.1:965-10475 GCA_964438455.1 uncultured Pseudohongiella sp.
AGGTAGCCGATCGAAACGTGTGGGATTTCTCACTGGTGAACATCGCTGCAGCCTTCCGCGTCAGTGGTGGCAACATCGAGGATTCACGCATCGTAGCCGGCGCAGTGCAAACCACTCCGCGCCGACTCACTGATATCGAGAATGCTGTTCGCGGCCAGGCCAAGAACGAGCAGACTGGTGAATCAGTGAAGGCAATGGCCGCCGATGGTGCCCGAGTACTGGCACATAACGGCTTCAAGGTTCCGCTGCTGCAGAACCTGATCAAGCGAGCCATCGCAGCCTAAGAGGGGCTCACCTGTTTACAGGTAGCCGTTCCGAAATCGCGCTGAAGGGGATATGATGAGAGTCATATCCCCTTTTTATTTAAGCCGATTCTGACTGGATTTGTTTCCTTGCCGTTCCTGTTTTTCATTCTAGGTATTGCGCTACTACTGATCGGCGGCTATCTACTGGTACGCGGTGCCTCTGAAATTGCTGAGGACTTCGGCGTCTCCCCCCTGGTGATCGGCATGACGGTCGTCGCCTTCGGAACCAGCGCACCGGAACTGGTCATCAACATCATCGGCGTATTGAGCGAAGAATCCGATATCGCCTTCGGCAACATAACTGGCTCAAACCTGGCGAATCTGGGTTTGGTACTGGGCGCTGCCGCCTTACTCACACCGATTCAGTTGCAGGGCCAGTTGATTCGACGAGAGTTGCCGCTACTTTTGCTGGCAACCTGCGTCCTGATGGTCATCGTCTCCGATCCGCTGCTGCGCGGTACCGCACCCGTTCTCGATCGCTCTGATTCGATCATTCTGCTGTTGCTGTTCGGCATCTTTGTCTACATCACGGTGCACGATTTTGCCATGCTGGAGGAAGATCCCATTCTCAGCGTCGCCCATCGGAATCCGGACCGGATCAGTGAATTCATCAAGAACTGGTCTTTCGTCGGTGGCGGTGTCGTCTTTCTGCTGCTGGGTGGTCAGCTCACCATCACCAATGGTGTTGAACTGGCGGAGAGACTCGGTGTCTCTGACGTGGTCATTGGCATGATCATGGTGGCGGTCGGCACCAGCCTGCCAGAGTTCGTTACCTCAACGATTGCCGCTATCCGCAAGGAAGCCGATCTGTGCGTAGGCAATGTGGTTGGGTCCAATATCTTCAATTCCATGCTGGTGTTGCCGGTAAGCGCCTTGATCAGCCCAATTCCAGTCCCTAGTGGCGGCGTCACCGATATTTTTGTCTCTCTGCTCCTTGCTGCCCTGCTCATTCCAATCTTCATTCGGGGCAAATCCATGATGAGCAGGATGACTGGATTGAGCTTCCTGGTGATCTACATTGCCTATATGGGCTTCCGGGTTTCTTCCGGCGTAATCGCCTGATAACCGTTCAAAAAAACTACAAATTAGCCTCCCTGAGGCGATAAATACTGTATTAGCAAACTCTTGTTTTTACTTTATTTTCAGGGAGTCAGTCCGATTTGGAAAACTTCGTATGGATAGGTATCGCATTCTGTGTTTCACAGTCTGCGATGTTTTCTGGATTGAATCTAGCCTTCTTCGGCCTGTCCAGGCTGCAACTGGAAGTGGAGGCTGCCACTAATCCACGGGCCGAGCGTGTTCTCGCCATGCGGCAGGACAGCAACTTCCTTCTCACTACCATCTTGTGGGGAAACGTTGGCATCAATGTACTGCTGACCCTGTTATCAAATTCCGTACTCGCTGGTGTGGCGGCATTCTTTTTCTCCACCTTCGTCATCACCTTCCTGGGCGAAATCTTTCCCCAGGCCTATTTTTCCCGCAACGCCCTGCGCATGGCTTCTCTGTTAGGCCCGGTGCTGAGACTTTATCAATTCTTACTTTATCCGGTAGCCAAGCCGGCAGCGATGATTCTGGATAAGTGGCTGGGAGCCGAGTCGGCTGAATTTTTTCGCGAGCAGGTTATCCGTGACATGCTGCTCAAGCACGTTGAGCACCACGACAGTGATGTTGATGATGTTGAGGGTATCGGTGCACTCAACTTTCTTGAAATCGATGACATCTCAGCGGTTTCCGAAGGCGCCATTGTGGATCCGGCGAGTATTCTGAAGTTTCCCAGCGACATCGACCTGCCCCGTCTCCCTGACTATGAGCCAGACTCCAACGATCCATTCCTGCAAAGTCTGCATGCATCCGGCAAGAAGTGGGTGATATTGGCCGATGAGGATGGGCAACCGCAGTTGCTGCTGGACGCGGATGGATTCCTGCGTGATGTGATCCTGTCCCACGGACACACCGATCCCTACCAGTTTTGCCACCGACCAGTCATCGTGAAGAGCGCCAAGACCAATCTTGGCTCAGTGATCCGCATGATGAAGCGCTCCAACAAGGATAGTCACGGGGTTATCGAGAATGACGTGGTGCTGGTTTGGACAGACAACCCAAGAATCATTACCGGCGCAGACTTGTTCGACCGGTTACTTATGGGCATCAAGTAATTATTGCTGCCTGACTAATTCGAGGTTCCTATGAACGATGTACTCAATCGAGTAAGCGAAGCATTGACCAATGAGCAAACCTATCTGCAACTGGGGCTAATCGCGGCATCCATATTCGTTGCCATGTTTTTCTCAAACCTGTTGCGACGTCGACTCACCGTATTAAGAGAAGCGCCCAAGGAAGCAAGTGAAGCAACCCTGGGATTGGTGATCTATCAACTTGGCAGCCTGCTCACACCTGCACTGACTATCCTGATTCTGAAGCTCTCATCTGAATTGACGCCAGGCATTGACGAGAATCCCTGGCTGGCAGTAACGGCGATCACGCTGGTTTTACTGTACAGCTATGCCAGGGCAATTAGCATTCTGGTCAGCAACCCACTGGCCGCCAAGGCCTTGCTGGCCGTCGGCATTCCTCTGCTGGCGCTGCAGTCCGCGGGCGTATTGCCATACCTCACTTCCGTACTGGAATCTATAAGCTTCCAGATCGGCAATATACACATATCACTGCTGGGCATACTGCGGGTAACCATCTTCGGTTCCCTTGTTTTCTGGATTGGACGAATCTCAATCAACACCGGCCAGCAAACCATTCGCAAACAGGAGCGGCTGGATTTTCGTACCCGGGAAGTCGCTGCGAAGCTGTTTGAGATTGCAGTGTTTGTTATCGCCGCGCTGCTGTTGTTGCAGATAATGGGTATTAACCTGACCGCACTGGCAGTGTTCGGCGGCGCCCTCGGTGTAGGCCTTGGATTCGGTCTGCAGTCTATCGCTTCGAACTTTATTTCCGGCCTGATTATTTTGCTCGATCGCTCATTGTCGATTGGCGACTTCATCGAACTGGAGGATGGCAGAAGTGGCTATGTGACTGCGCTCAACATGCGCTCCACAACCCTGGAGACATTCGAAGGCAAGGACATCATGGTGCCCAATGAAATATTCATCACCAGCACCTTCGTTAACTGGACACACAAGAACGAGAAGCAGCGCTATCGTGTCGACTTCTCCGTCGCCTATAACACTGACATAAGGAAACTGGTGGAAGTGATCAAGGAAACAGTGGCGACTCACCCGCAAGTACTAAGTGGCGAGCAATACCCAATTGAAGAACGGCCGGATTGCGAGATCGACAGCTTCGGCGATTCTGGTGTGAACATGTTTGTTGAGTTCTGGATGGAAGCCATCGACGATGGCAAGAACAGGGTGGGTGGTGATCTGCTGTTGATGATCTATGAAGCCATGCAGGAACACGGTTTCACAATTCCGTTCCCACAACGGGAAGTACGAATTCTCGGCGAGGACAAAAAAGGCATGCGCCCTGTTTAGCCAGATTTGTCCTCGATAGTCCAGACTTTCTCCGCTAGGGAATCTGGTAAATCATGTTACCGACGAAATATCCCACTACGAGCAAAGTAACGTAGAGTCCAAATATCTTGGTGACCACTGGCAGAAGTGCTTCCCTTTCTTGTGCGTTTTCTCCAATTACATGTTCTGACATTGTGCGAGCCTCCTCTTCTGTATAACGAATGAGGGAAGCTTAATCGCTGCCGGGAGCAGCATATTGATTCAAATCAGAAAATTGGCGCTAGTGGCCGTAAGGAGTGGGTTTCACAGCTTGTTTCAGCACTTCGCGCAATTCAACCTGGCGGAATGGTTTGGTGAGAAATCCATTCATGCCCAGTCTTTCCATTTCTTCTCGCGTTTCCGTGACCACGTTGGCCGTCACAGCAATCACAGGAGTCTTGGCACGCTTACCCTCCATGGTACGGATTCGCTTTAGCGCCGATACGCCATCCATCACCGGCATCTGCAAGTCCATGAACACCGCGCTGACCTCATGGTTGGGCATGTATTCCAGCACCTCACGGCCATTGGACATGGTCACCACGTCATGACCATCTTCTTCCAGCATCCTGCACAGGATCATACGATTGACTGCGTTATCATCGGCAACCACGATCGAGAGCCCGGGCAGGCGAATCTCATTGGCATTTTCCGGACGCTTGATCGGCGCCGGGCACGCCTCGAGCGGCAGGAACACCGTGAACGTTGATCCTCGACCGGGCACCGAATCAACCATGATCTTGCCCTTCATCGCCGCGACCAGTTTTTTCACAATGGTCAGCCCAAGACCTGAACCACCAAACTTCCTCTGGGTAGAAGGACTGGCCTGCACATAGGGTTCGAACAGGCTGGCGAGGGCATCCTGGGCGATTCCGATTCCGCTATCCACGATCTTGAGACGAATCCTTTCCAGTGCCGTATCCATTACGATAGAAATCTCGCCGCTATTGGTAAACTTCACCGCGTTGCCAACCAGGTTGAGAATGATTTGTCGCAAACGGGTCGGGTCTCCCTTCACCCAGGGTGGAATATCGTCTTCGACCACAATGGTAAACGCGAAACCCTTCTCTCGCGCCTGAAATCCCAGTGGCGCGACCGTTGAACTCAATAACTCGCGCAGGTCGATAGGAATGGATTCCAGCTCTATGCTGTCTGAATCGAGGCGGGATAGATCAAGCACGTTATTGACCAGATCGAGCAGAGTCTCGCTACTGCGCAGCACTACATTGACCAACTCCTGTTTCTTTTCCGAGAATCCACCATCCCGCTGCAGCAATTGCGAAGCACCGATCACTCCGTTTAGCGGCGTGCGTAATTCGTGACTCATGGCAGCAAGGAAGGTTGCCTTGGCGGCCTCGGAGCTACGAGCTTCTGCTTCCGCCAGAGCCCGCTCGTGTACTTCTCTTTCCAGCTGGTTCACTGCAGTACTGAGCTCGACTTCGGCTTTGTGCTGGCCGCTACGAAATACGAATATGGCCGCAGTCAACATGATCAACACCAGCGTCGCTTCAAAGGCGAGGGTCAGCGGATCAACCCCGTCGAGCTGTTGGCCGAAGGCAAATTCATAGCCGCTGTATTGCAGCCAGGCAAACACCCAAAGCGTGATGCCGCAGACAAATGCCCACACCACACCGGCCAGGCGCCCCGCGACCAGCGTCGCAATCGCTGGCAGGCACAGTAGCCAGGCCCAGGTATTGCCACCGACACCCACTGTCGTCATCGCCATTACTATGACAGCCCAGTAAGCCAGTATTGAAAGATTGCCGGCCAACTGATGCATGCCCGCGTAGGCCTGCAGGTAGAGGCTTAGTACCAGTACGACGCTGGCACTGGCGATATAGACATTGTCTCGCTCTCCCCCTGTATAGAGGTTTGAGATAATTAACGAGACGATGATGGGAACGACACAAAATATGGTCGTGGACAGGGTCCGGCGCTCCCGCAGTGAGAGCAGACTGGCGGTGTGGGGATCCAGACCACCATTCCAGAGAAATTTGATGTGTTTGATCACTCTTTAAACGACCAGAATTGAGCGCATTGGCCCTGCCTCAGGCAGCCCCAGCGATACCGAGGACTATGGGTTAAACATAGCACAATCCGCCAAAAAACCGGGACCGAAAATTCTGACAGAGGAAACCGAGGCCCCGACAGATGGGGGCTACAGCTAGAGTGTAGTACGCGCCTGCAGATGCCGCTGCGCGATCTGGTAAATGCCTTCGAACCAGGCCGGGTCGTCGTTCAGGTTGGGCAACAACTGGAAGCTTTCGCCACCTGCTTCTTCGAACTGCTCCCGGTATTCGATACCGATCTCGAACAGGGTTTCCAGGCAATCGCTGATAAATGAGGGAGTCACCACAGCCAGGCGCTTCTTGCCCTGCTCCAGCAGATCGACGATATGCTCGTCCAGGTAGGGCTGAATCCATGGCAATGGTCCAAAGCGGGACTGAAATGCCAGGGAATAATATTCTTCCTGCCAGTCCAGTTCCCTGGCGATGGCAGCAGTGGTTTGTACACACTGCATGCGATAGCAGAGGCGGTTTTGCTCTGTCACCTGCTGGCAGCAAGTACCAAGCTGGCACACCCCTGACTCGTCTGCCTGGTAGATGGTCTTCTCCGGAACGCCGTGATAGCTGAAGATCACATGGTCTACTGACTCCACGTCCAGGTGTTGCTTAATCACTGTTGCCCAGACCTTGATAAATGCTGGCTCCTGGAACAGGTCAGTAACAAAGTTCAGCTGCGGGGCTTCCTGCCAACGGGCAGCAGCCTTGTTGACCGCATCAAATATAGACGCGGTAGTTGCAGTGGAATACTGCGGAAACATTGGCAACAAAAGAATTTCCCGGACGCCCTTTCGCTCCAGCTCGGCCATGCTCTGGGCGACGAATGGTTCGCTATAGGCCATGCCGTTGAGCACGATGACTTCTTCTCCGCTTTCGTCGAAGCGTGATTGCACGCTGTTCTGCATGCGATCGGCGTAAACTTTTAATGGCGAGCCTTCTTCCATCCAGATCTTGGCGTAATCCTCGGCGATGCGTGGCGCTCGAAAAGGCAGGATGATGCAGTTGCGCAATAACCATCGTCCGACGGGATTGAAATCAAACACGAAGGGATCGGAGAAGAAGTGCCGGTAAAAGGCTCGCAGTCCTTTTGCCGTGGGTTCAGCGGGAGTGCCCAGGTTAAGTAGTAGTACAGCGCGGGTCATGCTCGATCGATTCTCTGTTTTGATTGTTACATTCTTCGCTGGCTAAAACGTGTCCAGTTCAATATTCGATCACTCAAATGATACTCGACTGGCAAAGCGCCGGGCAGTGTACGGGAACTGGCATGGAAAAGCAGCCTGGCCGTTGCAGGGCAGATTTTTTGCGGAACTGTGTGACCTACGTAAACCGCGATTTTCCGGGGAAGTGTTACCGCACGTGTTACCTGTCCCGACGCGATTTCCGGGCTTTTCGGGGCATTCGAAAAGTTAGTAACTATGATCAAAATGACCCGGTAACACTGGGGTTTGCATAATTAACTACTGTTTCATGCAAGGGTTTTCAGGCTTCAGCTTTTTTAACAGTTTGGGTCGATTGGTAACAAAAAATTGAAAAAATAGCTGCAATCCCATGCAAAACCGGTACACTAGTCCGCGTTAACTTGCTTGTAACCCAATTTTCACCCTCTCGATTTTAAAAACACAAGGGAGCTTCTCGTGAAAACACCTTTACGAATTCTTACTTCAATTGCTGCCACCATTGCCGCGACTTCAGTATTCGCTGGCGAGCGTGTCGGTGATTTCGCCCTGATTGACCATCTGGGCGCCCAACACCATATGGCATGGTATGACGATCAGCACGCTGTGGTGATCGTACCCCAGGCTGTGGGTGCCACTGATTCCTCGACGGTAGCCGCGTTGTCCGAACTGCGTAGCCAGTTCGAAGACAAGGGCGCGATCTTCTTCTTGCTGAATCCAGGTCAACAAACTGACCGTGATACTGTGGCGCAGGATGTGGCCAGGCTGGGAGTCGATCTGCCCGTGCTGATGGACGATACCCACCTGATTACTGAACAGCTGGGCATTACTCGAATGGATGAAGTCGTGGTCTACGACCCCGCTTCTTTTGAGATCAGCTATCGCGGCCCGATTCAGGCTGAGACAGCGGATACCATTCAACAGCTGATCGACGGTGTTGATGCTGATCTGCTTGCCATTGCGGGCACAGGTGCTGCGATTCCCAACAACGCAGCTGAGCACGCGAATCTTTCCTATGTGGAAGACATCGCACCGATCATCGCTGAAAACTGCGCACAATGTCACCGCGAAGGCGGCATTGCACCATTCGCCATGGACAGCAAGCTGGCTGTTCAGGGCTGGTCACCGATGATTCGAGAAGTGGTAATGACCAAGCGTATGCCGCCTGGTCAGATCGACAACAAGGTCGGCCACAAGATGAAGAACGAGATGAACCTTAGCGACGAAGACATGCAGAAGCTGGTGCGCTGGGTTAACAATGGTGCTGATGTTTCCGGAGAAGGCGATCCATTGACCGCGCTGACCTGGCCTGAAACCAAGTGGACCCTGGGTGAGCCAGACATGATCGTCAAGATTCCTGCCACCACTGTGCCAGCCACTGGCGTTGTTGATTACATGGATATCGTAGTTGACCTGGGCCTGGACGAAGATCGTTGGGTTCGCGGTAGTGAAGTAGCACCTGGAGCACCGGAAGTACTGCATCACATCATCACCACCGTAGTACCTCCCGGTGGCGGCGAGGATCCCCAGGCTCTGTTCATGGAAGCGATCAATAGCCTTCCGGAAGAACGAGCCGCAGCGATTCGCGGTGAGATGTTTGCTGCCGTTGCCGCAGGCAAGCAGCCCGATATCGACAAGATCTTCCGTGAAAATCCTGACATTGACGTGGGCGCCCTGCTCGGCGGTGGCGGTCCAGACCAGGCGTCAATCGCTGGTTATGCGCCAGGTAATAACATTTCCCTGAATCCTGAGGGTGTTGGCGGTTTGTTGAAGGCTGGTACCCAGCTGAGCTTCCAGATGCACTACACCACATCTGGCAAAGAGCAGACTGACGAAACGGAAATTGGTATCTACTTCTATCCTGAAGGCTATGTACCCGAAGAGCGTATGGGCGGCGGTGTAGGCAACGCTTTTACCATCGCGATTCCTGCTGGCGCCAAGGACCACGAGATGGAGCTGGTTACCTACATCAGGGAAGACTCTGAAATTCACAGCCTGATGCCGCACATGCACTTCCGCGGAAAGCGCATGAAGTTCACAGCGGTTTACCCAGATGGTAGCGAAGAGCTGATTCTTTCAGTGCCAGCCTACTCGTTCAACTGGCAGCTGGCCCATGAACTGGAAGAACCTCTGGCTGTTCCAGGTGGTACCAGGATTGTTGCAGTTGGAGCATTCGACAACTCTGCCCAAAACCCATTCAACCCGGATCCCAATATCGAAGTGAACTGGGGTGAGCAATCCTGGGAAGAGATGTTCATGGGATTCTATTCCTGGAAAGAATTGAACCAGGGCGGCGACGACTAAGCATTAGTCGACAGCTAAGCAATAAAAAAGGCGATCTTCGGATCGCCTTTTTTGTGGATGGCTTTTCAAAGCGCTGCTCTATTTCACGATGAACTAAGCGCTTAGCGCTTTTTACAGGAGCAAGCGCTCGTAAAGTATCACTCGCCCGAGCTCGCTCGGTGCT
>CAYTLI010000090.1:0-10302 GCA_964438455.1 uncultured Pseudohongiella sp.
TCTCTGCTGCTTCCTCCGCCCAGCCCTGGGCCGAGGCCGCCAGCTCCAGGCCACGCACATATTCATAACCACGGCCAGCCGGTTCCACCACCGCGCCGCGGGTCTGGAAGTCGCTGCCATCCGGCGCCACCGCGGTGATGTTGATGGAAGGATTGATGCGCATCAGGGTCTGGCGAATCACCGAGCCCTCGGAGGTGGCCAACAGCCGTTCTTCTTTTACCGACAAAATAGACGAAGATGAGAAGCGCACATTGTTCACCCGCAGCGCTTCTTCATTGACCCGCAGAATCAGCGCCGCCTTGTCCTCGATGGGCACAGTAAAAGGATCGATAGTGTGGGGCGTGACCCAATCGGCATCGGGAAAGATATCAACCGGAGCAAGAATAGTTTCCGAAGGCGCGACCTCGTTATTGGCCGCGGCAATGGCCACTGCTTCCCGCGCCATGGCGGCCACCGCATCGCGGGAGAAATCCTGGGTGGCGGAGAAGCCCCAGCTTCCCCCCATCAATGCGCGCAGATTAATGCCAAAGGAATCGGTGCTCTGTACCTGGGTGATCATCTGCTCCCGCGCGCCGATAGCTTCGAACTGGGTGCGGATGATGCGGGCATCGCAGTAGTCGGCACCGGCTGCTTTGGCGGCATCGATGGCCATGAGCAGCAACTCGCGCTCGCTGGAGGTCATGGATTGTGCGGCGGCGGGTTGTTTTGTGTAGGGGAGTGCGATGCCTGCTGCTGCGGCTGCTGTTGAGAGTTTCAGGAAGTCACGGCGGGAGAGGGACTCGATGCGGCTCTCGGGCACGTAGATCGGTAAGCCGTTGGTATCCAGGGAAGCGCGGTGGTTGGCAGGGATCAGCATAGTTACTGGGTAGAGGCTTGTTTTTAGGCACTATAGCCTAGTTAGGATCAAGGTGCACAGCTGCTCTGTCAGGAGATTGCTTTTTCTGGCTGCGCTTTGGCTGGAGGTCTATACCGAGCTGGTATCACCGCTCAGAGCTCAAATTATGATTGTGGAAGACTTGGTTACCAAAGATTATCTGGCAGCTCAATTCACCGAGCTGAGAGCGCATCTGGACTACAAGTTCAGGGTGCTTTTTGTGATGACGAGTATCGTGTTGGCTGCAGTTGTTATCCCTCTCCTGCAAGATCTCACCACTTAATTCTGATCTTGGGTATTGATTAGCGTTCCGCAATCAATGCACTAATTTCATCATCGAGCTTTTCCTTGTCAACTAGCTGATGATAAAGCTCATCAACAGTCTGCCCACCTGCTAATCCCAACAACACCCCCAACACCGCTCCTCGGTGCACATTGTCCCCGCCCAGATTGGTGTTGGCTAACAAGCCCGCTTCCATCTTGTGGCAATACTTGTAAGCCAGGTACAACACACTGGGCCAGGAGTCGGTGATGTAGCAGGCGGATGAGAATAGTCGGCCCACGACGTCGTTGTCGTTGTGAATCTTCGGCATGATCTCCGACAGTTGCAGGCTGATGCTGCGCTTGCTCCATGCGCTGATGATGCTCTGCGCGTCTTCACTATCTTCTCTGCACAGCAGCTCATCGAGCAGACCCACATAGTCGCGGCACACCTTGGCGAGATACTCATCCGGGTGGGTGAGAGCAAGGTGTGCGGCGCAGATCTCCTGCACGCGATCCAGTGGGGTGCCGGCCAGGCGTTCGGCGAAGACGATGGGAGCGATGGTCACCAGTCCACCGATGGAAGCGGTGTCATGAGTAACGGCACCGCATTGATCCGGTGGATTGCCTGCTTCCAGGTTGGCGAAGAAGCCGCGGTGATAGGACTCGGCATAAGTATCGGGATGCTGGGCAGGCTCGGCAGTCATCAGTTCGATATAGGCGGCCAGGAAAGCCTCCTTGTCGTAATGGCCATCGTTGCCAGCCAGCGTGCGCATCAGTGCCCGGGCGCAGTGGGCGTTGAGCGTGTTCTCGCCGGCTTTCATGCCATGGTGATAATGGGTGTTGGCCTGGCCCCAGTATTGTCTTCTGCCTTTGAGAATCACCTCGCCAACGACCTCTCGCTGTGACTGTTTGCGGCCATGGCCATGGCGGCCGCCGTGATTGGTGGAGTGCAGCGACATGATGGACGAAGGGTGTTGCGCCGGGGCGTCTTCCAGTTTCTCGATGCCGCCCTTGAATTGCCGGTAGATATCCATGGGGTTGTAGTACCAGTGCACCGGCATGGCGAGGGCATCGGCGACGAACAGGGATTTCAGTGCAGCGCTGGCGCGCTGTTGAGTAACTGTAAGAATGGGATGTTGGGGCATGCCAGCTTAAACGCCGTTCGGTACGGCTTGGATCAGCCTGGCGATTGCAGATCAGAGAGTGCGGGTAAGCAGCATGCTTTATTTGAATGCCCGAAACAGGCTGGCGCCGTTGCAGATTTCCATAGATGGATTTTGATGTTTGGCGGTGTTAAGTTCAGGGTGCCTCTGTAGACAGGCATCCAAAAAAGAAGATAGATGAAAGATGAAAGAAGAAAGATCAAAGAAGAAAGAAAACAAAAAGCAAAATAAAAAGGAAAATCAAATGTTCGGATTAACTCCTCTAAAATTTAAGCTGCCAGCATTCCTGGCACCTGCTCTTCTGCTGCTGGGTTCTGCCGGTGCAGCTGCCCAGGGCAACAGCCAGAATGCCAATGGCCAGCCCTTCGAGGCTTTACAACAACAAATTAATGCACTGCAGTCCCAAATAGATACCCTGAATGCAGGCATCGATCAGGGTCCCATTGAGATCGACGTGGATTGTAATGCAGGTGATACGATTGGCGGTGCCATCGCTTCTGTTGGGGACGCGCCAAATCCCTTAATCATTACTGTCAGTGGCACCTGTCCCGGAGTCGTCCTGTTTCGCAGCGATGTAACCCTGCGCGGGCAATCCCCGAGCGATGGAATCAGCGGTGGCTATGCAGTGCTTGCATCGAGAGGGGCAAATCATATTACCGTGGAATCAATGACTCTTACCGGGTCTGCCGCAGGCCTGGCATGTTTCAATGGGGCGTCGGTCGCGGCAAGCAATGTCAGCATTATTAACAGCAATACTGGCGTGCAAGCATTTAACGGTGGTTCCTGTTTTGTTAGCGATTCGGTCATTGATGGCAGTAACAGTGGCGTGAGCGTTTCCACAAGCTCCAGTGCCTGGTTGCGTGGGGTTGACGTAACTAACTCCGTTACAGGAGCTAATGTTTTTACCAACGGTGCTCTCTATCTTACTGCCTCTCCAAGCAATGGCAGCTTTAGCACAATAAGTGGCTCCAGCGTGATGGGCATGCAGATTTTTGCCAATGGTAGCGTCTGGCTAAATCGAGCGATTATCGAGAACAATAATCTGGGCATCAGCGTTCTCGCCGGTAGCTCCCTGTTTACCGGTGGAGGCGATATCGCTCTTATTCAAAACAATGCGGGTACCGGTGTCCGAATACAGGGTCTCGGCAATACAATTATTAGCGATGGCGTGTCAATCACGGGTAACGGTGGTTGGGGGCTTCAGTGTTTAGGCACAAGTTGGGCCAGCTTAAATGGCTCGCCAGACATCAGCGGGAATTCAGATGGTGATATTTTCCCGGATTGTGGTGTAGGCCCTTAATAGAAAGCCAGGGAGACTTTATTGCCGCCGTTGAATTTCACCCGCCGCGTATTCAGGGCCTGCGGATTATTGCTGTTGCTTATTTCCGCGCCGGCCCTGGCAGCAGAACTCACCGTCGGCGCTAATATCGGTAATGTCCCCTGGGAATTCCAGGACGAGAACGGTGACTACGTCGGTTTCGAGATCGACCTGGTAAAGGAAGTAGGCGCGCGGCTGGGGATGGACGTTGAGATCGTCAACATCCCCTTCAGCGGCCTGTTCTCAGCGGTGCAGTCGGGCCGCATCGATATTGCCATCTCTTCCATCACGGTTACCGAAAGGCGCCTGGAATCGGTTGCCTTCGTCCAGCCCTATTACGACAGTGCCCAGTCGCTCACCGTCGACAGCCAGAGTGACATCAATAGCCTCGAGGACATGCGCGACCGGGTAGTGGCGGTGGACACCGGATCCACCGGTGACATGTGGACAACCGAGAACGCCGATCGCTATGGCTTCGGTGACATTCGTCGCTTCGAAGGCCTGGTGCCCGCCATGCTCGATGTGCAATCGGGCCGGGTCGATGGCTATATCTCTGACATTCCCAGCCTGGAATATTTCATTCGCGACAAGCCTTACTTCAAGGTGGTGCAACGCATCGAATCCGGCGAGCGTTACTCGATGGTGTTGGCAAGGGACAATCCTCTTGCCGACCAGGTGAACGATGTCATCACCGAGTTGAAACGCAGTGGCTTTGTCGCGCAATTGCACCGGGAATGGTTTGGCAGTGAACCCGCTGCCGATAGTTCAACCGTTTCTGTAGTGGACCGGCCAATCTCTACTACCGTCGGTGGCACAGATGCGGGATTCGTGCAGACCTTTCTTAACTGGCAAGTGTTGCGCGCCTCCTTTCCCTTGTTGCTCTCAGGTTTGAGCGTCACCCTGATGCTGGGCGCGGTCAGTATCCTGTTCGGCCTGGTGCTGGGCCTGATGATTGCACTTGTCCGCCTTTATGGCGTGCGTCCGGCGAGTATCGCCAGCAAGATTTACATCGATATCTTTCGTTCCATTCCCATCCTGGTACTGCTCATCATCGTGTATTACGCGCCGCCCTTTGTTGGCATCCAGTTATCGCCATTCATGTCGGCGGCGTTCGCACTCACCCTGGTTTCAGGCGCGTACACGGCGGAGATTTTTCGCGCCGGCATCGAGGCCATACCCCGTGGCCAGTTCGAGGCCTCGCACGCGCTGGGTTTAAGTTATCGTCACACCATGCTCGATGTGATCCTGCCCCAGGCGATACGGGTGGTGATTCCGCCGCTTACCAACAACTGCATCAATGTCATCAAGGACACGGCACTGGCATCCGTGGTGGCCATGCCCGATTTGTTGAAGCAGGCGAACCAGGCCCAAGCCCTGGAGGCGAATCCGACACCGTTGATCGTGGCGGCGCTGATGTATATCGCCATGTTGTGGCCGCTGGTGATCCTGGTGGGTCGCATGGAAAAACGCTTCCGGCGGGAGTACAGCACGTGACGGCCATCGTCTCCATCAATAAGCTGCACAAACACTTTGGTGACTTCGAGGCACTGGCCGGTGTTAATCTCGAAATCAGCGAAGGTGAAGTCGTGTGCGTGGTGGGTCCGTCCGGTTCTGGCAAGTCCACCCTGATTCGTTGTATCAACCTGATCGAGACTTTCGATCCGGCAAGCACGGTGATGATCGGTGGTGTTAATGTCACCGAAGACGATCAAGCTCGCGCCGAGGTAGGCATGGTGTTCCAGTCGTTTAACCTGTTTCCCCACCTGACAATCAGGCAGAACATCACGCTGGCACCGATGCGGGTGAAGAATCTGGCTGAACAGGAAGCCAACGAGATCGCCGATGAACTGATGCAAAAGGTTGGTATCAGCGAGCAGGCAGACAAGTATCCGAACCAACTATCGGGCGGGCAGCAGCAACGGGTGGCGATCGCCCGCGCCCTGGCCATGGGACCGCGGGTGATGCTGTTCGATGAACCAACCTCGGCACTGGATCCCGAAATGGTAGGCGAGGTGCTCGATGTGATGAAGGACCTGGCCGAATCCGGTGTGACCATGCTGGTGGTTACTCATGAGATGGGCTTTGCCCGCCAGGTGGCGGACCGGGTCATCTTCATGGATGCAGGTAAAATAGTTGAAGCGGGCCCGCCCGAAAAAATATTTGATAACCCTGAGCATCAGCGTACGCAGGATTTTTTCAACGCTGTGTTACAGCACTAGTTAAAAAGGGGTCGGAGAGAAATTACAGTACTGTATTTTCTCTCCGACCCCAATCAATTGAGAGAGTGAGCAGTTTGAGTAAACAGACAGAACTGGACATCGACTTTGTCCGCAAGCAATTCCCCGGTCTGAACAACGGCTGGGCTTTCATGGACAACGCCGGCGGCACCCAGATCCTCGAGCGGGTGGTCGAGCGCATGAATGACTTTCTGTTCAACAAGAATGTGCAGGTCGGTGGTAGCTACGAAGTGTCACTAGCGGCTGCCGCCGCACTGCAGGCCGGGAGGGAAGCAATAGCCACACTCGTTAACGCGAAACGTCCCGAAGAGATCGCCTTTGCCCCAACGACAACAGTTGCCTTGCAGAACCTGGCGCGCAGCATGCGCAGTCAATTGCGTGTGGGCGATGAAGTCATCGTTACCGTGTCGGATCACGAATCCAATATTGGCCCTTGGGTTGGGCTCGAGGATCTTGGCATAAAGATCAAGTTCTGGAACCTGGACAAAGAGTCGTTGCAACTAAAACTGGACGATCTCGATGAGCTAATGACGGAGCGCACGAAGCTGGTTGCGGTGACCCAAGTGTCCAATATCCTTGGCACCATTAACCCGGTCGACGAGATAGCGAAGTTTGTACACGCACGCGGCGCACTGATCTGTGTTGACTGTGTCGCCTACGCGCCACATCGGGCAATCGATGTCACCGCATGGGATGTGGATTATCTCGCCTTTAGTCTTTACAAGGTGTATGGGCCGCACGGTGCAGTGCTGTACGGCAAGTACGATCTGTTGGCCGAATTGGACAACCTCTATCACTACTTCTATGGCAAGGACAAAGTGCCCGCGAAGCTTGAGCCCGGCAACGCAAACTACGAGATCGCCTATTCCACCACGGGTATCATTGACTACCTCTCTGAGCTCGGTGCGCGGGACGGGGCTGGTTGTTCGGTTCGGGAGAACATCGTCGCTGCATTTGAGAAAATCACTCGGCATGAAAATCGCCTGGCAGTGAGATTGCTGAGCTACCTGCGCAGTCGTGACGACTGCCAGATCATCGGTATCAGCGAGGGCGATGATCCGCGCCGGGTACCAACCATCAGCTTCAAGATCGAAGGCAAGGACTCAGGCGAGTTATGCCGTGCGATGGACGACTACAAGATTGCCATTCGCTTTGGCGACTTCCATGCACGGCGCCTGGTGGAGTACCTGGGGCTTGAAGGCAACAACGGTGTGGTCAGGGTTTCCCTGACTCACTACAACACGCTCAATGAAGTTGATGCGCTGATTGCCGCGCTCGATCAGGTACTTGCTCATAGTTAAGCAACTACCGTTACCGCAAAATACAATTGCGAAACAAACAACAGGTGTCCTGCCGAGTGCGCAAGGATCACTACCCAGAGGTTACGTCCGCACAGAATAAATGCAGTGCCCCACACCACTCCCATGATGACGGTCATAATCATGCCACCGAGGCCCCACTGAAAATGGATCGAGCCAAAAATGATGGCCTGCACCAACACGGTCAAGATTGAACCACGCGAGTCTTTGCCAAAAAACTCAGTGAGTCGGCCCATCAGAAAACCACGGTAGATAATCTCTTCGGGAATCGAAGCGGTGATTGGCAATATCAAAGCCATGCTGATTGCCGCGGGAAGATTGCCGGCAATCACGTCGTAACGGGAAAAGTCTGCCGCCGGTAAGTCGATAAATAACGCCAGCATCATCGGCACTACCGCCTGTGCGAGGACGAATACAAAGAGGATCACCAAAGCCTGCATGATCGACCTGGTCCAGCTCGCTGGCACTCTCAAACCAAGCTCGGTGAAGCTGCCGCCGCGGGCAAAAACCACGCTGACGGCGGCAACGGCGCCGCAGACCACGGAAAATGCCCCCCGAATTTGTTCGCCGAAGGGGAGCCTGCCCTCGGAAAAAGCCAGGTTCTCGAGGCCAAAAGCCACGACCGATGTGGCGACCACGATGAGGATGTCGATCCAGAGCTGCATTGGCTTCTGGGCCTGTTGATCATTGGTAGCAGTGCTTAAAGTAGTCATGTTGGACATCTCCTGATGGCTGCTGTAAATTTGCCTTAAATAACAGCGATATATTAATAAATAACAACGTTATACATATAAATAACACTGTTATATGTCAAAAGTCAACACTAAAGACCGAATAATGGCGGCCGGGCTCAAGCTCTTTATGGAGCAGGGCTTCCAGAAGACTTCGATTGCAAAGATCGAGACCGAGGCGGGGCTTGTGCCGCGCGCCGGGGCCTTCTATCGCCATTTCGAAGGCAAGGAAGCGTTGCTGGCAGAGATTGCCAGGACACATATATCTGAAGCGCCGGAAGATTTCGGGCCGGAGAAGCTGAAAGCATTTGGTGATACAAGGGCGGAATTAATCGCCATCGCGCTGAACTACGAGGAGGCCAGGGAGCGGCAGAAACCCTTTGTGCGACTCATCGAAGAAATTCGCTTGCTTGATATTGGTACCGAGATTCAGGATCAACTCAACACCGATATGATTGCGGCACTGGGTGCCTGGATCAGCGAAAAGCCTGCGGCCAAATCGCTGTCAGCAAAACAGGCAGGGGCATTATTGGTCAGCATTATTGGTGGCTGGTTGTTTTACATTCACCAGATCCAACAGGATGTGAGTCCAGACCTGCTAGATCGCGACACCATGCTCAATGAATGGGCCAGCCGCTGGGCACACATACTGGATGAGCAGGGATAGATCTACTTTGCCGGAAAACCAGTCTGTCCCAGCTCTTCCGAAAACGGTTTGTGTTGTTGGGGCCGGGATCGTGGGTCTTGCGACAGCCCTTTCGCTGCAACAATCGAATCGCAAAGTCATCCTCATCGACAGGCTACAACCTGGTACAGGAACCAGCGCGGGCAACGCGGGCATTATCTCCACTGGTTCGGTGTTTCCCGAAGCCATGCCCGGCATCTGGAAAGAAATTCCCGGCATGTTGTTGCGACCGATGGCGCCAGTTGCCATTCAACCTGCCTACCTGCCGCGCTTTCTGCCCTGGTTGCTGAAGTTCCTGGCGAGCTCGTCCGCTGTTGTTTACCAGCGCGCCACAACTGCCATCGGTGCATTATCGAGCAGGGCGCTGGAATTTTATGATCCACTCATTGCTGCCGCCGGGGCCGAACACCTGATTCGTCGCTCGGGCATGTTCTATGTTTATGAAACGGAAAAAGCGTTTGCCAAAGCAGTGGCCTTGCGTAGTGAGCTACCAGCTTCGACCGTGGACTACGAAGTGCTGACCGGGCAACAGCTTGCAGAAATCGAACCGCAACTCAGTCCCCGTCTGGCTGGTGCAATCTTCATTCCGGGGGCAGCCTATACAGTATCGCCCCTGGGTTTATCTGAAGCTTTCTTTAATCTTTTCCTGCAACAGGGCGGGGAGTTCGTGCAGGCCGAGGTATCCGGCTTCGAGCTTGGAAGTGAACAAGTCACGGCGGTGCTGGCTAATGCCCGTTATCAAAGTGATGAGGTGTTCATTACTGCTGGCGCCTACTCGGCAAAGCTTGCTCGCCAACTGGGCAGCAAGGTGCCCCTGGAAACAGAGCGAGGTTACCATCTCAACTTGCCTCAAGCTGATATCGAGTTGCACAACAGCCTGTTGTTCACCGAGCGCGGAATGGGAATCACGCCCATGGAGAATGGCTTGCGCCTTGCTGGCACGGTGGAGTTCGGCGGGCTCGATGCGCCGCCAGACTATCGCCGGGCGCAGGTATTGGGGGAACATGGCAAGTCCTTGTTGCCAGGCCTGAACACAGAAGGTGGGGAAGTATGGATGGGTTATCGCCCCAGTGTGCCAGATTCCGTGCCAGTCATTTCCGCCTCGCCACAGTTGAGCAATGTGTATTATGGTTTTGGTCATGGTCATCTCGGTCTCACCCAGGCGGCAGTTACTGGTGCAATACTGACGGCGCTCGCCGATGGGGCTAACCACAGTGTCGACAGCCAGCCCTACCGCATTGATCGCGCCTGGTAGTTGCTGACAGAATTACTCATGCCTAAACCTTATCCCGATTATCAAATGCACAGTGGATGGAACGCGTTATTACCAAAACGCGGTCCGTCGCCGTCGCTGACAGAATCTCTTGATGCGGATGTCGTGGTGGTGGGCGCTGGCTTTACTGGTATCGCTTGTGCGCGACGCTGGCATGAACATTCTCCCGACGCGCGCATTGTGCTGATCGATGCCAGTGAAATTGGCGAAGGTAATCCCGGGCGCAACTCCGGTTTCCTTTTAGAGATTGCCCTGGCAGAGGATGCCGATCCGAAAAACGCCTCGCGCATGGCCAGCTGCAATGAATTGACTCAACAAGCGATGCGATCCCTGGTAAAAGATGTTGAAGCATCAGGTCAGCCTGTAGATTTTGAACGAGCGGGTACTTATCGGGCAGCAGTGGGTGATGTGGGACTACAGTCCCTCAACAACTACCGG
>CAYTLI010000091.1:0-10263 GCA_964438455.1 uncultured Pseudohongiella sp.
ACATCGTCAAGAAGAATTACAACATCACCGTGCAGAAGGGCAAACTCACAGAAGAGAAGATGGTCCAGCGTCTGGATCTGATCAGTGGCACCACCGACTATGGGGACATTGCTGATGTGGACCTGGTTATCGAGGCTGTGTTTGAAAACCTGGATTTAAAGAAGGAAATCTTTGCCAGGCTGGACAACAGCTGCAAGCAGGGTGCGATTCTGGCAACCAACACTTCCTACCAGGACGTGGATCAGATAGCCGAAGCAACATCGCGGCCGCAAGACGTCGTCGGTATGCATTTCTTCAGTCCGGCCAATGTGATGAAACTGCTTGAAGTAGTGCGCGGGGACAAGACTGCCGATGATGTGCTGGCGACAGTCATGGCAATTGGCAAGAAGATTGGCAAGGTCTGTGCGCTTTCCAGAGTCTGCTATGGCTTCATCGGTAATCGCATGCTTGGCGGATATGGTCGCGAAGCACAGATGCTGCTGCTGGATGGTTGTACCCCGGGCCAGGTTGATTCGGCCCTGGAAAATTTTGGTATGGCCATGGGTCCTCTCGCCATGGGAGATCTGGCTGGACTCGATGTGGGTTACAAGGCGAGGCAGGCAAGGACCGACCTGCCAGATGATCCCAAGCTCTATCGAATGGGCACCCTGCTGGTTGAAATGGGTCGCTATGGACAGAAGACTGGATCAGGATTTTACAAGTACGATCCGGAGACCCGCCGACGCATGGCCGATGAGGAAGTCGAAGCCATGATCAAGGAAGAGGCGGAAAAGCTGGGCGTCGAGCAGCGGGAAGTTTCCGATGAAGAGATCCTCGCGCGCTGTTTCTATCCTCTTATTAATGAGGGAGCAAAGATTCTTGCCGAAGGTGTCGCCCAGCGTCCCAGTGATATCGATATTGTCTATGTGTACGGTTATGCATTCCCGGCCGCAAAGGGTGGGCCTATGTATTACGCCGATCAGGTCGGATTGAAAAACGTCTACGACAAGATCTGCGAATTCCGTGATCGATACGGTGAAGACTACTGGCAGCCAGCGCCGTTACTGGAGCAGCTGGCGAACGAGGGCAAGACCTTTGCCCAGTGGGATAAGGAAAGGAGCGCTGGCTGATGCGATCATGGCAAACAGCGGCACCAGGCGCCGCGCTGGTAGAAGTAGAGTCACCAACACCTGAACCGCAAGGTACAGAAGTCCTGGTGAAGACCGAGGCCTGCGGTGTCTGTCACTCAGATATCCACTTGCACGATGGCGTGTTCGAACTGGGCGGTGGCAAACAACTGGAAGTCGGTCGTGAAGGACAGGTGCTGGGTCACGAGATCTTTGGCGAAGTGGTCGCAGTCGGGCCGGACGCCGAAAATGTCAACGTGGGCGATCGTCGTGTGGTCTATCCATGGATCGGCTGCGGTGAATGTGCCGTGTGCCTGCGTGGTGAAGAACACCTGTGCACACCGGGTCGTGCTCTGGGTATCGTTGCCCAGGGAGGGTTTGCCAGTCACGTGCTGGTTCCTCACAGTCGTTATCTGTTCGACAAAGGTGATGTAGCCGACAGCCTGGCAGCCACCTATGCCTGCTCCGGCCTTACAGCCTATGGCGCATTGAAAAAGCTGGGGAAGGTAGAAGCTGGCGACGAAATTGTGATCATCGGTGCAGGCGGAGTCGGCATGATGGCGATCCAGGTTGCCCACGCCCAGGGCCTGGACCCAATCGTGGTCGATATTGATGATGGCAAACTACAGGCGGCCCGCGAGCTCGGCGTATCCCGTACATTCAGTTCTGCTGATAGCGGAACGGCGAAAGAAATTCGCAAGAGTACTGGTGGCGCCTATGCCGTACTGGATTTTGTCGGTGCCGAAGCCAGTGTCAACTACGGTCTGGCATGCCTGCGTAAAGGTGGCATGCTGGTAGTCATTGGTCTCTATGGCGGCGCATTGCAGATGCCAATTCCTTTCCTGCCCATGAATGCACGGATCATCCAGGGTAGCTACGTGGGCTCGCTTCAGGACATGGATGAGTTGATGGCGCTTGTTCGCGAAGGCAAGATAGCGCCGATTGAAATTACCGAGCGACCACTTGCCGAGGCCAGTGATGCATTGAGCGATCTCAAGGCTGGAAAAGTCAAAGGTCGCCAGGTCCTGGTTAGCTAGTAGCAAGGGTTCTGCTTATGTCTGCTTTGGAAGCGTTTCGTCAATCTACCCGCAGCTGGCTGGAAGAAAATTGCCCGCCAGGCATGCGAACCCCGATGGTGCATGATGAAATCGTCTGGGGTGGTCGCAACGCCGAATACAAGAATCCCGAGAGCAAGATATGGCTTGACCGCATGGCGGAGAAGGGCTGGACCTGCCCCACCTGGCCGCAAGAATATGGTGGTGGGGGCTTATCAAAAGAAGAAGCAATAATCCTCAGCCAGGAATTATCCCGAATCAACGCGCGACCTTCGCTGACCAGCTTCGGTATCAGCATGTTGGGTCCGGTACTGCTGGAATATGGCAATCACGAACAGAAAGCGGAACATATTCCGAAGATTGTGCGTGGTGAAATTCGTTGGTGTCAGGGTTATTCCGAGCCGGGTTCTGGATCTGATCTCGCCAGCCTGAAGACAAAGGCAGAGCTGGATGGAGATCACTATGTCATCAATGGTTCAAAGGTCTGGACTTCCTATGCTGACAAGGCCGACTGGATTTTCTGCCTGGTAAGAACCGATTTCGAAGTACCCAAGCACAGCGGCATCAGTTTTATTCTCTTTGATATGTCTTCGCCCGGTGTCACCACGCGCCCGATTCAATTGATCAGTGGATCGTCACCCTTCTGCGAAACATTTTTCGACGATGTAAAAGTTCCAGCGAGTAACCTGGTTGGCCAGTTGAATGATGGCTGGACCATCGCCAAGCGACTGTTGCAGCACGAGCGCACCATGATCTCCAGTTTTGGGCTCTCCAGTGGACAATCGGATCGCGGTGGCACCACATCAACAGTAGGCAGCCTCGAATCCGCAGCCATGCATTACCGCGGGGATTCGGAGAAACTTTCAGATCCGGTACTGCGCGATCGCATCGCCCAGTTCAAGATTGACAGTGAAGCCTTTGCGCTCACCTCGCAGCGATCGGTAGAAGAATCGAAGCAGGGCCAGGGGCCGAACGCGACTTCTTCGATGCTTAAATACTATGGGTGTGAGCTCAACAAGCGGCGCTACGAACTCATGTTGCAGGCACTTGGCAGCCAGGGCCTGGGCTGGGAAGGTGATGGCTTCGTTGACGATGAGTTGAAGATTACCCGTGAATGGTTGCGTTCCAAAGCCAACTCCATCGAAGGAGGTACGGCGGAGGTGCAACTCAATATCGTGGCCAAGCGGGTTCTGGGTCTGCCCGACTTGCTGAGCATGAGTAAAACCAAAGACTAGAAGACGATGGCACTGGTACTCACTGAAGAACAAAGAATGTTGCAGGATGCGGCGCGCAATTTCTGCACTGAAAACTGTCCTGTCTCTGTGTTGCGCAGGCTTCGTGATGAAGGCAGCGAAACAGGTTATGACGAGAAAATCTGGGCACAGATGATCGAGCTCGGCTGGGCTGGCATGGCGCTGCCGGAAGAATATGGTGGCTTTGAATTCGGTTATTCGGGCCTCGGCATCGTGCTGGAAGAAACCGGGAGAACACTGGCCAGTTCCCCGTTAATATCTACCGTTTTATTGGGTGCGACTGCGATTAACCTGCTCGGCAACGAAGCACAGAAAAGCGAGTGCTTGCCGAAAATCGTCGCTGGTGAATTAACTGTGGCTTTCGCCCTGGATGACACGCCATTTCATAATCCGGCTCATCTCGTCACCACCGCGCAAGCTGATAGCAACGGTTATTTGCTAAACGGGCAAAAGTGCTTCGTACTAGATGGTCATGTTGCGAACAAACTGCTTGTTGTTGCCAGAATGGCTGGAGCCGATTCGGGGCGGGACGTGGCTTGTTTCCTGATCGACGCAGATACCCCTGGCATTTCCGTGCAGCGCACTGCCATGGTTGATAATCGCAACAGCGCCAACATCACCTTTGCGAATGTGAGTGTTGCGTCAGAAACCCTGCTCGGTGGCGGTGCTCATGGCGTCGAAAGCCTCAACAAGATTCTCGATATCGGTCGAATCGGCCTGGCAGCTGAAATGCTGGGCAGTGTGCAGCAGGTTTTCGAGCAGACCGTGGAATATCTCAAGCAACGAGAACAGTTCGGTGTGCTTATTGGCGCCTTTCAGGCCTTGCAGCATCGGGCAGCGGAGATGTATAGCGAAATCGAGCTGTGCAAGTCGGTGGTTAGGGCCGCCCTGGCTGCGCTGGATGACGCGGACACAGATGCAGCGGAGATCGCCAGGATGGCAAGCCTCGCCAAGGCCAAGCTGAGCGAGGTGTACGAACTGGTCAGTAATGAAGGAATCCAGATGCATGGCGGCATCGGCATGACCGATGAGTTTGATATTGGCTTCTATCTTAAGCGCGCGCGAGTAGCCCAGCAGTATCTCGGAGACGCTGCCTTCCATCGCGACCGATACGCAACGCTGCAACACTTCTAGGGTTTTAGTAGACTCTGGCTGAGGAGCACTCATGACAGTCAAACTCAGGCAATTCTACGAGACCGGCAATCAGGTTAACAGCGACCCCCTCGTTTGCGTCTTCGAAGATTTTCTTTCGGACAGCGAGATTGAAGCCTTGCTGGCCGCTGCCAGGCCAAAGTTGAAGCAGGCCCTGGTAAGCGCAGCCAGGTCCGGCGTGGAGAGCGCCGGTCGCAGCGGAAGCAATTGCTGGATTCCCCACAATACCTCTACCATCATCGCCGATGTCTCGCTTCGGGTTGCCGAAGTGGTGGGAATAGGTCTGGAGTTTGCCGAGTCGCTACAAGTTGTCTATTACGGTGAAGGTCAGGAATATGCGCCGCACTTCGATGCCTGGGATGCCAACACCGAACGCGGCCAACGTTGCATGGCAAAGGGAGGTCAACGCCTCATCACTTGTCTGCTCTACCTCAATGAACCGGAACAGGGTGGCGGCACCTGTTTTCCCAAGCTGGATATGGAAGTCAGGGCGAAGAAAGGACGCATGCTTCTGTTTCACAACTGCCATGAAGGCAGCAGCGTAAGACATGAGAATTCCCTGCATGGAGGCATGCCTGTAACGAAGGGAGAGAAGTGGGCGTGTAACTTCTGGTTCAGGGAAAGAGAATACCAGGATCCTGCTTCCGTTCCTGTGCGCGATCATGGCTTGCCGCAATCGCCGACCTATAAGCGGGTCATATAGAGCCCGACCTGCTCACTTCCAGATGTATGGCAATCTACAGAATCTCCGACGACGAAACTTCCGCGACTCTCTGGTGTTAATTGAATGAAGTCCCTGTGTGTGTATTGCGGTTCCGCCAGTGGCAGTGATCCGGTGTTCCTGGAAATGGCGCGAAGACTGGGAAGCGAACTCGCCGACAGGAAGATTCGCTTAATTTACGGCGGTGCCAGTATTGGGCTGATGGGGGAGGTAGCTAACGCGGTGCTGGCCGCGGGTGGTGAAGTCACCGGTGTGTTGCCGCGCAATTTATTTCGACGGGAAGTGCCCCATCATGGGCTGACTGAGCTTATCGAAGTAGACAGCATGCATGAGCGCAAGGCACGCATGGCCACTCTCGCCGATGGCTTTATTGCTTTGCCGGGAGGATTGGGTACACTCGAAGAACTATTCGAAATTCTTACCTGGGCTCAATTGGGTATGCACAATAAACCTTGCGGGGTCCTCAACGTCAGCGCTTACTATGACTTGCTGCAACAGTTTCTCGATCAATGTGTTGTGCAAGGGTTTATTCGTTCACAGCACAGGGAGATGCTTCTGCTGGCCGATGATCCAGCAGACTTATTGGAGCAGTTTGCCAACTACCAATCTCCCAGCGTAGAGAAGTGGATTGACCTGAAAGGCAGCTGATCCTGGTATCGAAAGCAATGGAACTGGACGAATCAATAAACGTTTTTGGTGAGCCACTGGAGCCCTGCGGCCTTGATCCGGTAACCGGCTTTTTTCGGGACGGATGTTGCAACACCAACGACGATGACCAGGGTTCCCACACGGTGTGTGTTGAGGTGACCCGCCAGTTTCTCGAGTTTTCCCGGTTCAGGGGCAATGATTTGAGCACACCCGTGCCCCAGGCGGGTTTTCCAGGGCTGTCCCCGGGAGATACCTGGTGTTTATGTGCGGTAAGATGGCTGGAGGCATATGAGCATGACATGGCGCCAAAGGTATATCTGGCACGCACCCATAAGCGCGCGCTTGATGTGGTTCCGCTGGCTAAACTTAAATCGCATGCGATAGACATCAATTAGCAGTCAATGTAGAAAACACCCAGGATTAGTCTGTCATTTAACAATCGGTCATTTAGTAAACAATCGAGCGGGACCTGGTTCAGAAGCACAAGACCGCAGGAGAACAATAATGAAAATTCAGTTTCAGAGAAATTTTGCAGTACTGGTGAGCGCCATTCTCGTGTTGCTGCTTGCAGGTACTGCGTCTGCGCAGCGCAATACAGACCCTGCTCGCTGGGAAGAAGCGATGCAGCGTTTTGATGAGCAGGATCGCTTGCATCCGCCACCTGAAGGGGCGATTGTCCTCACCGGTAGTTCAAGTATCGCGCGCTGGAATGATCAGGCGGCAGCAGCGCTGGCGCCACTTACCGTAATCCCCAGAGGATTCGGTGGCAGCATCATGGGTGATGTGTTGCATCATCTGGATCGTGTGGCCTTGCGATACAAGCCGAGAGCGATACTCATCTATGAAGGTGACAATGATACCGATTGGGGTATCCCGGAAGAGACCATTGTCGGGCAATTTGAACAGATCGTGGCGAAGATTCACCAGGCATTACCAGACACAAGAATCTATGTTCTGTCGGTAAAACCCAGCGTATTGCGCGAAGATGTCTGGCCTGCCGCCCAGAGAGTAAGTGACGGGTTCGCGGCGATAGCGAAGAAGGACCCATTGGTGTATTACGTCGATGTGGCGACTCCTTTTCTGCAGGCAAACGGCAAGGTCATGACTGATATATTTGTCGAGGATAATCTGCATCTGAACGACATGGGGAATCTGATCTGGGGCTCCAGTATCCGGGCTGCACTGATGCCGCAAGAAGCACGCCACGAGAAATAATCATGCGCTGGGGCGCAGTACTTCTGCGTCCCATTCTTTACTCCCACTCACCGGGCTGAACGCGTGTTTGGACTGTTCAATCTTTCGGACCTGCTACTGGCCATCTTTATGCTCGGCCTGCCCCTGGTCGTATTGAGTTGGCTATTGTTTTCATTTCTTTTCGAAACTGGCGAAATAAGTCGCGATGCTGATCGCAAGCTCATCAATGAACGGGTCAAGGCGCTAAAAAAATCTACCACCAGGAACCTGAAAAAGACCAATGTGCTCTACAAGAAGTGGATGTGGTTTGGTAGTGGCTTCTACGGTCTTGCCGGACTGTACACACTGGCAATAATAGAGCTGAGGGAGTTCATCGGATTCCTGTTAAATCTGCCGCAGATTTCCAGCGTGCTGGCGAACGGCATTGTCGATGCGGTCATACAATTTTTCATTAACCAGCTCGGCAATATAATTCAGGCATTCCTGTGGTGGGGTTATTGGCCCGCGGATTCGATCCTGGTCTGGTTGA
The DNA here is from genome assembly GCA_964438455.1 of uncultured Pseudohongiella sp. GTDB lineage: Bacteria > Pseudomonadota > Gammaproteobacteria > Pseudomonadales > Pseudohongiellaceae > UBA9145. Next base: position 7,659 of record CAYTLI010000091.1, read on the forward strand.
TCGTCTCTTATCTTGGTTATTGGGTTGGTGTCGAGATGGCGAGGAGACAAAGGATTCAGTCTATCCAGGACATCAAGGAGTTTGCCAGGCGCTGGCTTCCCGGGCTGAGGAAACCCTGATTCAGAGGCAGGAAGCAGTGCGGCGCAGATTCTCCATAGCTCGCTAACCATCTGAATTTAAAGAACAAAAATTGCTTTCCCCTGGGTGCATCCTGGCCCTGAGCGGGCTTCACGGTTATGGAAGATTGACTTCTGTTTCGAGCTGCACCATTATCGCGCCCCTATGAATACTCGTTTTTACTTCTGGTGGTTTGATTTTTCGGGCTGCCAGATGACAAGTCACTGACGTAACGTCTTCTCATCAATGGCCGCCCAGGGTTGTGGCGGTCTATTGTTCTAAATTTCTCTTTTCTCGCCATGACTCTGGACTGCAGAAGATCCAGGAGGAATGGCAATGCAGATTCAACAACAAACCCAATTTACCTGCGCCGGTGGTGTGCAGGTACGGCGCAGTGCTCTCGCGCTCAATTACCGGACCGCGATCGACGAGCTGGCCACGGCCCTGTCTGAGCACCGTGGTGTGTTACTGGCATCCAGCTTTGAATATCCAGGGCGTTATACCCGTTGGGACATCGGCTTTATCAATCCCCCGATCGCGGTCATTGCGCGCGAGCGTGAAATCACAATCGATGCACTGAACAAGAGAGGGCAGATACTGCTCCCCGAGTTCTACTCTGTGCTGCAGCATTGCGATGCTGTTGAATCTGTGTGCCATGACGATACCTGCATTTCTGCGCAGGTAAAACACGAGAGCTTTGAACAATGTGAAGAACAAAGAAGTCGCAGGCCCAGCGTGTTCTCGGTGTTGCGAGAACTGGTGGCGCATTTTAAAAATGATGAGGATTCCTATCTAGGTCTCTATGGAGCATTCGGCTACGATTTGACGTTCCAGTTCGAAGACGTTGAAAGGTTCCAGGATCGGGCTGAAGGCGACAGGGACCTGGTGCTCTACCTTCCGGATCAGATTACTGTCGCCGATCACCGCAGCGAACAAACGCTGTGTTATAGCTACGAATTCAACTGCCGGAGCTGGGAAGACGAAAAGCGCTCGGAAACGACAGGCGGATTCAGGCGTGGTGGTGAAGCAGTGCCCTATCTGCCTGCCATTCATGTAGACAGGCAGTGTGACCATGAAGCGGGTGAATTCAGTACACAGGTAGAGCGTGCCCTGGAATATTTTCGACGCGGTGATCTCTTCGAAGTAGTTCCCGGTCAGTGTTTCTTCGAGCCCTGCAAGGACAGTCCGGCAGAAGTATTCAAGCGACTTAAACGAAGCAATCCTGCCCCCTACGGTGCGCTCATCAACCTGGGTGACAACGAGTTTCTCGTGGCTGCGTCACCGGAGATGTTTGTACGTGTCGACGGCCGCCAGATTGAGACCTGTCCGATTTCGGGCACCATCAAGCGCGGAACAGATGCCATAGCGGATGCGCGACAAATTCGCAGCCTGCTCAATTCAGAAAAAGATGAATCTGAATTATCCATGTGCACGGATGTCGATAGAAATGACAAGTCGCGTGTCTGCGAACCGGGGTCTGTTGAAGTTGTCGGGCGTCGTCAGATCGAAATGTATTCGCGTTTAATTCATACGGTAGATCATGTGAAGGGCAGACTAAAGCCAGAGTTTGACGCATTGGACGGGTTCCTCGCCCATACCTGGGCTGTCACCGTAACCGGAGCGCCAAAACTGGCGGCGATGCAGTACATCGAGAAATTCGAGCGCTCTCCAAGACGCTGGTATGGTGGTGCACTGGGTCAGATTGGATTCGATGGCAATCTGAATACCGGCTTGACCCTCAGAACCATTCGCATCAAGGATGGGATTGCCGAGATTCGTGCAGGAGCGACCTTGCTGATCGACTCGGACCCGGAGGCAGAGGAAGCGGAGACCCGTTTGAAGGCCTCGGCACTGCTGGATGCAGTTCGTGGCAAAGCCCCACAGGTAGAAGCGTCAAATTCGACGGTGGTGAATCCCGCCATAGGGCAGGGTCTTACCGCGTTGATGGTAGACCATCAGGATTCATTCGTGCACAACCTGGCAAGCTACTTCCGTCAATTCGGAATTGAACTGGTAACTCTGCGGCCAGCCGCGGCACGACAATACCTGCAGGACCACGAACCAGATCTGGTAATCCTCTCTCCAGGCCCGGGCTGTCCCGAAGATTTTCAGTTAAAGGAGACAATCGATGTTGCCGTGCGGCAGAACCTGCCAATCTTCGGAGTGTGCCTCGGCATGCAAGGCCTGGTGGAATACTTTGGCGGCAAGTTGCAAACCCTTGTTTACCCCAAGCATGGCAAGTCCTCGCAACTCACCCACAATGGGTCTGCACTGTTTGCCGGTATCGGCAGGGAATTTGAAGCGGGGCGCTACCACTCGCTCATCGCCGTTGATATACCGGATTGCCTTGAAGTTACGGCTGCCACGATAGAGCAGCAGGTCATGGCTATAGAGCACAAGACTCTGCCGATACGGGCAGTACAATTTCATCCGGAATCAATCATGAGTCTGGATGAAAATGTCGGCCATAAACTTATTGGCAACATAG
>CAYTLI010000092.1:0-10102 GCA_964438455.1 uncultured Pseudohongiella sp.
TGGCTAACGCCTAGCGAGCTCGCATTGCGACGCGTCGATACTCCCGGTAAGCCGGGGTCCAAAAATTTCTTTCGATAGCCTGTAGCAGGTCTTCATCACTCATCTCCAGAGTATGACCTTCTGCTTGCGCCACCTTACCAACTGCGAAAGCTATTTTCTTGCTGATTTCGGCGAGCTGCGTCAATGGCGGCAATATGCCGGAGGTGATGTCACCTCCTTCAGGCGCCAGTTCAGCAAGCGTTCTGCTGGCCACCATCAGCATCTCATCACTGACCCGGGCAGATTTACAGGCGATTACACCGAGCCCAATACCAGGGAAAATGTAACTGTTGTTACATTGGGATATTTCATACTGCTTGCCGTCAAACTCTACACTGCCGAAGGGGCTCCCCGTCGCGACGATGGCATCACCTTCACTCCAGGCAATCACATCTTCAGGATGCGCCTCTACCTGCCGCGATGGGTTGCTCAAGGGAAAAATGATCGGTCGCTCACAAGCCTCGTTCATCGCCCGAATTACTGCTTCGGTAAATAAACCTGGCACACCGGAGGCGCCAATCAGCACGCTCGCTTTGGCGTTGACCACCACATCCAGCAAACTCGGATAAGTCGAGCTGTCGCTCAGCTCCCAGTCCTTGATCGCGTCTTTGGATTGCACCAGGCGCTGCTGAAAGTCCATCAGGCCTTCTGTGCCATCCACCAGCAAACCGTTCTTATCCACCATGAACACCTGGGACCTGGCCTGGGTATCGTCCAGTCCTTCCGCGACCATCGCGGTGACGATTAACTCGGCAATACCTGAACCCGCCGAACCGGCGCCGACAAAAACCAGGGTCTGGTCCTTGAGCGACTGCCCTTTCTTCTTGCAAGCCGCTATCAAGGTTCCCAGCGTGATCGCAGCGGTACCCTGGATGTCATCATTAAAGCAACACACCCTGTCCCGGTGCCGCTGCAATAGTGGCATGGCATTCGGTTGGGCAAAATCTTCGAACTGGATTAGCACGCCGGGCCAGCGCTCCTGGATGGCATCGATGAACTGGTCGACAAATGCATTGTATTCATCCTTGCCCACTCGCGGATGACGCATGCCCATATACATTGGGTCATCGAGCAACTTCTTGTTGTTGGTGCCCACATCGAGGGCGACGGGCAAGGTGTAGGCCGGAGAAATGCCGCCACAGGCTGTGTACAGTGAGAGTTTACCGATGGCGATTCCCATGCCGCCGATACCCTGATCTCCCAGGCCCAGCACGCGCTCACCGTCGGTAACCACAACAACCTTAACCTTGTCCTTGGTCACGCTGCGCAGAATATCGTCCATATACTCGCGTTCTTCGTAAGAAACGAAGATTCCCCTGGCGCTGCGATAAATATCGGAGAAATGCTCGCAGGCATCGCCAACTGTTGGCGTGTAGATGACCGGCAGCATCTCTACCAGGTGTTCGGTTACCAGGCGATAGAATAGCGTCTCGTTGTTGTCCTGCACGACGCGCAAATAAATGTGCTTGTTGATCGGCTCATCAAAACTCTTGTACTGATGGTAGCAGCGCTCTACCTGCTCATCGATGCTTTCGTAAACCGGCGGCAACAGGCCGATCAGGTTAAAAGTGCGGCGCTCTTCGGCGGAGAACGCAGAGCCCTTGTTGAGCAGAGGTGTCTCGAGTAATGATGGGCCCGCGTAGGAAATATAGATGGGCTTTGATTCAGGCATTGGTAAAAATTCTTCCCTGTAGGTAATTACGCGACCCGGCGCATGAAATAGTAACCAGCAATAGCACACAAAGTAATTGGGGTAAGCACCGCCATGAGCGGACTAAGCCCGTAGATCAAGCTTACTGGCTCCATCATCCGCTGTACCGTGGTGAATGCCAGGCCAATACAGAGCGCGATGAAGATACGATAACCCATGGTCGCTTCCCTCAATGGACCAAATACGAACGATATCGCCAATACAACCAGGGCAAGTGTTGCCAGTGGCTGTAACAACTTCTTCCAGAACGCGAGGAAGTAAATCGAACTGTCGAGCCCTTCTGCCTGGAAGAAGCGGGCAAAACGGAACAGGCCGGAGATTGATTGTCGATCGGGTTCCACCAACAGCACGCTCAACAATTCAGGCGAAAGATCCGCCTGCCATTCTTCTTCCAGATAACCGCCAGTGTTTATCCGGTTATTCGCGAACAGGCTCTGCTGCACATTGTACATGCGCCAGTGTGGCGTTCCTTCTTCTATATATTCAGCAGACTCTGCAAAGCTGGCGGAGACGAGCTGCCTGTTCTCATCGATGGTGTAGCGACTCACGCCGTAGAGCAGTTCTCCTCCTGGCGCTATGGCATTGATATGAATGAAATCATTGCCCACCTTGCGCCAGGTGCCGGTTTCGGCATTGATCGCTGTGCCGCCGCTCATCTGTATGGCCTTGTTGCTGTTGGCGAGTTGTTCCAGTGGCGGGGCAATGTATTCACCCAGCACCAGGCTCAATACCATTACCCCCAGCGCAGGTTTTAGCACAGCGGCAACGATTCGCCACTTGTGCACGCCGGCGGATTGCATGACCACCAACTCATTGTTGGAGGCCAGCACTCCCAGGCCAAAGATAGTGCCGCCCAGGGCAGCAAATGGCAGCAATTCGTAGATGCTGGTAGGCGTGGTGAGGGCCACGAAAACCAGCGCGTTAATCGTGGTGTAATCGATACCGGATTCGCCAAGCTCATCGATCAGGGAGAAGATCAGGTCAAGGGAGACGATGACACCCAATACGATCACGATGGAGAGCAAGACAGCATTGCGTACATGTTTATCCAGCAGGTTCATGCGCTCGCTCTGCGTAGTAATCTGTTGAACTTTCCAGGTGGCGACATCGCATAGATACCCCAGGCGATGAATATCAGGTGTATCCACCACAAGCCGATTAATGGACTGAACTCGCCTTCGGCGATGCGATCACGACAGAATTCCAACGCAACAAAATAGAGTACGTAGATCATCGCCGCGGGAAACAACTTGCTATAGCGGCCCTGCCTGGGATTCACCCGGCTCATGGGCACCGCAATCAGGGTGATGACAGGAATCAGTATCAGGGTAGAAATTCTCCACTGCAATTCAGCCTGATGAGAAACCTCGGCAGAGCTCAGCAAGGTCCCGGTCGACAATGTCGACTCCTCGAGTATCACTTCGAACTCCTCAGGGTCTGGCAGCAGGATCGACTGGGAATCGAACTGCCCAACCGTGAAGGCAGCACTGCCAGGCGCACCATCGTACTGCATCACATCGTCGAGCCGCATATAGCGGGCACCGGTATCGGCGTCGATCTCCGGGCGCGCCGAGCTGGCAAGTATGATTCTGGGCGTGTCATCTGCCGCCTGGCCCTGGGAGCTGAGTGCGACAAATACGTTTTGCAGTTGCCTGCCACGTACCTGTGCGTTACTGATTCGTTCAGCATAGGTGACGCGCTGCCCATCCCCGAAAGACTGAAACTGGCCGGCAACGATAAGATCGACTTCAGTGAGTTGGGTCTGGGAAAGCTTCAACTCTTCACCCTTGCGCAGGCCGAGCGGCGCAAGATAGAGACTGATACTGGCGACGATAACTGTGATCACCAGTGTGACACCAAGAGTGTTTAACAGGAGTCGCTTCTGGCTGACTCCCGAGCCCATCAGAATGACCATCTCGTTGTCGGCGTACATGCGCCCATAGGCGAGGATGATGGCGAGGAACAGTGCCAGCGGCAGAATGACCAGCAGAAACTCGGGTATTCGGTAGAGCATCAATAGCAGGAGAATATCCGGCGCCTTCTCTCCAGCAACTGCCTCGCCGAGGTATTGGATGAAACGTCCGGTTAGGGCAACGACCAGCAAGACAGAAGTGATCACCGCGACGATCTGCAGAACCTGCTTGCTTAGATAACGAAAGATGATCAAAAGTTTAACTCTCGTATCGGGATAAACAGTGCCAGGTCAGGCACCCAACTGCACACTGAGAATTTCATCATTGCCCTGGAACGTCAGACTGTAAATCTCCCCATCCCGCTCGATATTGACCAGGTTGGACTGATCTGGCCACACGTCGCGCAGTGCCACGTTTACGATGGTCAGCGCAGCGATGCCTTCTTCTACCGGTATCTCCTGGTAGACCCAGAGGAACTGGCCGTCGATCTCCTCGCCCACATACTGCAGTGCCAGGTCTTTCTCATCCCCATTGGCGAAGTTTGCCTGTACCGAAAAGCGATTCATCACGTAACTGGCAAACAGCTGCCGCGACTCGGCGGATTCCATCAGCGTCTGCCGTTCACCGAAGATCAGCGAGGCAGCATGTTCCGCATCGTGCACGAAGAAACGATGCATGACCTCGATATTGCCCGTGTTAGGGTTGAACAATATGCGGGTCACCGCCGTCTTCTGCTGATGAGCACTGCCAACCAGTGGCAGCGCCATCAACAGAAACAAGAACAAGCTAAATGGAAGCTTAATCTTCCTCATCTTCGTCGTCGGTGCTCAACTCGGTCTTGATATCTTGCATGATATCGCGATTGATTAACCCGCCTCCTCCTTCTGCCTTGAAGGATTCGATGCGTGAAGGAATGATGCGCCGGGGATAATAGTTGTTCTCGATATTCACATCGGCTGTTTCCTGCAAAGGATCGACAACGATGCTGGCGATCTCCTTTTCAGTAACGACCAGCTTCTTCACCGCGTGGGGTGAGCGCCGCCAGATTTCTGCCGGAATTCGCATCTCTTCGCTGCTGCCATCCACATAGTCGAACTGCAGGATGATTGGCATTACCAGCCCACCTTCATTGGAGAATTCCAGCAGGTAGTAGCTAAGACCTTCATCGATAGCACGATCCAGCACCTCCCTCTCCCAATCCTCCAGACCTTCGAGGAAGCTGTTGTAGCGATTGCGCTCCACGTTGGTAACTGTGAACTGATCGTTGTCATCGTAAAAATCCCGCACATCGGGATTGCGTTCTACCCAGGTCTGCAATCCTTCCTGGCGATTACGCTCCACATAGACGCTGGGCGGCAGGGACTTTTCGAATTCGCGCTGGCGGGAGAAGTCGATATCCGGATTCTCGGTATCCATGCGCATCTGGTAGACACGATTCAGGGAGATATCCACATGATCAGTGGTGTAAAACCATCCGCGCCAGAACCAATCCAGATCGATGCCAGACGCTTCTTCCATGGTGCGGAAAAAATCTGCCGGGGTTGGCCGCTTGAATGCCCACAGGTTTGAATACTCCTTGAAGGCAAAATCAAACAATTCCCGACCCATTATGGTCTCGCGCAGGATATTGATCGCAGTGGCAGGCTTGGAATAGGCATTGGGCCCGAGGCGCAACACACTGTCCGACTGGGTCATCACCGGCACCTGGTTCTGCGACTCCATATAATCAGTGATATAGCGAGGCTCAACTCCCCAGGGAATTTCAGCATCCCATTCCCTGCCGGCAACGGAGTCCAGGTAACTGTTGATTCCCTCATCCATCCAGGTCCATTGTCTCTCGTCCGAGTTTACGATCATCGGAAAGTAGAAATGACCAATCTCGTGAATCACCACACCGATCATGAAACGCTTTTCTGCCAGAGAGTACGTGCGACTACCGTCATCCTGCAGCGTGGTGCGTGGCCCGTTGAAAGTAATCATCGGGTATTCCATACCGCCGACAAAACCAACGTTGACCGACTGGGCGGTGGGATAGGGAAAATCGAAAGAGAAGCGGCTGTACACTTCCAGGGTATGAATCACGATCTCGGTGGAGAAATCGGACCAAAGAGTGCCACCTTCCTTGGGATAGAATGACATGGCCATGACCAGTTCCTGGTCTGCGCCCGGCTGACTATGCCCTTTGGCATCCCAGATGAATTTTCTGGAAGTAGACCAGGCGAAATCGCGCACGTCCTCGGCAGCAAAGCGCCAGGTGGCAGTCTGGTTGCTGCCCTCGGCCTCGTTCTCCAGCGCCTCTTCCGGCGTAACAATAAAAACTGGCCGCACTGCATCTTCGGCCTGCTCCAATCTGTCCCGCTGCTCCGCGGTCAATACTTCATTGGCATTCTGCAATTCACCGGTGGCGGCAACGATGTGATCAGCCGGTACCGTCATGGAGACTTCGTAATCGCCAAACTCAAGAGTAAACTCACCAGAGCCGAGAAACTCCTTGTTGGTCCAGCCTTCATAGTCGGTGTAGGCAACCAGGCGTGGGAACCACTGTGACAATGCGAAGATGTAGTTGCCACCCTCACGCTCATCATCGGGGAAGTGCTCATAACCGCCACGGGGAGAAAGGATGTCGCCGTTGACGATGTTGTAGGCGAAGTCGATGCGCAGCTCGACTTCGTCACCGGTCTCCAGCGGCTCGGCCAGGTCTACGCGCATCAGGGTGCCGACGACGGTATGGGACAGGGCATTTTCCCTGCTATCCACCACGGCATTGATCTGGTGACCCAGGTCACTGTCATCGTAGTACTGCAGGGCGCGCAACTGGCCGAGACTGATCCGCGCCGGATCGTTGTCATCAGCATCGGGGCTGGCACTGTTAAAAGTACCACTCATCACCGCCATGGAGTCAGAACGAAAACGATTCTGGTCCAGCTGGAACCACAGGTACCTGAGCGTGTCGGGGGAATTATTGCGGTAGGTGATCAGTTCTGAAGCAGTAAGGCGCTGATTGTCTTCGTCCAGCTCTACATCAATGTTGTAGTCAACTTCCTGCTGCCAGTACTGATGGCCAGGCCCACCCGCGGCGTTGCGATAGACGTTGGGGGTGGGCAGCACTTCATCCAGCTGCCTGAACTTGTCTTCGAAGTTGCCCTTGGTTTGTTGTATGCCTTGAGCCAGCACGATCGTGGCCAGGGGGCACAGCAAGATTGCGACTAGAGGAGTCAGCCTGTTCATGTATCTTACGCTCCGGAATCCGCTACTGATAAACCAGGCCATGATAACCCGATTAGAGGGGCAGAAACGACTTCAGGGAGTTGGAATAACGGAGGCCGTCAGAAGGGAGAGGAGCCTTTGGCTGGTCCGGGGGACCAGCCGCAAATCCTGCCCATTATCCTAGAAGGACACATCCCACTGAACACGGAAGCGATTGTCGGACTCTTCCATGAACAGGAAAGAATCATCTATATCCAGCCAGGAGTAATCCAGAGTGATCTTGTTGTTGTGACCTGCAAAGAACCAGTTGGCACCGATGGTGAGTTCTTCGCGAGAGTTTTCAAATGAAAGATCTGTTGCATTCGGCTCATCCACATACGCGTATCGAACCGCCAGTTCCAGTGGCTCTGGCACTGAAGGAATCATGTTGTGGAAAAAGTAGCCTGCCTGCACATAGCCACCAGTAAGCTCACTGCGCACACCACTAACACGGTCAGTTATACGCTTGCGATGGTATTCCTGTTGGGCTGAGAAGCCACGGTATTTAAATGCAAATTCCTGCACAACCTGGTTGATATCGTATTGGTCAGGTGCAGCGTTTGCCGGCCTTTCAAATCCATCCAGATTACCGCAACCGGAAGATGACCAGCGGGTGCAACTGCCGGTGTGGGTAAAACCAGCGATCGCCAAACTACCGGTGGGCAGGTCAGTGTACTCCACATCAGTCTGACGGAAACCCAGATCCCGGCCCAGGAAATTCCATTGCAGACGACCCATGTACATCAGGTTGTCATCTGCATTGTTAACGCCTCTACCCTCGCCATTAAATACACCGGCGAAATAGCGCATGTCAGCTGGCGTGTCCTGAAACAGGTGACCCCGGAGTTGGATACCTACTTGTCGGTCCATGGTGAAGACACGATTGGCAATTGAGCGTTCCACAAACTGCTGTCGGCCCGATGAATCCACGCGCTCACGGTTCAGGTCAACTTTCCACTGACCAATACGGATGCCACCCCAGTCCCACTTTGCCAGATCGAGGCGCCAGTCGATCACCCTGGCACTGGCTGATGCACTGCTATCGTCCACATCCCGGGAAGGCTGCAGATCAACTTCGAAGTAATAGCGAATCCAGGGCTGGAATCCATGACCACCGATCTTCATGCGCAGCCGGCGAGCCTCGAAGTTGTGCTGGTCACCGTTGAGCGCTGAAATCTGCCGCGGATCAGAGCGATAGGGAGTCGTAAATCGAGTCTGAGCGCGCCACTGCAGATCGGTGCGCCAGTTGCCGTCTCGGGTTTCCAGGCGGAAACCTGAGCTTTCCTGGGTCGCTTTTACCGGGAATTCTTCTTCAAGCTGTCTCATGACGACATTGCTCACCGCACTTTCGTCAAGATTCTCAACAGCCACTGGTTGCGAGAGCACATCAGCACTGGAAATCGTCTCTTGCTCCAGAAGCAAATCATATTGCTCCTGGTTGATAGCACCATTGGCAAGCAGTATATCCAGGAGCGCCTTCTCAGCCGCATTGAGATTGGTAGTCGACAGGCAAAGCGTGAGTGCTGTCAGTTTCAGAATTCCAGTTAAGGCATGTGCAGGTTTTTGCGGCATTTTTCACTCCCGGGCGGTATTTGATGTATGCACCAGGCTAGAGCTATCCGGTTGAGCACCGGTATTATCGAATAGGCCTGGCTGCTGAAAGCCAGCTGTCATGGGAGTGAAATATAATTGTCAAATATTACATTTTCGTGACAAATTGACAGGACGGACAAATATCTGAAATAGAAGAGAATAATACCCACAGCGGTAGGTACATCCGTACGTCAATCTGTGAAATCCAGCGAGCAAGCAGAAGCTAATAATTCGCCTCAGGGGAGGACTTTTCGGGCAACCTTATCGAGGTCTTCGTGACGAATATCAGTCCCCTGGACCAGGTAAATTACGTGCTCACTGATATTCTTTGCGTGATCCCCAATCCGCTCAAGGGCTCGCAATGCCCAGAGCACATGAAGCACCGTGGAGATGCTGTCCGGGTCTTCCATCATGTAGGTGATCATCGAGCGCATCGCGAGGCTGTACTCATCATCCACCCGGGCATCATCTTTTGCCACCTGCAATGCCGACTCTGCATCGTAGCGTGCAAACGCATCGAGAGCTTTGTGAACCATCCTCGCGACGCTTTCACCCAGGCTTTTGAACTCTTGTATCCCTTTGGATAACTCCGCTTTCTCGGAAAGCTTGACCCCCGCACGGGCGATTTTGCAGGACTCGTCCCCGATCCTTTCCAGATCTCGAGTTGCCTTGATAATTGCCAGCACCAGCCTGAGATCGCTTGCGGCTGGCTGGCGCCTGGCCAGGATCAGGTTGCACTCCTCATCGATCCTGACTTCCAGGGAGTCGACTTCATCATCCCCCGCGATGACAGTTCGGCCGATACCGCTATCTACTTCGGCAAGTGCTGCAATTGCAGTGCTTAGTTGCTTCTCGACGATTCCACCCATCTCCAACATACTGCTTTTTACTTCTTCGAGTTCAGCATTAAAGCGTTGGGAAATGTGTTGGCTATGATCTTCGCGAGTTGAGTTCATTTTTCTGTCTGAGTAAAGTGATTGTCTGTGAATCTCGACCAAAAGTGGTCCATATTAAGTTGTATCGTTCAAATTCTTGCTGAGTTAACCATATCGCCCGGTAATATAGTCTTCTGTCTGTTTCTTTGAAGGATTGGTAAACATTGTGTCTGTAGCATCAAATTCAATCATGCTGCCCATATACATAAAAGCGGCAAAATCAGAGACCCTGGCTGCCTGTTGCATATTATGGGTAACGATCAGGATAGTGTAGTCGCTGCGTAGATCGTTTATCAGCTCTTCAATCTTCAAGGTAGATATAGGATCCAGAGCCGATGCCGGCTCGTCTAATAGCAGCACTTCCGGTTCAACTGCTATCGTGCGCGCTATCACCAGTCTCTGCTGCTGGCCACCGGAAAGACCCAGCGCATTGTCGTGCAAGCGATCCTTTACTTCTTCCCAGAGAGCCGCAGAACGAAGTGAGTTCTCGACTACTTCATCAAGCACTCGCTTGGAATTGATGCCCTGAATACGCAGACCATAAGCGACATTCTCGTAGATAGTCTTGGGAAAGGGGTTGGGCTTTTGGAAAACCATTCCAACTCTTCGCCTCAGATCAGCAACATCAATAGCCTTGTCATAGATATTCTGACCTTCCAGCAGGA
>CAYTLI010000093.1:0-10072 GCA_964438455.1 uncultured Pseudohongiella sp.
GGTCTTGGTGGTTTTTGCTAATGTTAGGACACTGGAGCGCTTTATCCTAGCTTGGCTGGCTGACTGCCTTAAATTTTTCACTGAGCTCGAACGAAGCTGGCAGGACGAGAGATAGTTGTAAGGCGAGGGACCGTGCGCGGCAGGGACGCCGCGCCCGAGCCCCCAGGGATGGGTTCACGGCGTGTCCCGAGTCATATAACTATCTCTCGCCCTGCAAATTCGACACGAATCAGAGATTGAATCCAGCTATCCTCGAGCTTCACTGCCACGACTGTGGCGCTTGCGCTCATTCTCAGTCAGGTACTTCTTCCGCAGCCGGATACTGGATGGTGTCACCTCCACCAGTTCATCATCGGCGATGAATTCCATCGCCTGTTCCAGGCTGAATTTCACCGGCGGGGTCAGCAGGATGTTCTCATCACTGCCGGCAGCACGGATATTGGTTAGTTGTTTCGCCTTGGTGGGGTTCACTACCAGGTCGTTGTCGCGACTGTGTAATCCTACGATCATGCCTTCATAGACTTCGGTATTGGGGCCAATGAAGAGACGCCCCCTGTCCTGCAGGTTAAACAGGGCATAGCCAAGGGATTTGCCTTTGACCATTGATACCAGGACACCGTTGTTGCGGGCAGCCAGCTCAGTTTCCTTGTACTTGCCATAGTGATCGAACACGTGGGTCATCAGGCCGGTGCCAGATGTCATACTGAGAAATGCAGAACGAAAGCCAATCAGTCCGCGAGTAGGTACGATGAATTCCAGCCTGACCCGCCCCTTGCCATCGGGCAGCATGTTCTTCATTTCGGCACGACGATTGCCGAGCTCTTCAATTACCGAACCCTGATGTTCATCTTCGCAGTCCAGCAACAGTGCCTCGTAGGGTTCCTGCAGCTCGCCATCTTCCTCGTGCAGGATCACTTCCGGTCTCGAGATGGCGAGCTCATAACCTTCCCGGCGCATGCTTTCGATCAACACGGCAAGGTGCAACTCTCCCCTTCCCGAGACCTTGTATTTATCTGGTGATTCGCCCTGCTCGACACGCAAGGCCACGTTGTACAACAGTTCCCGATCCAGGCGTTCTTTCAGGTGACGGGAAGTGAGGTATTTGCCTTCCAATCCGGCGAACGGTGAATCATTGACCTGAAAGGTCATGCTGATGGTCGGCTCATCCACACTTAGTGCCGGCAGCGCCTCGATGTGTTCCGGGCTGCAGAGAGTATCGGAGATCTTCAGGTTCTCGATGCCACTGATACAGACGATTTCGCCCGCCTCTGCCTTTTCTACATCGATCCGTTCCAGCCCCAGGTGACTCTTCACCTGCAATACCTTGCCCTTGCGCTGGCTGCCATCACTACCGACGATTATTACCTGCTGGTTAGTGCTGATCTGTCCACGCGTGATTCGACCGACACCGATCACTCCAACATAACTACTGTAATCCAGGGCACTGATCTGCATCTGTAGCGGCGCATCGACGACCACCTCGGGTGGCGGTACATGCTCAACTATGATGTTGAACAGGTCAGTCATATCATCACCGAGCTGGTCAGGTTCGAGACCGGCGACACCGGTGAGTGCGGAAGCGTAGATAACCGGAAAATCCAGTTGCTCATCGGTCGCGCCCAGCTTGTCGAACAGATCGAATACTTCGTTTAGTACCCAATCCGGTCTGGCACCATCGCGATCAATCTTGTTGACCACAACAATGGGATTCAAACCCTGGGCAAAGGCTTTCTGGGTAACGAAGCGCGTTTGCGGCATCGGGCCTTCCACTGCGTCCACCAGTAGCAGCACGCTGTCCACCATGGACAGCACCCGCTCTACTTCGCCGCCGAAATCAGCGTGCCCCGGTGTATCGACTATGTTGATTCGATAGTCGTTCCAGGTAATCGCCGTATTCTTGGCCAGAATAGTGATGCCGCGCTCGCGCTCCTGGTCGTTGGAGTCCATGACACGCTCGACACTGCCACCCCTGGTTTCCAGCGTGCCCGATTGCTGCAGCAATTTGTCCACCAGCGTGGTCTTGCCATGGTCGACGTGAGCGATGATGGCGATGTTGCGAATTTTTTCTATCATGAGTGCGGCCAGGAGCTGCCTGTGTACAGGCCATGCAAAAGGCGGCGAGTATACACGAGAGCTTGGTGCTTGTTGATTAAATAATGGGGAAGGTTCTAGCGCAGATCGAGAACCGCGACATTGGCAAATCCTTCATCCAGCAGGTGTGCTGCATGAAGACGACTCATCATGCCCTGGTCACAATACAACAGGTATCTTTGCCCGCGGTCCAGCTGCTCGAAATCGCTGCGCAAGCTATAGAAAGGAATACTGACTACTTCCACGTCTGCACTATTCAAGCGCAGGGGATTGCGTTCAGCTTCATTGGGGTGGCGTATATCGATCACGATACTATTTGCTGGTACCGTCGTTTCGATTTGCACTTCTGGTGTTTCAGCGTTGACGTCTTCGACCAACTCGGTGATGAGCTGGCTGCGCGACTGGGCAATTGCATCCTCAAGAACATTGAAATCGAAGCGCGCCTCTTCATGCTCGATTCTCTCGATGCGCGCCTTGGTGGTCGGGTTCTTCGAGATCACCGCACAATACTCTGGAATATTCCTGGAGAATTCTTCCGTACCGATCAGCCTCGCGGTATCGATTATTTCCTGTTTGTCTGTAGTGGCGAGGGGTCGCAGCACCAGCGTGTCACTAACCTTGTCGATAACAGCCAGGTTGGTCAGCGTTTGGCTCGACACCTGGGCGACACTCTCTCCGGTTACCAGCGCCTGGATTCCCATCTGCTTCGCAATGGAATCTGCTGCTCGCAACATCATGCGCTTGAGAATCACACCCATTTGCGCGTCATCTACCCGATTCAATATCTCAGCCACAACATTTTCGAATGGCACAGTCACGAACTTCACCCGGTGTGAACTGTGGTATTTCATCCACAGGAACAGGGCCAGTTCTTTTACCGCCAGCTCGTGAGCCTTGCCGCCGAGATTGAAGAAACAGTAATGAGTCTGCAGTCCCCGGCTGAAACAAAGATAGCTGGAAACTGCTGAATCGAAACCTCCTGAGATCAGTGACAGTACCGAGTCCTGACAACCCAGGGGAAAACCACCCAGTGCTTTATGCTGACCAGTAACCATGTAGAAGGCGTCGTCGCGTATCTCCATGGCAACCGTGACGTCGGGGTCGACAAGTTTCACACCTGCCGCCTCTGTCTGCTGATTGAGGCCGGCTCCGACGAATCGTTCCACATCCACGGACCTGAACGCATGCTTGCCCATGCGCTTGCAGCGCACGGCAAAGGATTTCCCAACCAACCTTTCACGATAACGATCGAGCGCGAGAGCCAGCATGCCTTCCATATCTGGCAGATCGTATCTTTCCACTTCCAGGAACAGGCTGATTCCCGGCGTACAGGCAAGCCGTTCGAGAATACTTTCCTTGTTTGCGGTATCCGCGACTTCCACTTCGAGACTGTCCCACTCACCGGTGACGGTGACCTGGTCGGCTAGAGGAGACAGCACCGCTTTCAGATTCTTGCGCAGCTGGCGAATGAATCGCTTGCGCACCGGCCGACTCTTGATGGTGATTTCGGGGAATAGCTTGACGAGAAACAGCATGGCGCGTTGGCAATATTAAAGGTCTGGAATCGATCAGGGGGCAAAGATACAGCATGCACCGGCCACCTTGCATCTGCATTGGTGCCGGATTCACGCACTCCATTGGTGCGTTCTAGGCCCATCAAGCATCATTATGGTGCATTGCGTACACCTCGCCGCCCGAGGTGCCCGTAACTACGGGCTCTACAGCGCACCGACCTATGGCATACATTTTGCTCAATCCCTAGCTCACCAGGTAAATCCTGGCGGAATTCCTGTAAAAAAGACGAGATCGGATTTTTTCCCAGGCTTTTACAACAGGTTTTTTAGGCAATTGAAAAGGGACACGTGTAGAATTTCGAGCCCGGCTTTCGGTAAGTAACCCTCAGGGAAACCCGAAATCCTGATTCGCTGAACAGGCTGAAGAGGCTAGTACAAAGACACTTGGTAGGTCGCTCGTCAATTAACCCGAATTCGTAAACGATTAGGAGAAAGTAAGAAAATGAAATCTAAACTGGAATACATCTGGCTTGATGGTTACAAGCCTACTCAGAGTCTGCGTAGCAAGACCATGGTACGAGACGACTTTGGTGGCACACTGGAGGAATGCCCAATGTGGTCTTTCGACGGTAGTTCTACCCTGCAGGCCTCTGGCGATGATTCTGATTGTCTGTTGAAGCCTGTTGCCATCTATCCCGACCCTGATCGAGCCAATGGTTACCTGGTGATGACCGAGGTGCTGAATGCTGACGGCTCTCCGCACGAATCCAATGGGCGCGCAACTATCGACGATGACGACGACGATTTCTGGTTCGGATTCGAGCAGGAATACTTTCTGTGGGATCCGAAGACGCACCTGCCTCCAGGCTTCCCCCGCGGTGGTTACCCGAGCCCCCAGGGCCCCTACTACTGCTCTGTAGGCGCCAGGAATGCCCACGGTCGTGATGTTGTAGAAGATCACCTGGACCTGTGCCTGGAAGCTGGCATCAATGTGGAAGGCATTAACGCTGAAGTGGCAGCCGGCCAATGGGAATTCCAGGTTTTCGCCAAGGGCGCTCAGCGTGCTGGCGACGAAACCTGGGTAGCTCGCTACCTGCTGGAACGCACAGCCGAGCGTTATGATCTGGCGATCAACTGGGAGCCCAAGCCACTGGGCAAGGATCTCGACTGGAACGGTTCCGGCATGCACGCCAACTTCTCCAATGGCGTGATGCGTGAAGCGGGCGATGAGTCAGTATTCACCAAGATCTGCGAAGCCTTTGGCAAAAATATCGAACGCCACATCAGCGTCTATGGTGCAAATAATGAGCACCGTCTGACTGGATTACACGAAACCCAGTCTATCGACATGTTCAGCTACGGCGTTTCCGACCGCGGCGCTTCAATCCGCATCCCGATCGGCACAGTTCAGGATGGCTGGAAGGGTCGACTGGAAGATCGTCGCACAGCTTCCAACGCTGACCCGTACAAAGTGGCAGCGGCAATCATCAAGAGCACCAAGGAAGGCCTCGCCTCCTAAGCGTTCTGACTGCGAACAAGTACCCCGGCCGCTGCTTCAGCGCCCGGGGTTTTTTATTGCCCAAATAATAGACTGTTGATCGGCGCACCATTTTGGTGCATATTGCGTCAAGTATTCTTCCAGGGCCAGCGCGCTAACAAAGCACTCGCCTGAAAGCCCCGAAATTCAAGCCCTTACAGCGCATTTCCAATTGTCCTAGTTGGTTTGCTTATTGCATAGCTACTCGGCAGTTGCGCACGGTAAGAACCAATCAGTAGCAACCACCACCTTGAGCCCATGAACACAAGCGTGACACTGGACAATGTACACAAGCGGTTACTCGATAACCTCAAGACTGGCGTGCTGCTGCTCGATAGCGAGTTGCGGCTGCTATATATGAACATGGAAGCAGAATCCCTCCTCGACATCAGTGATGCCAAGGCCAACCAGCTGTTCATCGGTGACATCCTGCTTGGGGCTGAAGCAGACATAGCAGAGATGCGGGCTGCCGTTCAATCTAACAGCAGCTTTACCAAGCGCTCGGTAGAACTCGCACTGCGCCCCGACAAATCTGTGCTCGTCGACTACACGCTGAGTCCGGTCGCCGATAACGACAACATCCAGGCAATCCTGGAACTGACTTCGCTGGAACACTCACAGCGCATGACCCAGGAAGCTTCGCTGCACACAGCACACATGACAACCCGGGAACTGGTTCGCGGCCTGGCTCATGAAATCAAAAATCCTTTAGGTGGCATCCGAGGTGCAGCACAGTTGCTGGCACAGGAAATCGACAGTGAAGATCTGCAGGACTACACCAACGTCATCATCGAAGAGGCAGACCGACTACACAAACTGGTGGATCGATTGGTGGGCTCGCGCAAGCCACTGGAAATCGCGAGCTGCAATATTCACGAAGTACTGGAGCACGTGCGCAATCTCGTTGAAGCAGATGCCGCCAGTGACCACATCACCATCGAGACGGACTACGACCCGAGCATACCCAGCATCGAGGCAGACTCGGACAGGCTGATCCAGGCAACGTTGAACCTGGTGCGCAACAGCATGCAGTCGCTCAACTCAAATCCAGAGCAGAAAGATGGGCGCATCACCCTGCGTACGCGAATTTCTCGCAATGCCACCATTGGCACCAGGTTTCATCGCCTGGCCGCGAAGATCGAAGTTGAAGATAACGGCCCGGGCGTGCCGAGCCAGATGCTGGGCACAATTTTTTATCCAATGATTAGCGGACGGGCTGACGGCAGCGGTCTTGGATTACCGATCACCCACGGCGTGATTAATCAGCACCATGGGCTGATCGAATGCAATAGCAAACCAGGACAGACAATTTTCTCGGTGATTCTTCCTTTTCAGTTCGAGGAAGAAGAAGCATCACCGGCAAACTGATACGAACAGATACCTATGCAATTTTACAGTGAAGGCACGGCAATGAGTTCAAACAATTCTGTATGGATACTCGACGACGATCGATCAATTCGTTGGGTACTGGAAAAATCACTTAGCAAGAATGGTCTGGAAACCACCAGCTTCGAAAAAGGCGAAGACCTGCTCTCCCGACTGGCGCATGAATCCCCGGATGCGATCATCAGTGATATTCGCATGCCCGGCATCGACGGCCTGGAACTGCTTTCCACTATCCAGGAACAACACCCGGAACTGCCGGTCATCATCATGACCGCTCATTCTGATCTGGATAGCGCTGTCGCATCCTATAGCCGTGGCGCTTTCGAGTACTTGCCCAAACCCTTCGATGTCAATGAAGCGGTAGCGATGACCCAGAGAGCCCTGGACCATGCCCGTGACAAGGACATCGAGAGCTCAACTGACGGGGTTGCTGATACCAAGGAAATCATCGGCGAAGCACCTGCCATGCAGGAAGTTTTCCGCGCCATTGGTCGACTGTCGAACTCCAATATTTCGGTTTTGATCAACGGTGAATCGGGCACCGGTAAGGAACTGGTGGCCCATGCACTGCACAATCACAGCCCACGCAAAGACCAGCCATTCATTCCGCTAAACGTTGCCGCCATTCCCAAGGAATTGATCGAATCAGAGTTGTTTGGCCACGAGAAAGGTGCCTTTACTGGCGCCACCCAGCAACGCGCCGGGCGCTTCGAACAGGCCGACGGTGGCACCCTGTTTCTCGACGAGATTGGGGATATGCCAGCAGAGACCCAGACCCGCCTGTTGCGAGTGCTTTCTGATGGCGAGTTCTACCGGGTTGGTGGGCACACGTCCATCAAGGTGGATGTGCGCATCATCGCAGCCACCCACCAGAACCTGGAGAAGCTGGTCGAAGAACACAAGTTTCGCGAAGACCTGTTTCATCGCCTTAATGTAATTCGAATTCATATTCCGAGACTGGCCGATCGCCGTGAAGACATTCCCAAGCTGGCGGAACACTTTCTGAAGATCGCAGCAGAAGAGCTGGATGTTGAGCCCAAGGTGCTGCGTCCGGAAACTGAAAAATACCTGGTCGGCCTGGCCTGGCCTGGCAATGTACGCCAGCTGGAAAACTTCTGTCGCTGGGTTACGGTGATGGCCTCTTCCCGTGAAGTCATGCTTTCAGACTTACCGCCGGAATTTTCTGACCAGCAGGCAGAGAGTGGCAACGGCAGCTGGACATCTGGATTACAAAGCTGGGCCGATCAGCAACTCAGCATGGGCAACACGGGGATTCTCGACGAGGCGACGCCCATGTTCGAACGCACCCTGATAGATATCGCGCTCAAGCACACCGGTGGCCGGCGGCAGGAAGCGGCAGCCCTGCTTGGTTGGGGTCGTAATACTCTGACCAGGAAGATCAAGGAACTGGGTACCGCCTACTCGAAAAGCTCTGACTGAGCTGGGGAAATTCAGACCTAGTTCTGAATGTAGATTTCCTGCCAGTTGATCACCCGATCATGTCCGCGGTAGGAACCGAATTCCACCACGCCACGGGGATTATCAGAGTAGTCACTGTCGGGAATCTCATCGTAGTCATCCACTTCCGCCCCGTCTCCACGCCAGTCATAGCTGAGGAAATCCAGCGGCGTGCTTAAAGTTGGGTTATCGAGATCAAACTCAACCAGTACGCGCCCGGTAATACCCAATACCGCAGTCGGATCTGGTGGCGAGGTGATGAAGGGACGATCCGGATCATCGCTGTCGTCATTGTTGCCATCCTGCTGGCGGTTAGTGACCCCCTCGAATACATTGATTTCGACGTCTACTGCTTCACCGTTCTCGATGATGGTATCGCCATCGGCGAGCGGTGCTTCATAACTGCTGAGAATGTAGGTAAATGCAGGCGTCGGGGCACCAACGTCATACAGGAATGATGTACAGCTATCATCGGTATTGGTGACAAAATTACTGCCGTCGTAATACTCGAGCCGCAACGGGATTCCCAGTGGTTCCGTTTCCGGCCCGTACGCATTCTCCACGAGCAGGCGACCATAGCGGAAATCATGACTGCCAATCAACCGTAGTACATTCGTACCGGGTTCAGGATCCGCCCCAATTGCGCCGGTGTCGATATCGACGTTTAACACATCGAGAACCACATCATTACCACCACCAACGCCGTCATCATTATCATCGATCGGACCGAAGGCAATCTGCACACTTTCCAAAGGTGCTTCTTCCGCTCCGCTTGCCTGCCGCGCCAGGTTCATGTTGCCACTTATGGTTAACTGGCCGTTTACCCAGGCGCCAGTGAAGTCATTGGCGACGCTCGTGTTTACTATCCTGGCTGCCAGATCCGTATCTGCGGCACCAACCTCGTCGACGACCGCGCGAATATCCAGTTCAGCCAGGCTGGTCAGTTTTGCGAAGTCGCCTATGTAGTTTACGGTGTCATCGTCCTGGAGATTCTTGGCCTGGATCACCATATTCAAACCGAAGTCTTCGCCCAGATAGGTAAACGGAGAAGCCATGGCGCAGACCATGTCCTGATTTACCCGCGGGCCAAAACTGGCTGAATTCATAGCGAAGTGGTTGGGATATATGCGCCCCACATCGTTTACCCGACCGGTAATGCCCGCACTCACGCCATTGGTATTGGCCGCATTCATATAACCAATCACCGCTGGAGTTGTAATGTCGTCTACCAACACCGCATCGAGATCAAAAATACCGACCTCATTAATGGCAAGAGATTGTGTGCCACCACTAACACCATTGTTGATGTTATTGATCAGCCCATATCCGGGACTGAGTGCGCCAGAGACGCCTCCGGGCACTCCGGGCGTCGATGTATCGACAGAGATCTGCACAGCGTAGTCGGCAGTGGTAGATTCATTGCCGAAGTTGGGAGCCAGGTCATTGTTGGAAAGATCAGCATCCGAATCGGGTAAGCCATCGCGGAGCAGGTCATCATCTCCATCTTCCCAGAGTACGCCGCGGACCGTGGTATCAAAAGGTGCACCTGCACGGGCAAAAGCAGGCCCGTTAGCATTCAGCGCCAGTGAAGCTGAACCGCCACCTGCCCTGTCTCCTGAAAAATCGATGTCGATGCCAAATGGGCGCACGATAAAAGGTATGCTGGCACCGTTGATTGTGTCGCCTGATCCCAACCCGGTATCGATATCGTTGCCGAAGGGAATTTCAAACTGTCCATGCAGGGATATCTGGCCCGCGTCCGGA
Source organism: uncultured Pseudohongiella sp. (assembly GCA_964438455.1). Taxonomy (GTDB): domain Bacteria; phylum Pseudomonadota; class Gammaproteobacteria; order Pseudomonadales; family Pseudohongiellaceae; genus UBA9145. The sequence goes on from CAYTLI010000093.1 coordinate 9,751, forward strand.
TAGGCAAAATCCAATACCGCACCAATATTGTTTTCCCCATCCACGATTGTTGGCTGGGAGTTGAACTGTAGCTCCACATCCTGACCAGAGGCTTCAGGGTTTGCAGTTGGAGAACTGAATACCGGCACTGTCCTTTCGATCGCACCAGCATCCCATACGCTCATGCTCGCCACGGCACAAGTAGATGGGTCTTCACACAGGCCTGCCAGTTTTATGGTGGCAAGATCACCATCACCGACAAGGGATTCACAGGCAGCAGCCTCGTTGCCTGTTCTGTCCACACTGCGTACAAGCTGCACAGTGACATTTCCTGTAGACGGCA
>CAYTLI010000094.1:0-9385 GCA_964438455.1 uncultured Pseudohongiella sp.
CTGGTCATGATCAGATAGACATCGGCCAGAATCTCGGCGTCGAGCAAGGCGCCGTGCAAATCGCGCTGGGTATTGTCCACCCCGTAGCGCTTGCACAAGGCATCGAGGTTGTTGCGCTGACCCGGATGCTTCTCTCTTGCCAACACCAGGGTGTCGAGAATGCCACAACGGCTGGCCATATCCCGATTTGGGGTGTTTGTCTGCTGCAGTTCGCAATCCAGAAACCCGATATCGAACGGCGCATTGTGTATGACCAGTTCTGCCCCGGACACGAAGTCGAGAAATTCCTGCTCTATCTGCTCAAAGCGGGGTTTATCTGCAAGAAACTCGGTAGTCAGGCCATGCACTTCGACCGCCGCTTCGTCCACCTGACGATCAGGATTCAGATAGCAGTGATAGTGATTGCCGGTAAGACGGCGATTTTCGATTTCCACACAGCCGATCTCGATGATTCGATGGCCCTGTTGCGGATCCAGGCCGGTGGTTTCCGTATCAAGCACGATTTGACGCATAGTATGTTCAGTCTTCCACTTTGCTCCAGGCTTGCACCTGATGCGTTAATCTAATTCATCAATGCCACGGTTGGCCAATTCATCCGCAAGCTCGTTTTCCGGGTGACCGCTATGGCCCTTCACCCACTTCCATTCAATCTCATGATCGGTAACCAGCTCGTCCAGTTGTTGCCAGAGTTCCACATTGAGTACCGGTTTCTTATTCGCCGTTTTCCAGTTCCGTTTTTTCCAGTTGGGCATCCATTCGGTAATGCCGGATAGTACATATTTCGAATCAGTCGTGATAACCACCCGGCAGGATTTTTTTAGAGCTTCCAATCCTTTTATCACGGCCGTGAGTTCCATTCGGTTATTGGTGGTATTTCGCTCACCCCCATGCAGTGTTTTCTCTGCCTCACCAAAACGCAACAATACCCCCCAGCCGCCCGGCCCGGGATTGCCTCGACAGGCACCATCGGTAAACATTTCTACTACTTGTGACAACTGCGCCCCGCTACCTGCATCTAGTGAATCTTTACCCGTGCGTTTTCAGCCGCTGGAATTACCGAGGGTCTGGAGCGCAGTGGGCGCCAACGCGGAATGATTGGTGTGATTGGAACCACCTGCTTGACGCAAGAGAAGACGTATAGACCGCCAAAGGGACTACCGATTCTGCTGCCGAGTTTTTCGAATCGCTGCGAGTGTTTTAGCGCCAGTGATAACTTCCACGGAATAAAATGCAATCCATAGTGGATCTGGTCGATGTGCAGGTTCAATAACTGCAGCCAATCTGTCAGCCGGCGTCTGGATATGAATCTGCCTTGCCAGGGTATCTGGGTGCGGCGCTTGAACAGTTTCCATAGTCCCCATGGACTGATCGGGTTAAAGCCAAAGATGAGTATCTGGCCACCAGGGCGCAACACACGGGTAGCCTCCCTGAGCAAGCGGTGACTGTCATCGGTAAAATCAAGGGCGTGATGAATAATCACTACATCCATGCTGTCGTTGGCGAGCGGTAACTCTTCGATATCGGCAACCGGATATCTTGATCCGGGCCGCCAGCTGCTGGCAAAGATGATCTTGTGACCTACCGGGCTGTTATCGATGAGTGAATATTCCTCGTTACAACCAATCTGCAGTATATGGTAACCAAACAGTCGCTCCAGCAGTGGGTCGGAAAGTGCTTTTTCGGCAGCAAAAACCTTTTCACCCAGCGGTGTCTGGAACCAGCGACCAACCAGGGTCGCCAGCATGTCGGGGGCATCCAAACCACGCAATAATCGACGGCGTGTTTCGTGTTTGGAAAAAATATTCATGACCATAAAACTCGCGGAGTGAGGTGAGATTTTAGCCTGCCGACCAACTCCGTTCCAGCCAAGAATTCCTCGCTTAATCAGTGAGTTGCATTAGTTTCCGTTGTCTATATCATGTACGCTCCGAAGCAACTGTCGATTGGCGCCCGTTACCCTCCATGAATTCTCAGATATTTCCCATTCCCGCGTTCACTGATAATTACATCTGGGCCTTGCACGAGTCTGGCTCAAACAAGCTGGCGGTAGTAGATCCGGGTGATGCAGCACCGGTAATCGACTATGCAGAATCCAGGCAACTGACCCTCAGCACCATATTGATCACCCACCATCACGCAGATCACACAGGTGGCCTGAAAGAGCTGATCGCGCGCTATCAACCTCATGTCATTGGACCGGAGCCGTCTGGCATCTCTGGAATCGACCAGTTTGTACATGAAGGTGACAGCTTCGAGCTTTTCGGACAGCAATGGCTGGTAATGGAAGTGCCGGGACATACCCTCGACCATATTGCCTATTACAGTGAAAGCAGTCGGCCCGGCACCCTGTTTTGCGGAGATACCCTGTTCGCTGCAGGATGCGGCAGAATATTCGAAGGCAATCCAAAGATGATGGCCTCTTCTCTTAGTAAGCTGGCCAGCCTCCCTGAAGACACCGAAGTGTATTGCACCCACGAGTACACCATGGCGAATCTGAAATTCGCTGCCGCCGTAGAAACCGGCAATGAGTTGTTACAACAAAGGATAGCTACCGAACAGGCACGCAGAGATTCCCAGCAGCCGACATTGCCCTCGACGATCAGGAAGGAACTGGAGACCAATCCGTTTCTTCGTTGCGATCAACAATCAGTCATCACCAGCGTTAGTGAGCATTGTGGTGAATCTTTCCCTGGTACCGTCGAAACTTTTGCAGCTTTGAGAAGCTGGAAAGATAATTTCTAGCAGGTTAAAGCGAAACATGACATTGCCACGATCACTCTGCATCCCGTTAATCAGCGTCGCACTCATAAGTTGCCAGGCGATTGAGACCCCTCAACCTACCGAGAGCCAGCCAGCAATAGCTGAAGTTTCCGCCAGGCCAATGTCTGCACCCGAAACAAGGGTCATTGATAGGTCCGTAAGTGAACTCGCTGAACCTGCAGAAGTAGAATCATTTCAAACGGCATGGGAGCGCATTCGAGCCGGCTTACAGCTGCAGCAATACTATCTTCATGAGGATGTAGATGCGCAACTTAGAAACTACAACGGCAACCAGAGACTCTTCGACCTGATTGCCGCCCGCGCAGAACCTTTCCTGTTTCATATTATTGAAGAGATAGACAAGCGTGAGCTGCCGCTGGAATTGGCTCTGCTGCCTATCGTGGAGAGCACTTATAATCCCCAGGCGCATTCATCTGAGAACGCCGTGGGCCTGTGGCAAATTCTCGGCAACACCGGTCGTAGCCTGGGATTGCAACAGGACTGGTGGTATGACGCGAGACGCGACCCCCGGTCGGCTACCGTTGCCGCTCTTGATTATTTACAGGCATTGCACCAGCAGTTTGACAGCGACTGGATAATTGCCCTGGCGGCCTACAACACCGGACCCGGCAACGTGCAACGCGCCCTGCGCAGAAACCGGAACGGCAGTGATGATTTCTGGTCGCTCCGCCTCCCTGCGGAAACTCGTTACCACGTGCCCAGGCTGCTTGCGCTCTCCCGAATTGTGCAAGACCCGGAGCGCTATGGCATCGAACTGCCACCGATTCCCAATCACTCCACTATTACCAGCGTCGATATAGGAAACCAGATAGATCTGATCAGGCTCGCAGAAATTCTGGCCATGGAAGAATCTGAGTTGAGAGCACTAAATCCGGGCTACCTGCAGTGGGCTACCCATCCGGAATCGCCGCAATCGGTGAACATCCCTGTCGCCAAGGAAGAATTACTGGTCAGCGGGCTTGCCAATCTGGACCACACGCAATATGTCACCTGGGAGCACTACGAGATCCGCCCGGGCGATAATCTCATTGCTATAGCGAGACGCCTTAACACAACAGTCGATGTGCTCCGCGTCGTCAACAAGCTGCAGGGATCGCGAATCATCGCCGGCGAAGCTTTGCTGATCCCTCGTGGCAGCGGAGCTCGGGATTATTCTTCCCTCACCAGACCGGTACTGGCCAGTTCCAGATTTCAGCCGGTTCCGGAAAGTTACACCATACGCTCCGGCGACAATCTCTGGCTCATTGCGCGTCGTTTTGATCTGCGCTCAAGAGAAATTGCCGCCTGGAACAACATCAGCCTGGATGCGCTTCTCCACCCGGGGCAGACCCTGGATCTGAGCTTCGCACAAGATGAAAGCAGTATTGATGCAACATTGGCTGATGTATCCGGAGAATCATCTTATACGGTGATTCGCGGAGACAACCCCGCTCGCATTGCGCAGATGTTTGAGATAGATCTGGCAGACTTCCTGCGCTGGAATAACCTGTCCAGCAACAGCATTATTTATCCAGGCCAACAGGTCTATCTTGCCCCTTCCCAATGAGGCCCTGATACATGGTTGACACCACACTCGATAGCAGCGCCAGCGACGAATTTTTCGGACACCCGAAAGGACTGGTGATCTGCTTTCTAACCGAAATGTGGGAGCGCTTCAGCTACTACGGCATGCGCGCACTGCTCATTTTCTATCTAACCCAGCACTTCCTGTTCAGCGACGAAGTAGCAGCAGGCATATTTGGTGCATATATCTCCCTCGTCTATATAACACCCGTCATCGGAGGAATCGTGGCGGACCGCTATCTGGGCCCGGCAAAGGCCGTGGTGCTAGGCGCCATATTGCTGGTTGCCGGCCACATGGGCATGGCCATAGAGGGCTCCCAGGCTGTCGAGGTGACTGTGCAGGGAAGTACAATCGTGCAGCGGGATCCACTCTACCTGCAGATATTCTATTTCTCCCTCGCCCTCATCATCATGGGCGTAGGTTTCCTGAAGGCCAATATTTCAACCATGGTTGGATCAATGTATGAACGACATGATCCACGCAGAGACGGCGCATTCACCCTCTTCTACATGGGCATCAATATGGGCTCATTCTTCGGCGCCATAATTTGCGGCTTCCTTCTCGAGTACATGGGTTTTTCTTGGGGATTCGGCGCCGCAGGCATAGGAATGTTGTTTGGCTTGCTGGTGTTTATTCGTGGCCAGCATTTCTTCGGTGAAGCTGGCAAGCCCAATGATGCTGAATTCCTGTCACAGCCGGTGGCCATGGGCATCAACCGGGAATGGCTGATCTACATCCTCGCCTTTGTCGGTGTTCTGGTTTGTTGGCAACTGATGCAATACCGCGCCGTGGTCGGAGGCATCCTGGGCACGTCACTGGTGGTAATGACGCTGGTGGTAGTCGTGTATGCATTCACCCAGTGTGAACCCCATGATCGGAACAGAATGCTCGTGTGTCTGGTATTGATGAGCTATCAGATACTCTTTTGGTCCTTGTTTGAGCAAACGGGCAGCTCACTAAACCTGATGACTGACCGCAATATCGATCGCGAAATTTTCGGCTTTGTCATTCCCGCAGCAGCATTTCAGTCAGTGAATGCGTTCTTCATCATAACTCTCGCACCATTGTTCAATATGATGTGGTTGTACCTGGCAAAACAGGGCTGGGAGCCTTCAACGCCGATGAAGTTTGCTCTTTCCCTGATACAACTGGGACTTGGTTTCCTGTTTTTGGTTTACGGCGCATCCATTGCCAGCGACCCGACCCAGGTTGCCGTGATCTGGCTGGTGCTTCTTTATTTACTGCATACCACTGGCGAACTTTGTATATCGCCGGTAGGTTTGTCGATGACAACGAAGCTGTCTGTACCGGAGGTTGTCGGCATGATGATGGGCTGCTGGTTCCTCGCCTCAGCTGCGGGTAATTATGTGTCTGGTACGATTGCAGCCATGACCGGTTCTGATACGGTTGGTGGCGAAGTGGTAGATCCTGGCGCAGCACTGGATCGCTACATGGAGGTCTATGCCACCGCTGGCTGGTACTCCATTGCTGCTGGTGTGCTGGCACTGCTGATCGTGCCTCTATTGAAACACTTCATGCACGGTATCAAATAAGCAATTACAATAAACTACTTTCTAACGTACGACGTGGGCTCGAATTTATGGGATTTTTAGCAGGTAAACGTATTCTGGTTCTTGGTGTAGCCAGCAAACTCTCCATTGCCTCCGGGATTGCTGCCGCAATGCACAGGGAAGGCGCCGAACTGGCATTCACCTATCAGAATGAAAAGCTCAAGGGTCGTGTTTTCGGATTTGCGGAGAGCTGGGGATCTGACCTCGTTTTCCCCTGTGACGTGACTAACGACCAGGAGATCGACGATGTATTCTGCAGCCTCTCTGAGCGCTGGGACGGCCTTGATGGCATCGTCCACTGCCTGGCTTATGCGCCGGCCCATGAACTGGATGGCAACTATGTGGACGTCACCACCCGTGAAGGATTTCTTACAGCCCACGAAATCAGTTCTTATAGTTTCGTCGCCCTCGCGAAGGCCGGCAAGGAACTGATGGCTGGCCGCAATGGTTCACTGTTAACCCTGAGCTATCTCGGTGCGATGCGCAGTTTGCCTAACTACAATGTGATGGGTTTGGCCAAGGCGAGCCTGGAAGCTAACGTTCGCTACATGGCCTCGAGCCTTGGGCCTGAGGGAACTCGCGTCAACGCCATCTCAGCGGGGCCAATCAAGACCCTCGCCGCTGCCGGTATCAAGAGCTTTCGCAAGATGCTGGAATACAATGCCGCACAGACGCCACTGCGGCGCAATGTGACTATCGAAGAAGTTGGTAACGCATCAGCATTTCTGTGCTCCGATCTGGCGTCGGGCATCTCTGGCGAAATACTGTATGTGGATGGTGGTTTCAACACCACAGCCATGGGCAATCTGGAGCAAGCCTGATTGCCCACTGTGAGTGGCTTTAGAAAGGCTCCTGTTCGAGCGCTGGTGCGTTGATATCTGCGTTGTCACGCAGACTGGCCAGGAATGAACCAAAGTCGCTGGCACCAAGATCTGTCTTTATAGAATTTTCAATCTGTTCGCGCTGGGTTTCCGCCAGCGCATCCAGGCTGCCGGGCTCCACATCATTCAACTCAACCAGCACAAAGGTATCATTGGACAGAGTCAGGCTCGAATATACCGGTGAGTCATCTGGCGCGGGCATGGCAAATACGTGACCGACAATCTCTCTGTTCACGTTAAAAGCTCCGCGTGGAGTGTCGAGAGCTTCTTCCCACTGTAGTTCATTTTCGGCCAGCAATGCTTCGAGATCGCCACCTTCCTGTGCAGCAATCGCTAGCTGCTCACCCAACTCCTGTACTGCCTCCCTCTCCATCTCGGTTCTCAACAAGACGGCGATTTCGGCCTGCACATCTTCGATTGGCAATACCGAGGCCTCGTTGTATTGCAGCACACGCAACACGATTGCCTGTGAATCAGAGACCTCTATCGCGTCACTGTTATTACCTTCCAACAACACTTCGTCAGAGAACGCTGCAGCAACCAGGGCCGGATTTCCAAGCACGCCTGGGCCGCCCTGCCTGCCGATGGCGGGGCTTTCCTGAATCTCCAGACCCAACTCATTGGAGAGGTTTTGCAGATCAGCTGATTCAAAGGCAATGTTTGAAAGATCTTCGAGTCTTTCGTTATAGATAAGATCGACTTCCGCACTCTTCAGTTCGCGCTCTATTCGTGCAGAAACCTCTTCGAAACTCTCAAACACACGTTCGGCATCTTCGGTCAATTTAATAAGATGCACACCAAACTCGGAAACAACCGGGTCAGATATCTCATTCAATGACAATTCAGTCAGTGCCAGCTCCACTGGTTCTGGAAATGCACTACCGTCGGTGTAGCCGATGTCTCCACCCTGCTCGGCCGATATCGTATCTATCGAGAATTCGAGGGCCAGGTCACCAAAGTCTTCGCCATTGAGAATACGTTGTTTTACTTCTGCAGCTTCTGCGATGACTTGCGCTTCGGTTTGTCCGCTACCGATTTCCCAAAGAATATGTGCCGCGCGTTTTTCGGAACCCCCTTCAAAGTCCTCTCGCTCAGCCTCGTACTGCGCCAGTAGTTCTGCCTCATCGACAATAATCTCTCCGCCAATGCTATCTTTGCTCAGTGACACGTATTGCACTACGACTGTCTCAGGCTCGACAAACTCGTCCTGGTTAGCCTCGTAGTAGGCGTTGATTTCTTCATCACTTATGGGCGTGCCGAGTGTACGGGTTCCCATAGTGACGGAAACATAGCGAAAGTCCCGCGTTTGCTCGGATAGCTCAGCGATAGTCTGTAGTTCAGACTCGGTTATAAAGTTTGAATTGGAGTACGCGTTGACGATCTGACCAAGCAGCATGCTTTGGCTGAGCGAATCTCTGTACAAAGGAACGTTATAGCCCTGGCTGGCAAGCGTACGAACTGCCAGGTCGGTATCGAACACACCGTTAATCTGGAAGTTTGGATTTTCGAGGATAGATCTATCAATACGATCGGAAGAGACCAGCATATTTGCCCGATTAGCCGATTGCTTCAATATGGTCTCTTCAATCAGTTGATTGAGTGCGACCTGCTCGAGAAGAGTCTGATCAAAATCAGCACCAGCACCGATAGAAGTCAGTAGTGACTGTGTGCTGAATTGTAATTGCGCCTCAGTAATCTCTTCGCCATTTACTTCTGCTACCGGTGGTGAGGTGATGAAGCCACCAATGATCGATTCCACGCCAAATAGCGCGAACACGGCCACGATAAGGCCGATAATGACTTTGGCAATAACACCCTGGGAATTGTCTCTAATATCTTGAAGCATAACTCTCTAGCACTCTTCTCTTGCTTTTCGAGGGGCTCTTCCCCCTTTAAGGCTTTATGGCCGCCGGGACGACCGTGGCGGTCAAAAACTGTCTGTTTTTCAATGTCCTGAAACTAAAAAAGGCGCATCACAGATGCGCCTCGCAATTTTACAGGGATTTCAGGGCTTTCGCTCGCCCTAAATAACCCTTGGATACCTGCTTTTCGGGGTCGTCCAGACAGGGACTGTTGTTACTACCACTATCCCTGCCTGCACAAGCTCTGTCAGCAGTATCTCTGCCTGAGCTTTATGAGTTGACTGAGTCTTTCAGCGCCTTGCCTGCTTTGAAGCTAGGCACCCTGGCCGCCTTGATTTCAATCGGCGCACCTGTCTGAGGATTACGTCCAGTTCGGGCAGCTCGATTCTTGGTTGCAAAAGTACCGAAACCTACCAGTACTACCGGATCGTCTTTCTTGAGCGAGTCTGTAATGGCATCGAGCATCGCATCAATCGCACGACCAGCAGCAGCTTTTGGAAGGTCAGCACTAGCAGCAACAGCGTCTATTAATTCTGATTTATTCACGTTATCCCCTTTTCAGTTTGACGATAAAAATGAGTTTTTCTTTTTAGTTGTTTTCGAAGTGCCAACGAGACACAAAATTCGTTATGTGATCCGTTCAAAAATCACTTCGTTGGCACGATGAAAAAATGAACTTAATCCCCTGAAAGCACCGTCATACTTGCCGTACGACCGAATCTTTAT
>CAYTLI010000094.1:9395-9963 GCA_964438455.1 uncultured Pseudohongiella sp.
CAACAGGCGAAAAGCCGTGTCAACCGAAAACACCCGTATCTAATGAGTATTTATGTGCGTTTCATCACTACTTTGCTCTTTATCATCTTTACCAGCTTCCTTTTCAGCTTCATCTTTCTCATCAGCATTTAAAGGAGTGGGTTGATATTGCAAAGCATGTTCCAAAACTTCATCAATCCAGCGAACAGGCACAATTTCCAGATCCGCTTTTATGTTGTCTGGAATTTCTGCCAAATCTCTCTCGTTGTCGGCAGGAATCACCACAGTTTTAATGTTTCCGCGGTGTGCAGCCAGTAACTTCTCTTTCAAACCGCCAATACGAAGAACCTGTCCTCGCAGGGTAATCTCTCCGGTCATCGCTACATCTGCTCGGACCGGAATATTGGCGAGCACGGACACGAGTGCAGTACACATACCCACTCCCGCGCTGGGGCCATCTTTGGGTGTGGCGCCCTCAGGTACGTGGATATGCAGGTCAAATTTTTCATGAAAATTCGCATCTAAACCAAGGGCTTTCGCGCGACTTCTCACCACTGTGAAAGCTGCCTGGATAGACTCCTGCATAACA
>CAYTLI010000095.1:0-9679 GCA_964438455.1 uncultured Pseudohongiella sp.
CACTGGCCGGACCCAGCAACCTGATCATGGCCGGCGGCAACGATTCGCTGGAAGAAATGATCGCCTCCACCGAACGCGGCGTGCTGCTTACCCGGTTCTGGTATATCCGCGGGCTGAACCCGAGAATCATTTCCTACACCGGCTTAACCAGGGACGGCACATTCCTGATTGAAGACGGCAGGATCAGCCGGCCAGTGACGAATTTCCGGTTCAACCAGTCACTGGCGGAGATGCTGCAGAATGTGGAGATGGTTGGGCCTACTACCCGAGTGGCGGCCAGTGAGAACAGTTCGGTGAGTACACCGATTGTGGTGCCGACATTGAAGGTGGGTGGGTTTAATTTGAGTAGTGTTAGTGATGCGATTTAGAGCCCTCCAACAAAATACTCAGATCCCTTTGATCCCCAACCAGTTAAGTTGTTAAGTTGTGGGTGTCCCTACCCCCCTTCCCCTAGATTGGTACAACTTTATTAGCACACGGGCCTTTCTGTCCCTGGCCAACTTCAAACTCTACCGCTTGTCCGTCATTCAGCGTGGCATAACCGCCACCACTCTGAATTTCAGAATGATGAACGAAAAGGTCTTTGCCACCATCCTCTGGAGTAATAAAGCCAAAACCCTTGTCTGCGTTGAACCACTTAACTGTACCCTTACTCATACTATTTTCTCTGTTGTTGATGAATTGCTATTGATGATGTGAAACTCAATGCACAATCTGAAAATCGAGTAGTTGATTCTCAGTTTGTAGATTGTTCTGTCGCTGTATCCGCTTCCTCGGCCGATGGAGTTTGATCGTCTTCAGCACCTTTGGCCATCTTCTTTTCACGCTTTTCCGCTTTTTTCTTCTTTTTAGCTAATTCTTTCTGTCGTTTCTCAAATGAATAGTTGGTTCTGGCCATTGGCACTCTCTTGTGAGGAACTGATTAGGAACTTGGTTAGAATCTAAACCAGGATATATGCGCAGAATAAATGGGGTCAGCGCGAAAAGATAGGGTTTTTGAACCTGGGGACACCCACAACTTAACAACTTAACAGTAGATTTTCAGTAGATTTCGCTTAAGTTGTTAAGTTGAGGGTGTCCCCTACCTGTATACTGCGGCCCCATGCCCCTGCTCCGCCTCGACAAAGTCTCTCTCAACTTCGGCACCCACATCCTGCTGGACGAAGTGGATTTCCAGATCACCAAGGGCCAGCGCATCGGCTTGCTGGGCCGTAACGGTGCCGGCAAAACCACCCTATTGAAGTTGATCGCCGGTTCAATCCAGCCCGACGGTGGCGAGCGCTGGATGCGCCCGGGCATACAGGTAGCCTGGCTGGAACAATCCCTGCCTGAAGCCGACAATGAGACCGTGTACGACATGGTGGCCGATGGGCTGAGCGAAGTGGGCGAGCTGCTCAAGCAATACCATCACCTGATCGCCGACTATGCTCACGCCGACATGGCCCAACTGGAACGGGTGCAGGCACAACTGGAAGCCAAACAAGGCTGGAGCCTGGGGCAGAAGGTAGACACCGTCATCAGCCAGTTGCAATTGCCGGCGGACAAGTTGATGCGCGAACTCTCCGGTGGCTGGCGCAAGCGCGTGGCCCTGGCCCGGGCCCTGGTGAGAGAGCCGGATTTGCTGTTGCTGGACGAGCCCACCAACCACCTGGACATCCCGGCCATTGAATGGCTGGAGAAACAACTACAGGACTATCACGGCGCCTTATTGTTGATCACCCACGACCGTAATTTCCTGGAGAACGTCGCCAACGAGATTGCCGAACTCGACCGCGGCCACCTGCATCAGTTCCAGGGCAGCTACCAGCGCTTCCTGCGCTTTCGCGAAGAACAGCTGGCCGCCGAGGAAACCGCCAACAAATTATTCGACAAGAAACTTGCAGAAGAAGAAGTGTGGATTCGCCAGGGCATCAAGGCGCGGCGCACCCGTAACGAAGGCAGGGTACGGGCACTGCAAGCCCTGCGCAAGGAGCGTAGCCAGCGAAGAACCCAACAAGGCAAGGCCAGCTTCGAAGCCAGCCAGGGCGACCGCTCGGGCAAGATGGTGGTGGAACTCACCAGGATCTCCCATCGCTTTGGCGACAATGTGGTGATCAAGGATTTCTCCAGCACCGTGATGCGAGGTGATCGCATCGGCATCGTCGGGGTCAACGGCGCCGGCAAGTCCACCCTACTCAAGATCCTGCTGGGCAAACTGCAACCCACAGAGGGAAAAGTAAAACTCGGCAGCAAACTCGACATCGCCTACTTCGACCAGTTACGGGAACACCTGGACCTGGACAAGAACCTGATCGACAACGTCTGCGGTGGCCAGGACTTCATCGAGATCAACGGCAAACGCAAACACGCCATCAGTTACCTGAACGATTTCCTGTTCACCCCCGACCGCATCCGCACCCCGGCCAAGGCACTCAGCGGCGGCGAACAGAACCGCGCCATTCTCGCCAAGGTATTCAGCAAGCCGGCCAATGTGTTGGTACTGGACGAACCAACCAATGACCTGGATATCGAAACCCTGGAACTGCTGGAAGACATCCTGCTGAAGTTCGAAGGCACGGTGCTGCTGGTCAGCCATGACCGGCAGTTTATGGACAACGTGGTCACCAGCCTAATGGTGTTTGAAGGAGATGGGAAAATTGAAGAATACGTGGGCGGCTACAGCGACTGGGTGAGCAAGGGCGGCAGCCTGTCGGCCATTGAGGAACGGCAGGGAGACGCGGCAAAACCAGGCGGCAAAGATCCTGGGAAGCATGCTGCACACGCTACAAACAGGCCCGCCAAAGGCGACAACAATGCCGACAAGCAATCCGCCCATAAAAAGAAGAAAGAACTGGAGAAACAGCTCAAGCTGATCGAACGCCTGGAAAACAAACTAGAAGAGTTGAATGCCGCCATGGCGGAACCGGATTTTTACAGTGGCGAGCAGAGCCAGATAGACGAAGTGCTGGAACAAGCCAACAAGATTCAGGCCGAACTTGAAGCGGCGTATTCGCGGTGGGAGAGTCTTGAGGGGACACCCACAACTTAACAACTTAAGCAAAATCAAATGTTAAGTTGTTAAGTTGTGGGTGTCCCCTCCCGCTTTCCCAACTATTTCTGTTAGTACGCTACAAATAGGCGTATAGTGGGCATTCAATCCTTTGGCATATCGAGTTTTCCGGCACATTGGCCCTGAATCTCCATATTGCATCCCGACGGTAGTGCAGATGGGGCGTCACACCCCCGATATCTCTTTTTGTCTTCAACTACCACCGGCTGTTACCGCACCATAGACGTACCTGATGCCTCGCGCACTCTAGAACATTTCTACTCGATGAGTGCTATTCGACTATTTTGTTCGATTGCTTGGTGTTGATTTTCCCTTATAGCCAGTCTGCTTTCTGATTCTAGCTAGAAGCTTATTTCACTTTCGAAGTCGCGTTGACCCATCGACTTGCGACCTTGCGTGTATTTTATTTGGACAGTGATGACAACAGCACAAGTAGACCAAGACGAACCGCAACCCAGAATTCTTTCTTATGTAAAAGATGTCCCAAACCTGTGCTCGTTAGCAGGATTGGCCTGCACAGTAACAGCAATCTATCTCAGCATCCTAGGCGTCTATTACGGCGCAATGATCGGCATGATCTGGGCAGTTGCATTCGATTGGGCAGATGGACTTATTGCGCGCCGAATGGCGGGGCGAACTGGTAAGGATCGAATTTTTGGTGGCCAGCTTGATGTGGTGATAGATATCGTAAGCTACGGCGTTACTCCGGCCATTCTGCTTCTAAGCTATGGAAAATTTGAGCCGGTTTTTCTACTGGGCGCATTTACTATTCTTGCTGCCGCCGCAATTCGCTTAAGCTACTTTAGCACTTACGGCCTTTCTTCTGATTCCAAATACACAGGCCTGGCTCTGGACAACAACAGTATTGTTCTGGTTTTTCTGTTTCTATTTGATGGTTTTTTTGGTGAAGCGATCTTTGCTTACGTTCTCTATTCAGTTTGCCTATTGCTAGCCGCATTAAACGTTGCACAGATCAAGACGCCAAAATTGTCAGGGAATCCTGTAAGCGTTTATGTGCTAGCCAGTTACACGGTGAGTATTACCGGTATCTATGCTTGGAAGCTTATCTAGCATAGTAACCCTATCCAGCGCGGCTGGATAATTCAGGATCGCATAAGTTCAGGAGTAAAAAGTAGATGGTTGTATATACAGTAGGCACTTTTGACATGTTGCATGTTGGGCATCTGGCACTGCTGGAGCATTGTCGAAGGATTGGCAGTGTGGTGGCAGTAGGTGTTGCTTCTGACCGTGTCGTAAATTCCTATAAACCCTATCGACCGGTAGTTCCCCATAAACAAAGAATGCAAATGCTAAAGGCCTTGCGCTGTGTGGATATAGTTCGTCCATACTTTGAGCTTGAATATGTTTCAGCCTGTGAGGCGCTGGATGTAGACATATTCGTTGTCGGGGAAGACTGGGGGCGCAAAGCTCACAACATTGAAGTAGAGAATTATTTGCGTCGCAGAGGGGCCGAAATTGTCAAGGTTCAATACGATAAACGAACCTCATCCACCCAGATCAAACGCGACGTAATGGCACAGCGAGCAATCGCGAAGGACTTGCAACTCCCGTTTGCTGAGAATGGTGAGGCCCCTGCTTCCATTTAGTAATCGTTGTCTTCTAGAGAGAACGACTCGGACTTTCTCGTTCTGAACCACCAACCCAGGCATTAACAGGAATCGACATCATGAGCAAAGAGAAAAAAGGCAATCGAGAAACCAAGAAGAAGGCTGTTCTGACTCAGAAACAAAAAAGGGCCGCGAAGAGAGCTGACAAGCAGGTTAAGAATGTTCTTGGTAATTAGGAGACAGCAATAGTGTTGAGGTTTCCTAACCCCTGCCGCAGTTTTGACGCCAGCAAAGGCCGCGTCTGCTTCTGGGGATATGACTGCGCTATAGAAGTGTCATTTTTCATAGCAACGGATGCGCTCAAACTTTTGTGCCCGGAAATGCGCGATATGGAATCAGGATTTCTGCAAACATTCGATGCGGAGCGCGAGCGAATCCATGATCTGGCAAGCAAGGTTTACGAGCGCGATAACAACGGCACCTATTCACATTTTCTATCTGCCAAAGATGTTCAGGGATGACCATGATCACGCACACAGCAGAACGAGACACCCACCACACTACATCAAGAGCAAAGCTCTAAACCAGGAGACTACAGTGAACGACGAAAGCAAGATAAACGAGAAAGACAAGGCATCTATGGAGCGCCTAGGCATTACAAGTTCGACGAAGCAGGTGTATTTCTACAAACAACACCGCTACGACAAACTTACCGACGCGGTTCGTTATGCGGAACGCGATAATGCCAGCGCACCGAACCCGAAATAGGCTAGTCATCAAACAATTCACACTTTCCCCAGCAATACATTTGAGTCAGGGAGTATCCCCTGATCCTCAGATTCACCGACACGCGAGACCGCCCAGAATACAGACATACGGGTGAAAGCCCTATGCACCACGTACAACGACCAGTCTCCATTTATTTTCAGTACGACACTCAGGACCATGGTAATGATAACAAGCACGAAAGGAAGTTCACTAATCTGCATCGCGATGATCGGATTTTTTCTCATCTACTCAGCCAACGCAAACGCACAGTCAGATGATCTCAGCGAGCTGCCCGCCAACTCTTATAGCCAGGAGTTTGGTCGCGGCTGGGACTGCTTAAGAGAATACAAAAAGGTTGACGAAGAATGCCTTCCCATAGAAGTGCCAGAAAACGCGTATTTGGATGCTTATGGCTCTTCCTGGAAATGTCTTCGTGGATTCCTGAAAAACAGAAACACTTGCGAGGAAGTGATCGTGCCAGCCAATGCCCATCTAGTTGAAGCCCAGTATGGCCGGGGCTGGACCTGTGAAAGAGGGTACAGGCCAAGCCGGAGTAACTTGCGGCAACGTGAAGCCGAATGCAACAAGATTGATCTACCGGAAAACGCGATTCTCACCGGATCTAATTATGGATCAGGCTGGGAGTGCGGTAAGGGCTACAGGGCCACAGAGAATGCCTGTGTCATGATCACTATCCCGGACAACGCCTATGCCACTGGATACTCTCACGGCCAGGGCTGGGAATGCGTGCGCGGCTACGAAGAGTCGGCCGGATCCTGCGTAGCGATTGCAATTCCGCAGCATGCTTTTCTTGATCGCCGCGGGGACGACTGGCAATGCGAGCGCGGCTATCAGAAAACATCACAACAGTGTATCGAAATTGATGTCCCTGAAAATGCTTATCTTGAGGATGAGGGCAATGAATGGCTCTGCGCAAGGGGATATAAGAAGCTGGAACAATCATGCCTGCTCATCGACATTCCAGCCAACGCACATCTGGATTCATCGGGCAACGACTGGGAGTGCAACCGGTCTTTTCAACGGTCAGCAAACCAATGTGAGGGGACACCCTCAACTTAACAACTTAACGCAGCAAACTATCGAAACTTACATTTTCAGATTGGCAAAAACACCTGCCCTTCATCACCCACTTGGAGATAGCTTGCTAGCAAACGCCCAATTTCAGGACAAACGCTAACCGTGTTAATCCCAACTCCTCTGGTGCCAATAGCAGATCAGAGACTTTGCTATGAACAGTCTATTTTCCCGGGCTTTCCTCGTCAGATCCTGCGCCTCGACCGGGTAAGCCTTTCCAGAACCTCAAATCCCCAACCCATTAAGTTGTTAAGTTGTGGGTGTCCCCTGGTTCCATGAAGATTCGTCTGGGCTACGAAATGGTCTACAGCTGCACACAGGTCACGCCGATGATCCTGACGCTGAATGTACATTCTTCCCACACACCTTTTCTGCTGGAGCCGGACATGATCAGGACCGATCCGCCCCTGCCACTAAGCGGATATCGCGACATCTATGGCAATTGGGTCACCCGCCTGACCCTGCAGCCGGGAGAGACGCGCATATCCAATCAGACCCTGATCCAGGACTCGGGCTTACCGGACAAGATCTCTGCCACAGCGAGGCAGTTTCCCGTACAAACCTTGCCCGATGAAACCCTGGTCTATCTGCTGGGTAGCCGTTATTGCGAAACAGATTTGCTATCAAATGAGGCCTGGCGCCTGTTTGGTAATTCGCCCACCGGCTGGCAACGCGTTCAGGCCATTTGCGATTTTGTGCATAACCACATCACTTTCGGCTACGAGCACGCCCGCAATACTATGACGGCGGCCCAGGTGTACTATGAGCAGAAGGGCGTGTGTCGGGATTACACTCACCTTGCCGTCACTTTTTGCCGTTGCATGAATATCCCCGCACGTTATTGCATGGGATACCTCAGCGACATTGGCGTGCCGCCACCTCATGCCGACATGGATTTTGCGGCCTGGTTCGAGGCCTACCTCGACGGTGAGTGGCATGTGTTCGACCCCCGCAACAACAAACCCCTGATTGGCCGTGTCCTGATCGCCCAGGGTAGAGACGCCGCAGATGTGTCTTTGAGCAACAGTTTCGGAGAAACCCTGCTCAAAGAGTTCATGGTGCGGGCCGACGAGGTTGTGGAGTTACCATGACGGTATCTATGATCGCCGAAGCACTGCTCGCAGATGATGAGCCGCCGGCCGTAGAGATTGTCCGGCCAATGGGGACTTGTCCCATCGTGCTGGTCTGCGACCACGCCTCCAATCGTATTCCCCGCAGTCTCGGCACTCTCGGCCTCAGTTCGATACAACTACAGGAACACATAGCCTGGGACCCGGGCGCCGCCCTATTGGCTCGCAAGCTCTCCGCCCGACTCGGAGCCACCCTGGTCCTGAGCAATTACTCGCGCCTGGTAATCGACTGCAATCGCTCGCCGGGGCATGCCGACTCTATTCCGACGCAGAGTGACGGCATTGCGATTCCAGCGAATGAACAACCCACCGACGCAGACGTCGAGCGTCGCCGCCTGCACTTGTTTGAGCCTTATCATGATGCCATCGCCTCACTACTCTCGATACGAAATCCAGCAACTACCAGGCTGTTAAGTATCCACAGCTTCACAGCAGTGATCGCCGGGCAACAGCGGCCGTGGTCCATTGGGGTGTGCTATGACCACAGCAAGGCCTGGGCCAGGCAGATTCTGAAGGAATTGCGCCTGCGAACCGAAGACCGGATCGGCGACAATGAACCCTATGCCGTGGAAGAGGAAGTCGACTATACCTTGCCGGTGCAGGGTGAACGGCGGGGACTGCCCAGCGTCATGCTGGAAGTTCGACAGGACAAGCTGAGGGACGAGGTGGCCATACAGATCTGGTGTAATCTAATAGGGGACACCCTAAACTTAACAACTTAACGCAGCAAACTATCGAAACTTACATTTTCAGATTGGCAATAGCGCCTGCCCTTCTGCACCCACCTGGAGACGGCTTGCTGACTAACGCCCAGCTTCAGGCCAAGCGCTAACCGGGTTAATCCCAACTCTTCTGCTCCCCAGTAGCAGATAAGCGACTTGGCAATAGACAGCTTATTGCCCCGCGCTTTCCTCGTCAGATCCTGCGCCTCGACCGAGTAAGCCTTGCAAACACAGTCAACCAGGAGATCCAGCGTCCACCCTTGTTGTTGCCTGAGGGTTTGACGATCCAGACCCAGCTCGTCATCCGCCAGCGCTTGTTCGACAAACCGCCCACTACCGAGAATCCGCTCATCTCCTATGCTTCGCGCGTGCTCACTCCTGAGGCGATTGATGGCTTCCCAGCCACCATGGCTGCGAACTAAACCGCCGCCGGAAAGATTGGTAGTGATGGGGAAATCGATGCCGTGTTGCAAGAATTTGCGGTACGCGCTGGTGGCTTTCCTGCGTGTCTCGCCAAACAGGCGGAGCACCTCATCGCTTGCATGCCAGCGGTAGGGCTTCCTGTTCACGATGCCTGCATGACCCGTCCATGGATAGTGATCAAGCACTTGCAGACTACACACCATCCTGGCCCTGACCGGGTTGAGATGGATGTAGCGAATCAACTCCAGTAAATGACCGTCTTCCTCGCAAAGCACTGATTTAAAGCGGTTCTGAAAAACATAACCCACGCGCCCATGCCGCCGATTATAGCTTCCACCATAAGCACCCAGCAGCGGACCCATCAGCCGCGAAAGCGGTTGCGAGCCAGCCCTGATCAGCAAGTGGTAGTGATTGGACATCATCGCCCAGGCCAGGCACTGCGCCTCGCTGTGCGCCAGGCAAGCACCTAATCGATCCAGAAAGTCCTTCTTGTCAGCAGCCTGGGCAAAGACAGCGCGCCGCTCCAACCCGCGCCCCATAAGGTGATAACACCCACCCGGAATATGTAGTCGCCCTCTCCTTGGCATACCCCAAACATAGACCACACCACCCCAAAACCCCAAACCCCCAACCCATTAAGTTGTTAAGTTGTGGGTGTCCCTTAAGATTGCTTAAGATTGAAAACCCCAAACTCCCAACCCATTAAGTTGTTAAGTTGTGGGTGTCCCCTGTACTCTGACTCCTTATCTGACTTTTCTTCACTTTTTTCTTTTCTGGAGACTCCATGGCTGAACACGAAAGCGCAAACCTCGCAGTATTCTGTGATTTCGAGAACATCGCCCTCGGCGTGGAAGACGCCAAATACGCGAAGTTCGATATCGGACTGGTATTGAGGAAGCTATTGCTCAAGGGCAGCATCGTCAT